>NZ_AXBJ01000016.1:0-87809 GCF_000473345.1 Rhodanobacter sp. OR87
GTCCGCTGAGCTGAGCGAAGGCCATGCACAAAAACTGGTCGAGGCAGCCAAAGCGTTTCACGTAGCGATCGCCGTCGTACTTCGCGACGAGGCGTCGGAACGTATGCATAGGCAGATGCCGCATGAGCTGCGTGAACACAAACTGGCCTTCGTGCATGGCGACGCCCTCCCCGTGAGGTCGTCCAGGTTGAGGCCTGCATGGTTGAAATCGCTAACACCCCGGAGCTGTCATTTTTTATCGCATGATCAATCGTTTACTGAGATCGCCGAGCAATTTCCCCGGACAGTACTGGCTTGCCCAAAAGAGAAGTACCTCGCCCTCCGCAGGAGGGTGAAAGCTCTGCTTTTTATGGCGACGAAGTACAGCGGGGGCTCCAATCGCGTCCGCGCGATACCATTGCCATCTCCGACCGCAACTCGAGCCCGGAATCCATGACACCCACGCGCCTGGAAATTACCCGCCCTGACGACTGGCACCTGCACCTGCGCGACGGCGATGCGCTGGCCTCGGTGATCGGCCATACCGCAAAGCGCTTCGCGCGCGCGATCGTGATGCCGAACCTGAAGCCGCCGGTGACCACGGTGGCGCAGGCCGAGGATTACCGCGGGCGGATCCTGGCGAGTCTGCCGGCGGGCTCGCGCTTCCAGCCGCTGATGACGCTGTACCTCACCGAGGACACGCCGGTCGACGAGATCGCTCGCGCGAAGGATAGCGGCAGCGTGTTCGCGGTGAAGTACTACCCCGCCGGGGCCACCACCAATTCACAGTCCGGCGTGCGCGAGTTGTCGCGGGTGTACGCCGTGATCGAGGCGATGGAGAAACACGAACTGCCCTTGCTGATGCATGGCGAGGTCACCGATCCGGCCATCGACATCTTCGACCGCGAGCGCGTGTTCATCGAGCGCCACCTACTGCCGCTGCGCGAGCGGTTCCCGGCGTTGCGCATGGTGCTGGAGCACATCACCACGCGCGATGCGGTCGAGTTCGTCGCCAGCGCGCTGGCCAACGTGGCGGCCACCATCACCGCGCATCACCTGCTGCTCAACCGCAACGCGCTGTTCGAGGGCGGTATCCGCCCGCACAACTATTGCGCGCCGATCCTCAAGCGCGAGACGCACCGCGCCGCCTTGCTGCAGGCAGCCACTAGCGGCGACGCGCACTTCTTCCTCGGCACCGACAGCGCGCCGCACCCGCGCGAGGCGAAGGAAACGGCCTGCGGCTGCGCGGGGCTGTATACCGCGCACGCGGCGCTGGAGCTGTATGCCGAGGCGTTCGAGCAAGTCGGCCGGCTGGATCGGCTGGAGGCGTTCGCCAGCTTCCACGGCGCCGACTTCTACCGGCTGCCGCGCAACACCGATCGCATTGCGCTGGAGCGCGCGCCGTGGATCGTGCCGGAGGAATATCCGCTGGCCGCCTCGACCTGCAGGCCGATGCGGGCGGGCGAAGCGGTCGCCTGGTCGGTCGTGGAGGCGGCGCCGCGCTGAATGCGTCGTTCCGCCGGGAGCGAACCTCACGCGTACTGCGCGATCCCGTGGCCGAACGACCAGTTCTCCTTGGCTACCTCGACCAGGTTGATGAAGACGTCTTCCGGGCGCAGGCCCGGGTCGGCGGATAATTTCTCCGCGATGCTGCGATACAGCGCCCGCTTCTGCTCCACGGTGCGGCCGCTGTTGCAGGTGATCTGCACGATCACCAGGTCGTTGCTGCGGGCGATGCCGAGGTAGTTCGGGTCGTAGTCGAACTCGCCGGCGTCGTGCTGGCTGACCAGGATGAAGCGGTCGTCTTCAGGCACGTTGAAGGTTTCGCGCATGGCCTGGTAGACGCCGTCGCGCAGGGCGGCGAGCTGGGCGGGCGATTTGCCGCGGCGAAGGGCGATGCGGACGAGGGGCATGGGTTTCTCCCGAAGGATGAAGCTGCCGCGCTTTTTCGCAGAGTCTGCCGGCGGCTCCTGCGAGTGCGCGGCGGTGCATACGCTCAGTAGGCGAACTCGCGGAACACCGGATCGACGCTGCCGTGCCACGGGCCGTGGAACAGCTCCAGCTTGCGTTCGGCCGGGGTCTGGTTGGCCTGCACGATCTCGACCAGCGGTTCGAGGAAGACGCTCTCGTCGGCGCCGTGGCGGTTGAGGCGGGCGCGGCGTTTCAGGCCATGGCCGGCGATCTTCAGCGCTTCCTCGGCGAGATCGCGCACGCTGCCGCCGCGGAACGGCAGCTTCAGCGCGTGCTTCGGCACGCCGTCGCGCAGCGCGTGGCGTTCCTCGCGGCTGAAGTCCTTGACCAGGTCCCATGCCGCGTCCAGTGCCTGCTGGTCGTAGAGCAGGCCGACCCAGAACGCGGGCAGCGCGCACAGCCGGTTCCACGGGCCGCCATCGGCGCCGCGCATCTCCAGGTACTGTTTCAGGCGCACCTCGGGGAAGGCGGTGGTGAGGTGGTCGGCGAAGTCCTTCATGGTCGCGTGCACGCCCGGCAGCGTGGGCAGCTCGCCGGCGAGGAAGCGCTTGAAGTCCTGTCCGGCCAGGTCGATGTAGCGGCCGTCCTGATAGCTGAAGTACATCGGCACGTCGAGGATGTAGTCGACGTAGCGCTCGTAGCCGAAGCCGTCGGCGAACACGAAGTCGAGCATGCCGGTGCGGTCCCGGTCGGTGTCGGTCCAGATCTGCGAGCGGTAGGACAAATAGCCGTTCGGACGTCCCTCGGTGAACGGCGAGTCGGCGAACAACGCGGTGGCGATCGGCTGCAGCGCGAGGCTGGTGCGGAACTTCTTCACCATGTCCGCTTCGGAGGAGAAATCCAGATTCACCTGCACGGTGCAGGTGCGCGTCATCATGTCCAGGCCGAGCGAGCCGACCTTGGGCATGTACTCGCGCATGATCTTGTAGCGGCCTTTCGGCATCCATGGCATCTCGTCGCGGCGCCACTTCGGCTGGAAGCCCATGCCGAGGAAGCCCAGCCCCATGCCGTCGGCGACCGAGCGCACTTCCTCCAGGTGCGAGTTCACCTCGCAGCAGGTCTGGTGGATGGTTTCCAGCGGCGCGCCGGACAGTTCCAGCTGGCCGGCTGGCTCCAGCGTGATGTTGGCCTTGTCGCGGGATAGCGCCACCGGGGTCTCGCCCTCGCGGGCAATGTCCCAGCCGTAGCGCGTGGCGATGCCTTCGAGCAGGGCGCGGATGCCGCGCTCACCCTCGAATGGCGGCGGCATCAGGTCGTCGGTGCGGAAGCCGAACTTCTCGTGCTCGGTGCCGATGCGCCAGGCCTCGCGCGGCTTCTCGCCGGCGGCGAGGTAATCGGCAAGTTGCTGGCGGCCCTGGATCGGGGTGCTCTTGACGGCACTGGGTATGGACACGGGCGAAGCCTCGCTGGGGGAGCCGACACTATGGGGGCGGCGCAAGGCGACGAAAAGGGGTGTCGTGGGATGCGGGGTCGGAGCTGCATTGGAGCAGCATCGCCCGGGTGCCGCCTTGAGCTGGATCAGACGGGCACAGGAGGGAAAACGGCGGCCTGTGGCCGCCGTTCCAGTACCGGGCGGAATCGCCGCATCCCGCGATTCCCGATTCCCGCCTGTCAGCGCTTCATCGAATTGAAGAACTCGTCGTTGGACTTGGTGTTCTTCATCTTGTCGAGCATGAACTCCATCGCGGCCAGCTCGTCCATCGGGTGCAGCAGTTTGCGCAGGATCCAGATCTTGGCCAGCATGTCCGGGTCGATCAAGAGGTCCTCGCGGCGGGTGCCGGAGCGGTTGATGTCGATCGCCGGATACACGCGCTTCTCGGAGATGCGGCGGCTCAGGTGCACTTCCATGTTGCCGGTGCCCTTGAACTCCTCGTAGATCACCTCGTCCATCTTGCTGCCGGTTTCGGTCAGCGCGGTGGCGATGATGGTCAGCGAACCGCCTTCTTCCACGTTGCGGGCGGCGCCGAAGAAGCGCTTCGGGCGCTGCAGCGCGTTCGCGTCGACACCACCGGTGAGCACCTTGCCGGAGCTCGGGATCACGGTGTTGTAAGCACGCGCCAGGCGGGTGATCGAGTCGAGCAGGATGATCACGTCCTTCTTGTGCTCGACCAGGCGCTTGGCGCGCTCGATCACCATCTCGGCGACCTGCACGTGGCGCACGGCCGGTTCGTCGAAGGTCGATGAAATGACTTCGGCGCGCACGGTGCGGGCGATCTCAGTGACTTCCTCCGGGCGCTCGTCGATCAACAGCATGATCAGGTGCGCTTCGGGATGGTTGTACTGGATGGCCTGCGCGATGTTCTGCAGCATCATCGTCTTGCCGGACTTCGGCTGCGAGACGATCAGGCCGCGCTGGCCCTTGCCGATCGGCGCGATCAAATCGAGGATGCGGCCGGTGATGTCCTCGCTCGACCCGTTGCCGCGCTCCAGCTTGTACGCCTTGCGCGGGAACAGCGGGGTGAGGTTCTCGAACAGCATCTTGTTCTTCGACGCCTCCGGCGGATCGCCGTTGATGTCGTCGACGCGCAGCATGGCGAAGTAGCGCTCGCCTTCCTTCGGGTGGCGCACGCGGCCGGTGATGTAGTCGCCGGTGCGCAGGTTGAAGCGGCGGATCTGGCTGGGGCTGACGTAGATGTCGTCGGGGCCGGCCAGGTAGGACTCGTCGGCCGAGCGCAGGAAGCCGAAGCCGTCCTGCAGGATTTCCAGCACGCCCTCGGCCCAGATGCCGCCGCCGGAGCGGGCATGCGCCTTGAGCACGTTGAAGATCACGTCCTGCTTGCGCGCGCGGGCGACACCTTCGTACACGCCCAGCGACTCGGCGAATTCCAGCAGCTGCGGCGCCTTCATGCGCTTCAACTCGGTGAGGTTGATCACCCGATCGTTGCTGCCCGGGTCGGCGTTGTCGTCGTCCACCGGCAGGCCGTTCGGGTTCGGCCGCGGATGCTGCGGGCGCCCCTGCTGCTGGTTCGGGTTGCCGCCGCGTTCGTTGCGCCGGCGGCGGCCGCGACCCTCGCGACCTTCGCGGCCGCCGTTGTTCTGGCTGCCGTTCGGGTTCTGGCCCTGGTTCGGATTCTGCGGCTGGCCGGGGTTCTGGCCGGCCGGCGAGTCCTGGTTCTGGTTCTGCCCGGTCTGAGCGGTGAAGTCGCGCGGCTCCGGCGCAGGGCGCGTGGTGGCCGGTTCCGCCGGCATGGCCGGCAGGCTGGCCTGCACCGGCACGGCTGCCGGCGTCGCCGGGGCGGGCGTCGGTGCGACCGGCCTGTCGGCCACGGCGGCCTTCTCGGCGTTCGCCGCCGCGGTCGCGGCGGCCGTGCGGCGCGGCGCGCGGGGGCGCGGCTCGGGCTTGTTTTCGGCCACGGCGCGGGCGTCGGCGCCCGGGGCGTCGTTCGGGGTTCTGTTTTCGGTATCGGACACGGGCAATCCTCGCGGGGCGCCGTTGAATTGCAGGAGGGAGGGTGTGCGTCGCGCGGCAGGCGCAAGGGGACAGGACTGTCCCGACGGACGCGATGAATCTAGCACCCGCCGCGTGCCGGCGTAAAGCCTCGCCAACCTGCCGGACGGGGCCGGGCAGGCGGCGGGCAGCGGGTGTGCAACGAAGGGGTCAGATGGCCTTGTCGATCATCTGGGTCAGCTGGCCCTTGCTGACGGCACCGATCTGGGTCGCCTCGACCTTGCCGTTCTTGAACACCATCAGGGTCGGGATGCCGCGCACGCCATAGGCGCGCGGGGTCTGCTGGTTCTGGTCGATGTTCACCTTCACCACGCGCAGCTTGCCCTGATACTGCTGTGCCAGCTCGTCCAGCATCGGCGCGATGGCCTTGCACGGGCCGCACCATTCCGCCCAGAAATCCAGCAGCACCGGGGTTTCGGATTTGAGCACCTGCTCGTCGAAGGCGTCGTCGTTCACATGGGTAATCAGGTCGCTCACCGGGGATCTCCGTGGCTGGGGGGCCAGAACTGGCAGGTGGAAAACAATGGGGTGGCCGGGGCCGAAAAACAAGGAGTGACGACGGGCGGGCCCGTCATCGGCTACACTCAGGCGCCCACGAAGCGCGGGTTGGGCAGGAAGAGGGCGGCGAGTTCTCATTCCAGCGCAACTCCGGGCACGATTCAAGGGCGGCCGTTCAAGCCGCCCGTCGGACCGCCGTCAAATCCGGCGTCGCACGCCGCGGCGCGACCTTGCCGACCCCGGGATTGAACGCTTCGCTGCGCCACGCGCACCCCGTCCTGCACCGTTTCGCGCCGAACCCCGGCCGCTGAAACGGGTGCAGCGCATCACGCCGCCGTCAGGCAAGGTCAACCATCCGCATATGTCACAAACCGTACTCACCGACACCTTCTTCGCCAACTTCGATCTTCATCCGCTGCTGCAGCAGGGTCTGGACGACAGCGGTTTCACCCGCTGCACGCCGATCCAGGAAATGACTCTGCCGCTAGCGCTGGCCGGGCGCGACGTTGCCGGCCAGGCGCAGACCGGCACCGGCAAGACCTGCGCCTTCCTGGTCGCGCTGATGAACCACCTGCTGACCACCCCGGCGGTGGCCGAGCGCAAGGACAGCGACCCGCGCGCGCTGGTGATCGCGCCCACCCGCGAGCTGGCCATCCAGATCGAGAAGGACGCCAAGGCGATCGGCCGCCACACCGGCCTGCGCAGCGCGCTGATCTACGGCGGCGTCGACTACGACAAGCAGCGCCAGCAGCTGAAGGACGGCTGCGACATCATCATCGCCACCCCGGGCCGACTGCTCGACTACCACAAGCAGGGCGTGTTCAGCCTCAACAGCGTCGAGGTGATGGTGATCGACGAGGCCGACCGCATGTTCGACCTCGGCTTCATCAAGGACGTGCGCTTCATTTTCCGCAAGCTGCCGCCGCGCGAGCAGCGCCAAGTGCTGCTGTTCTCCGCCACCTTGAGCCACCGCGTGCTGGAGCTGGCCTACGAGCACATGCACGAGGCCGAGAAGCTGGTGGTGGAGAGCGACCACGTCACTGCCGACAAGGTGCGCCAGGTCGTCTACTTCCCGGCCAAGGAAGAGAAGATGCCGCTGCTGCTGAACCTGATCGACCGGCACAAGCCGTCGCGCAGCATCATCTTCGTCAACACCAAGGCTGCCGCCGAGCGCGTCACCGAGCGGGTCAAGCGCCATGGCTGCCGGGTCGGCGCGATCTCCGGCGACGTGCCGCAGCTGAAGCGGCAGAAGCTGCTGCAGCGCTTCCAGGACGGCCAGCTCGACATCCTGGTGGCCACCGACGTGGCCGCGCGCGGCCTGCACATCCCGGCGGTCAGCCACGTCTTCAACTACGACCTGCCGCACGAAGCCGAGGACTACGTGCATCGCATCGGCCGCACCGCGCGGCTCGGCGCCGAGGGCGACGCGATCAGCTTCGCCTGCGACCTGTACGCGATGAGCCTGCCGGACATCGAGACCTACATCGGCCAGAGCATCCCGGTCGGCGCGATGGAGCCGGAGCTGCTGGTGATGCCGAAGCCGCACGCGATCGACCCCGAGTTCGCCGCCAACGCCGCCGCCGACAGCGCCGCGTTTGGCGACGTGGTGGCGCCGCGGCCGGGCGAGAAGCCGCGCCGCAGCGGCGCCCCGGGTCGCAGCGGCGAGCGCAGCGGAAGCAGCCGCGGCGCCGCGCGTCCGCCGCGCGAGCGCAAGCCGGAGCTGGCCGACGGCCGTGTCACCGCCGCCGAACAGCCGGCCGTCGAGGGCGTGCACAAGACCGAGGCGGCACCGCGGGCAGATGCCGGTCCGGCCGCCGAAGGGACGCGCAAGCCGCGGCGCCGTCGCGGCGGCCGCAATCGTCGCCGTGAAGGCGCGCCGACCGATGGCGTCGAGACGACCGGCCACCAGCCCGCGGTCGCCGAAGGCAATCGCGCACCGCGCGGCGAGCGTCGCCCGCCCCGCGAGCGCAACGCGGCCGAGTCCGCGGGCAGCGGCCACAGCCGGCCGTCGCGGCAGGTCGCGGTGACTTCGGGCAAGCCCAGCGAGCACGCCCATCCGAAGAAGCCGAGCCTGTTCCGTCGCCTGACCCGGCTGTTCACCGGCCGCTGAGTGCCGCGACCGCCGCGGGTTGGCCCGCGGCGGTCAGGGAAGTCCGCATCTTGCGGCCGGCTTCCCTTATCCTTGCGCGGATACGACGAAACGCAGGCTCGGGGACGCGCGGTGATCCATTTCGACCAAGTCAGCAAGCGCTACGAAGGCGGCCATGAGGCGCTCTCGCAGCTTTCGTTCGAGGTGCCGACCGGCGAGATGGCCTTCGTCACCGGCCATTCCGGCGCCGGCAAGAGCACCCTGCTCAAGCTGCTGGGGCTGATCGAGCGGCCCTCGCACGGCACCATCAGCGTGGACGGCAAGAGTCTGGCGAAGATCCGCCACAGCGGCATCCCGAAGTGGCGTCGGCATCTCGGCATGGTGTTCCAGGACCATCGCCTGCTGCTGGATCGCAGCGTGTTCGCCAACGTCGAGCTGCCGCTGGTGATCGGCGGCATCGCCCGCGCCGAGCGTGCCCGGCGCGTACGCGCGGCGTTGGAGAAAGTCGGCCTGCTCGCCTACGAGCGGCAGTTGCCGGCCACCCTGTCCACCGGCGAGCAGCAGCGCGTCGGCATCGCCCGCGCGATCGTGGCGCGCCCCGCGCTGCTGATCGCCGACGAGCCCACCGGCAACCTCGACCCGCAGCTGGCGGTGGAGATCATGGGCCTGTTCGGCGAGTTCCAGCAGGTCGGCACCACCGTGCTGATCGCCAGCCACGACCTGCCGCTGATCAAGCGCATGAAGAAGCGCGTGATCGTGCTGGATCACGGCCGCCTGGTGGCCGACCTGGCCGCGCAGGAGGTGCTGTGAACACGTCGACCGAGACCCTGCACGTGCCGGCGGATGCGCCGCCGCGCAACGTCCACAGCCGCGGCAACCGCTTCGCCAGCTGGCAGGAACACCACCGCTGGAGCGCGGGGTCGAGCCTGCGCCGGCTCGCCGCGCGTCCGTTCGGCAGCCTGCTCACCATCGCGGTGATGGGCCTGGCGCTGGCCTTGCCGCTGGCGTTCTACCTGCTGCTGGGCAACGTGCAGCAGCTCGGCAACGCGCTGGGCCAGAGCCAGGCGATCAGCGTGTTCCTGCAGCCGGGCCAGACCGCGCCACAGGCGCAACTGCTTGCCAGACAACTGGGCGACCGCCCCGAAGTGGCCGCGGTGACGGTGAAGACGCCGCAGCAGGGCATGGACGAGCTGGCGCAGATGCAGGGCTTCTCCGGTGCGCTGCAGACGCTGGACGCCAACCCGTTGCCGTACGTGCTGCAGCTGCAGCCGCGCGCCGGCGTGGATGCGCACGCGCTGGAGCAGCTGGTGGCCGACGTGCGCACGTTGCGCAGCGTCGAACTGGTGCAGGACAGCGGCAGCTGGCGGCAGCGGCTGGATGCCTTGCTCGGCGTGGGCAACCGCGTGGTGCTGGTGCTGGCTTCGCTGCTGGCGCTGGCGGCGCTGCTGGTGGTCGGCAACACGATCCGGGTGGACATCGCCAGCCGCAGCGAGGAGATCGGCGTGCTGCTGCTGGTCGGCGCCAGTGGCGCGTTCGTGCGCCGGCCCTACCTGTACGCGGGGATCTGGTATGGCTTGTTCAGCGGCGTCCTGGCCGCGTTGCTGGCGGTGGCGATCGAGCTGGCGCTGGCCGCGCCGGTGGCGCAGCTGAGCCAGGCCTATGACGGCAAGCTCCACATCGGAGGCCTGCCGTTGTGGCTGCTGCTGGCGGTGCCGCTGGTCGCCGCGGCGCTGGGCTGGCTCGGCGCGCGGTTGGTCAGCGCGTGGCAATTGCGCCGGGCGGCATGACGGCCTTGCGCCGGGGTGACGTGAATCGCAGCCGTCGGTGCCCGCTCCGGTGCACTATCCCCATTTGCGACGGGTGCAGGGGACGCACCCGCAGGTCCATCGGCGAAGGACGGCCACGAGTCGGGTGGGTAAGTTAAGCCATGAGTACGAATATCAGCGGCCGTCTGCTGACCGATGCACCGCGGGTGCTGGTGGTCGACGGCTCGCGCGTGGTGCGCCAGTTGATCAGCCGTGTGCTGCAGGCCGAGCTGCCCGGGGTCGAGGTGGTCGGCTGCGGCAGCGGTACGGAGGCGCAGCAGGTGCTCGGCGAGGGCGTGTTCGACTTCATCACCGTCGCGCTGCGCCTGCCGGACATGGACGGGCTGGAGCTGGCGCGCTTCGTGCGCGAGTCGGCGCCGCAGGCGTACGTGCCGATCGTGGTGGTGTCCGGCGACGTCGAGGGGCGCCTGCACAGCCGCTCGCTGGGCGAGCACGTCACCGACTACTTCGACAAGGCGCTCGGCTTCCAGGCGCTGGCCGAGTTCATCCGCGGCTACGTGCGGCCGGACGCCACCGCCGAGGGCGTGGTGCTGTACGTCGAGGACAGCCGCGTGGTGGCGCTGGCGACGCGCCGCATGCTGGAGAAGATCGGTCTCACCGTGCGCCACGTGGTCAGCGTGGAAGATGCGCTGGCCCTGCTGGAAACCTCGAGGGCGCAAGGCGAGGTGGGCGCCGACGTGGTGCTCACCGACGTCAGCCTGAAGGGCGAGCTCACTGGCGGCGACCTGCTCAAGCACGTCCGCGGCGAGTTCGGCTACGGCAAGGGCCGGCTGCCGGTGCTGGTGATGACCGGCGACGAGAACCCGGCCAACCAGGCCGCGCTGATCAAGGCCGGCGCCAACGACCTGGTCGAGAAGCCGGTCGAGGAAAAACTGCTGGTGACCAAGCTGCTGTTCCAGCTGCGCGTGGCCAGGCACCTGCGCGAACACGCCGCCGAGGCATGAGCGACGCGGCGCAGATCCGGCTGGAACCGTCGTGGAAGGCGCGCATCGGCGACTACCTCTTGCGCCCGGAGATGCAGGCGCTGGCGGCGTTCCTGCGCGCGGAGAAGCAGGCCGGCAAGCGCATCTACCCGCCCGGGCCGGAGATCTTCGCCGCGTTCGCGCATACTCCGTTCGACGCGGTGCGGGTGGTGATCCTGGGCCAGGATCCGTATCACGGCCCCGGCCAGGCGCATGGCCTGTGCTTCTCGGTGCGCCCCGGCGTGCGGGTGCCGCCGTCGCTGGAAAACATCTTCAAGGAAATCCAGCGCGACCTCGGCATTGCGCGCCCCGACCACGGCTGCCTCACGCCGTGGGCCGACCGCGGCGTGCTCTTGCTCAACAGCGTGCTGACGGTGGAGGAAGGCCGCGCCGGCTCGCACCAGGGCAAGGGCTGGGAAGGTTTCACCGACGCGGCGATCGACGCACTGGGCCGCGAGCGCGAAGGCCTCGTGTTCCTGCTGTGGGGCAGCTACGCCCAGCGCAAGGGGCAACTGATCGACACTCGCAAGCACTGTGTGCTGAAGAGCGTGCACCCCTCGCCACTGTCGGCGCACCGCGGCTTCCTCGGCTGCGGACATTTTTCCGCGGCGAACCGCTATCTGGAAGCGCACGGCCAGGCGCCGATCGACTGGTCGCTGCCGCCTCGCGCCGCGCTGGGGGACGGTTTCACGCCCGCTTGAAGGCCGTGTCGGTAGTCTTTGCCGGCGGGGTGGGGCGCTGGACAAGGGTGACAAATATCTGTACCATTCAGTTTACAAAAGCGCGGAACCAACTCGCGCTTTAGCACTCCAACCATCCGAGTGCTAAACTTTGACGTCGTTCAGGAGGTTCCACCCATGTCCCAAGCCTTGGCGATCACCCCCAGCAACCTGCCCAGCGTCGTCGGCAGCCTGGACGCCTATATCTCGGCCGTGCATCGCATCCCGGTGCTGAGCCAGGACGAGGAGCAGGAACTGTCGCGCCGCTACAACGAAAAGGAAGACCTGTCGGCGGCAAAGAAGCTGGTGATGTCGCACCTGCGCTTCGTGGTGCACGTGGCGCGCGGTTACAGCGGCTACGGCCTGCAGCTGGCCGACCTGATCCAGGAAGGCAACATCGGCCTGATGAAGGCGGTCAAGCGCTTCGACCCCGACCAGGGCGTGCGCCTGGTCAGCTTCGCGGTGCACTGGATCCGTGCCGAGATGCACGAGTTCATCCTGAAGAACTGGCGCATCGTCAAGGTCGCCACCACCAAGGCGCAGCGCAAGCTGTTCTTCAACCTGCGCAAGAGCAAGAAGCGCCTGGGCTGGATGAACGCGGCCGAGGTGAGTACCGTGGCGAAGGATCTGGGCGTGCCCGAGGCGACCGTGCGCGAGATGGAATCGCGCCTGTCCGGCCGCGACATCGGTTTCGAGGCCCCGGCCGATGCCGACGACGACGCCAAGCCGGCCCCGGCGGCGTTCCTGGTGGACGATGGCGCCGACCCGTACGAGAACGCGGCCGACGAGGACTACGCCGACAACCAGATGGAGACGCTGAGCGATGCGCTCGGCCATCTGGATCCGCGCTCGCGCGACATCATCCAGCGCCGCTGGCTGGATGATGCCAGCAAGGCCACGCTGCAGGACCTGGCCGACGAGTACGGTGTGTCCGCCGAGCGGATTCGCCAGATCGAGGCGAACGCGATGAAGAAGATGCGCGGTCTGTTCGCCGCGGTGGCCTGAACAGCGCATCACGGCTCGACCGAAAACGGCCCCGCACGGGGCCGTTTTCGTGTCTGTCTGCACGGGGTGAGGCGTCGGTTCAGCGCCGCACGGCGGCAGGCTGGCGCAGCGCCATGCCCTTGAGCACGTTCAGCGCCTGCGACAGCGCGTAGTCGCTGGTGGCCAGCTTGGCGTCGTCGGCGCTGCCGTCGTTGTTGATGTCGGCGCCGGCCTTGGCGTTCTCGTTGGCCAGGTGGTTCGGCAGGTCGGCCTCCGAGCTGATCAGCACCGGCCCGCGGTCGGATTCGTTCACGGTGAGGTCGGCCAGCGCGATGTCGGGCTTGATCCCTTCGGCCTGGATCGAGGTGCCGTTCGGCGTGTAGTAGCGCGCGGTGGTGATCTTCACCGCGTGGTCGGCGTCCAGCGGCAGCACGGTCTGCACCACGCCCTTGCCGAACGTGCGCTGGCCCATGGTCAGCGCTCGGTGGTTGTCCTTCAACGCGCCGGAGACGATCTCGGCGGCCGAGGCGGTGCCGTTGTTGGTCAGCACGATCATCGGCGCGCCGCCGAGCTGGTCGCCGGGGTGGGCCTTGAAGCTCATGTTCGCGTCCTGCAGCCGGCCACGGGTGGTGACGATGGTGCCGGCATCGAGGAAGTCGTCGCTGACGCCCACCGCCGCGGTGAGCAGGCCGCCCGGATTGTTGCGCAGGTCGAGCACGGCGCCCTTCGGCGCCCCGTGCTCGGCGATCAGCTGGCCCAGCTTCTTCTCCAGGTCGCCGGCAGTGTCCTCCTGGAACTGGCTGATCCGCACGTAGGCGTAGCCCGGCTCCAGCTCGCGCACCTTGACGCTGCTGACCGAGATGTTCTCGCGCACCAGGTGCAGGTCGATCAGCTTGTCGCTGTTCGGGTGCACGATGGTCAGGTCGATCTTGCTGCCCGGCTTGCCGCGCAGCTGCTTGAACATCTCGTCCACGTTCTGCGCGTCGACCACGCTGCCGTTGATCTTGACGATGCTGTCGCCCGGCTTGATGCCGGCGCGCGCCGCCGGGGTGTCGTCGATCGGCGAGACGATGCGCAGGCCGCCGTCGACCTGCAGCACCTCGATGCCGAGGCCGCTGTACTCGCCGGTGGTGTCCTCGCTGAGCTGGGTCAGGCCGTCCTTGTCCAGGTATTCGCTGTGCGGATCCAGGCCGCTGAGCATGCCGGTGATGGCGGCCTTCATCAGGGTCTTGTCGTCAACCTTCTCCACATAGGCCTGGCGCACCACCTCGTAGACGCGGCTGAAGTTGCGGATGTCGTCAAGATCCACCTGGTTGGCGGAACGGGCGCCGGCAGGCGCGTCGGCGCTGCTGGTGGTGGCCGGCAGGTCGACCGGCGGCGCCGCCATGCTGGCGGCAGCCGCCGGCGCGCTCTGCGCGCGGGCATCCGGCGCGGCGAGCAGGAACGGAACGGCCAGCAGCAGGACCGCCATGCCGATCGGCGGGCTAGAAGGGGAAAGACGCATGCGTGTGACTCCGTGCAGCAGCCAACGCCGCGCCGGAGCGCGACGGAAAAAGTGGTCAGGCATGAGACAACCAGATGCCGGGGTAATTCAGCGTTAACTCGTTGCTAGCCTGCGATGCGGCGGCGGTCGCGTCAACGGCGCTGGCTCAGCCAGCTGCGCGGGTCGACCGGCTTGCCGGCCTTGCGCAGCTCGAAATAGACCCCGGTATTGACGCCGGTGGGCGGACTGGCGGTGCCGATCGCCTGGCCGGCCTCGACCTGGTCGCCCACCTCGCGCAGCAGGCTCTCGTTGTTGCCGTACATGCTCATCCAGCCGTTGCCGTGGTTGAGGATCAGCAGCATGCCGTAACCGCGCAGGAAGCCGGCGTAGATCACCCGCCCGCGTGCCACGGCATGGATCTCGCTGCCGCCGCCGGCCTTGATCAGCACACCGTTGCCGTAGCTGTTGACCACGCCGCTGGCCGGCCACGGCAGGTTGCCGCGGATGTTGGCGCCGGCGCCGCCGACCGCGAGCGGCGGCGGCCGGTGGCCGGGATGTTTCCTGACCGTCGCGGCGCGTTCGGCGGCGGCGCGCGCGGCGGCTTCGTCGATCGCCTTCTGCAGCTTGTCGAGCAGGTTGTTGAGCGATTGCGCGTTCTGCTTCAGCGCGGCCAGCCGCTGCGCCTGGTCTTTGTAGCGGGCGTCGGTCTCGGCGGCCAGCTGCTGTTGCGCGACGCGTTGCCGGGCCAGCGCGGCGGCCTGCTGCTCACGCTGGGCGCGGGTCGCCTGCAGCGCCTGCTGCTCGGCGGTGATCGCGTCCTCCAGCTCCTGCAGCTTGGCCAGGTCGGCCATCAGCCGCTGCACGCGTTGCACGCGGTCCTGCTGGAAGTATTTCGAGTACACCAATGCACGGGCGATGCGCGCCACGTCCTCGTCGCCCAGCAACAGGCGCAGGTCCGAGCCGTGGCCGAGCGCGTAGGTGGCGCGCAGCAGGTCGGCGATAGCGGCGCGCTGGCTGTCCAGCGTCTGCTTCAGCGCGCCGCGCTGCTGTTGCAGCTGGTCCAGCTGCTGCTGCTTGGCCGCCAGCTCGGCATCGGTCTGGCGCACCGCGCGCGCCGCGCCGGCCAGTGCGTTGGCCTGCCTGGCCAGTTCCGCGTTGACGCTGTCGCGGCGGGCCGCCGTGTCGACCTGCTCCCTGGCCAGCGCCTCCATTTTGTGGCGCAGCTCGGCCAGTTTCTGCTTCGCCTCGGCTTGTTCGCTGCGGCTCGTGCCGTCCTGGCGCGCCTGCAGCGGAGTGACGGCCAGACAGCCCAGCAGTGCGGCAAAGATCAGGCAGCGGACGGGGTGGGCAGCGAAGCGGATGGGTTTGGGCATGCAGCCGATTATCCCCGAGCGGAGCGGATGGAGCGAGACGGGCGTGTCGGGCGGTGCCGCACGCCGGGCGCGGGTTCGCCGCGGATCCGCCGCCGGCCACGGCGAGGGTTGCGGCGGGGGCGCGCCGTTCGACGCGCCGATCCCGCCACGGTTGCATCCGGTGACGACAGTGGATGGAAGTCTAGCCGTCCAAACAAATGTTTTGACGCGCCGCAACAATTGTGCTCTAGTCGGAACCGCTCCTGCGCAAAACGACGGTGCCATCGGCATCGCGGCAGCCTGCGCAGCCCGGAGGGGTGAGATGGCGGCAAGCGGCACGGCGACGTTGTACGACCCGGCTTTCGAGCACGACAGCTGCGGCTTCGGCTTGGTGGCGCAGATCGACGGGCGCGCCGGCGCCGCGCTGGTCGACACCGCGTTCGCGGCGCTGGCGAAACTCTCCCACCGCGGCGGCGTCAACGCCGACGGCATCAGCGGTGACGGTTGCGGCGTGCTGATCCATCGCCCGGCGGACTGGCTGCGCGCGCTGGCCGCGGCGGACGGTATCGTGCCGGGCGAGCGTTTCGCGGCCGGGCTGGTGTTCCTCGACCCGACTGGCGGCGAGGCGGCCGCGATCGCGTTCGAGCGGCAGCTGGCCGAGGCCGGGCTGGCGCTGGCCGGCTGGCGCGAGGTGACCATCCATGCCGAAGCCTGCGGCCCGCTGGCGTACGCCACCTGCCCGCGCGTGCGCCAGGTGTTCGTGAATGCCGCGCCCGGGATGGACGACGATGCGTTCGAGCGCGCGCTGTTCCGCGCGCGCCGCCGCGCCGAGGCGGCACTGGCGGATGACCCGCAGTTCTACGTGGTGAGCCTGTCGGTGCACGCGATCGGCTACAAGGCGATGGCGGCGCCCGGCCGGCTGCGCGACGTGTTCGCCGACCTGCACCATCCGGCGCTGGCCAGCGATGCGGTGGTGTTCCACCAGCGCTTCTCCACCAACACCACGCCGCAATGGCGGCTGGCGCAGCCGTTCCGCCTGCTCGCGCACAACGGCGAGATCAACACCATCCGCGGCAACCGGCGCTGGATGCAGGCGCGCGAGGCGGTGCTGCGTTCGCCGCGGGTCGACCTCACCGACCTCGGCCCGCTGGTGCGCCAGGACGGCTCGGATTCGGAAAGCCTGGACAACGCGCTGGAGGTGCTGCTGGCCGGCGGCCTCGACATGCTCACCGCGATGCGCGTGCTGGTGCCGCCGGCGTACGCGGCGCGCGAGGATCTGGACGAGGACCTCAGCGGCTTCTACGAGTACTACGCGCTGCACAGCGAACCGTGGGACGGCCCGGCCGGGCTGGTCATGTGCGACGGCCACTACGCCGCCTGCACGCTGGACCGCAACGGCCTGCGCCCGGCGCGCTGGGCACTGTCCGACGACAACCTGCTGATCGTCGCCTCCGAGGCCGGCCTGTGGGACGTGCCGGCCGCGCGCGTGGTGGCCAAGGGCCGGCTCGGCCCGGGCCAGATGCTGGCGGTGGATTTCGCCGGCAGGCGCCTGCTGCACGACGCCGACATCGATGCGATCAACAAGAGCCGCGCGCCGTTTCGCGACTGGTTGCGCGCCGGTGT
Source organism: Rhodanobacter sp. OR87 (assembly GCF_000473345.1). Taxonomy (NCBI): domain Bacteria; kingdom Pseudomonadati; phylum Pseudomonadota; class Gammaproteobacteria; order Lysobacterales; family Rhodanobacteraceae; genus Rhodanobacter; species Rhodanobacter sp. OR87. The sequence continues at coordinate 16,935 of NZ_AXBJ01000016.1, forward strand.
CAGCTATCTCGAATCGGACCTGATCGATCCCAGCCTCGCCGCCGAGCCGCTGCCGGCGCCAGTGCTGCGCCGCTACCAGAAGCTGTACGGCCTCAGCCGCGAGGAGCGCGAGAGCGTGCTGAAAGTGCTCGCCGAGACCGAGGCCGAAGCCACCGGCGCGATGGGCGACGACACGCCGATGGCGGCGCTGTCGCGCCAGGTGCGGCCGCTGTTCGACCGCTTCCGCGAAGGTTTCGCCCAGGTCACCAACCCGCCGATCGATCCGCTGCGCGAGCGGCTGGTGATGTCGCTGGTCACCCAGTTCGGCCGCGAAGGCAATTTGTTCGAGCTGTCGGCGGACAACGCGAAGCAGATCCTGCTGAACTCGCCGATCTGCTCGCAGCGCAAGCTGCGCCAGCTGCTGGCGCTGCCGCAGTTCGTCGACGCCACCGTGCAGATCGACCTGTGCTACCGGCCCGAGGAAGGGCTGGAAGCGGCGCTGCGCCGCTTCTGCCGCGAAGCGGAGCAGGGCGTACGCGGCGGCGCCGGGATGGTCTTCATCACCGACCGCTATCCGAACCGGGACACGCTGCCGGCGCACGCGCTGCTCGCCGTCGGCGCGATCCACGCGCATCTGGTCGAAAGCGGCCTGCGCTGCCAGTGCAACCTGCTGGTGGAAACCGCCACCGCGCGCGACGCGCACCAGTTCGCCTGCCTGATCGGCTTCGGCGCCACCGCGATCTACCCGTGGCTGGCCTACCAGAGCCTGTTCGAGCTGGGCCGCGACGGCCACATCAAGCGCGGCGACGGCACGGCGCGCGAGATCGGCCGCAGCTACCGCCGCGGCATCCGCAAGGGGCTGCTGAAGATCCTCTCCAAGATGGGCATCTCCACCATCGCCGGCTACCGCGGCGCGCAGCTGTTCGAGATCGTCGGCCTGGCGCCCGAAGTGGTGGCGCTGTGCTTCGCCGGCACGCCGTCGCGCATCGGCGGCGCCGGCTTCGCCGAACTCGAGCACGACGCGCGCCTGCTCGCCGCCGAGGCCTGGAACGAGGCGCAGCCGCTGCGCGCCGGCGGCATCTACAAGTACGTGCACGGCGGCGAGTACCACATGTACAACCCCGACGTGATCGACACGCTGCAGGTCGCCGTGCGCAGCGGCGCGATGGCCGACTACCGGCGCTACGCGCAACAGGTGGACACGCGCCCGCCGTCTGCCTTGCGCGACCTGCTGCTGCCGCAGGCGGCGGGCCAGCCGGTGCCGCTCGACGAAGTCGAGCCGGTCGAGGCGATCCTCAAGCGTTTCGACTCCGCCGGCATGTCGCTCGGCGCGCTGTCGCCGGAGGCGCACGAGGCGCTGGCGATCGCGATGAATCGTCTTGGCGCGCGCAGCAATTCCGGCGAAGGCGGCGAGGATCCGGCACGCTACGGCACCGAGAAGAGTTCGAAGATCAAGCAGGTGTCCTCCGGTCGCTTCGGCGTCACCGCCGAGTACCTGGTCAACGCCGAGGTGCTGCAGATCAAGATCGCGCAGGGCGCCAAGCCCGGCGAGGGCGGCCAGCTGCCCGGGCACAAGGTCAACGAGCTGATCGCGCGGCTGCGCTACGCCAAGCCCGGCATCGGCCTGATCTCGCCGCCGCCGCACCACGACATCTATTCGATCGAGGACCTGGCGCAGCTGATCCACGACCTGAAGGAAGTGAACCCGACCGCACTGATCTCGGTGAAGCTGGTCTCGCACGCCGGCGTCGGCACGGTCGCCGCCGGCGTGGTCAAGGCCGGCGCGGACCTGATCACCATCTCCGGTCACGACGGCGGCACCGGCGCCAGCCCGCTCACCTCGATCAAGTACGCCGGCACGCCGTGGGAACTGGGCGTGGCCGAGGCGCAGCAGACGCTGCGCCGCAACGGCCTGCGTGGGCGCGTGCGGCTGCAGACCGACGGCGGCCTGAAGACCGGGCTGGACGTGATCAAGGCCGCGCTGCTCGGCGCCGAGAGCTTCGGCTTCGGCACCGGCCCGATGGCCGCGCTGGGCTGCAGGTACCTGCGCATCTGCCACCTCAACAACTGCGCCACCGGCATCGCCACGCAGAACGAGACGCTGCGTCAGGAGCACTTCACCGGCCTGCCCGAGATGGTGATGAATTACTTCCGCCTGCTCGCCGAGGACGTGCGCGAGCACCTGGCGCAGCTCGGCGTGCGCAGCCTCGGCGAGCTGGTCGGCCGCAGCGACCTGCTGCGCCAGGCCGAGGGCAGCACGCCGGTGCAGCGGCAGCTCGACCTGTCGCGGCTGATCGACGCCGACGGTCTCGGCACCGCGGTCGACAGCGGCTGCACGATGGCGCGCAACCCGATGCGCGACGAAGCGGCGCTGGCCACGCGCATCGCCCACGATGCCGCGCCGCTGGTGGAACTGGGCGCAGGCGGCACCTTCCGCTACGCCATCGCCAACACCGACCGTGCGATCGGCGCGCGGCTGTCCGGCGCGGTGGCGCGGCGCTGGGGCGACCACGGCATGCCCGAACCGATCACCCTGCAACTGGAAGGCAGTGCCGGGCAGAGCCTCGGCGCGTGGAATGCCGGCGGCGTGCAGATCGAGCTCACCGGCGAGGCGAACGACGGCGTCGGCAAGGGCATGGCCGGCGGGCGCATCCTGGTGCGGCCGCCGGCCGAGTCGCCGTTCGCCAGCCAGGACGCGGCGATCCTCGGCAACACCTGCCTGTACGGCGCCACCGGCGGCGAGCTGTTCGCCGCCGGCCGCGCCGGCGAGCGCTTCGGTGTGCGCAACTCCGGCGCGCTGGCGGTGATCGAGGGCGCCGGCGACCACTGCTGCGAGTACATGACCGGCGGCGTGGTCGCCGTGCTCGGCGCCTGCGGCCTCAACTTCGGCGCCGGCATGACCGGCGGCTTTGCCTACGTGCTCGACATCGAGCGCAACTTCGTCGATTGCTACAACCACGAGCTGGTCGACATCGTGCGCATCACGCCCGAAGGCATGGAACACCACATGCAGCACCTGCGCAGCCTGATCGCGCGCCACGCCGAGCTCACCGGCAGCGCGTGGGCGCGGCATTTGCTCGGGGATTTCCGCGGCCTGCTGCAGCGCTTCTGGCTGGTCAAGCCGAAGGCGGCCAGCCTCGCCGCGCTGGCCGACGAATTGCGGAGGGCGGCATGAGCGACAAACTGTTCCAGTTCCTCAATCTCCCCCGCCAGCCACCCAAGGCGGTGCCGGTGGCGATCCGCGTGCTCGGCTACGGCGAGATCAGCGGCGACTTCGCACCGGCTGCGGCGGTGGGCCAGGCCGAGCGCTGCCTCGACTGCGGCAACCCGTACTGCGAGCACGCCTGCCCGGTGCACAACTACATCCCGGACTGGCTGAAGCTGGTGCAGGACGGGCGCCTGTTCGAGGCCGCCACGCTGATGCACGAGACCAACCCGCTGCCGGAAATCTGCGGCCGCGTATGCCCGCACGATCGCCTGTGCGAAGGCGCCTGCACGCTGGAGCAGGGCGGCTTCGGCGCGGTGACCATCGGCAGCATCGAGCGCTCGATCACCGACGAGGCGTTCCGCCAGGGCTGGCGGCCGGACCTGTCCGGCGTGGTGGAAAGCGGCCGCCGCGTGGCGGTGGTCGGCGCCGGCCCGGCCGGGCTGTCGTGCGCGGACCGGTTGCGCCGCGCCGGCATCGCGGTGGACGTGTTCGACCGCCAGCGCGAGATCGGCGGTCTGCTCACCTTCGGCATCCCGCCGTTCAAGCTGGACAAGACGGTGATCCACACCCGCCGCGCGGTGCTCGAAGGCATGGGCGTGCGTTTCCACCTCAACGTGGAGATCGGCCGCGACCTCGCGTTCGAGCGGCTGCTGGCCGACTACGATGCGGTGTTCCTCGGCACCGGCGCCTACACCTTCGTCGACGGCGAGCTGCCCGGGCGCGAGCTCGATGGCGTGCACGACGCGCTGCCGTTCCTGATCGCCAACGCGAACCGCCTGCTCGACGACCAGCCGGTGCCGCCGGCGCTCGACCTCAACGGCAAGCACGTGGTGGTACTCGGCGGCGGCGACACCGGCATGGACTGCAATCGCACCTCGGTGCGCCTGGGTGCCGCCTCGGTCACCTGCGTGTACCGACGCGGCGAGGCCAGCATGCCCGGCTCGCGCCGCGAGATCGCCTACAGCCGCGAGGAGGGCGTGGGTTTCCTGTTCCATCACCAGCCGCTGGCCCTGCTCGGCGAGCAAGGCCGGGTGCGCGGCGTGCGCCTGGTGCGTACCGAGGTGGGACGCGATGCGGACGGCCGCGCGCGGCTGCAGCACGTCGAGGGCAGCGAGACCGAGCTGCGTGCCGACGTGGTGATCCAGGCGTTCGGCTTCCGTCCCAGTCCGCCCGCGTGGTGCGCCACACATGGCATCGCTCTGGACGCCGGCGGCCGCATCCTGGCCGGCGACGCGGGTGCGCTGCCGTTCCAGACCGGCCACCCGAAGATCTTCGCCGGCGGCGACAACATGCGCGGCGCCGACCTGGTGGTGCGCGCGGTGCACGACGGGCGCGAGGCAGCCGGCTCGATCGCACGAATGCTCGCCGAGCTTCCGCTGGAAGCGGTGGCCTGCGTGGCGTAAGTTTCGCGCATGTGCCTGATCGCGTTCGCCTGGGAGTCGCATCCGCGCTGGCGCCTGCTGCTGGCGGGCAACCGTGACGAGTTCCACGCGCGGCCCAGCGCGGCACTGGCGCGCTGGGACGACGCGCCGATCGTCGGCGGCCGCGATCTCGAGGCCGGCGGCACCTGGCTGGGCGTTGCCGACGGCGGGCGCTGCTGCGTGGTGACCAACGTGCGCGACCCGCGTGATCCGCAACTCGGCGCCTCGCGCGGCCTGCTGGCCAGCGACTACCTGCGCGGCGAGGCCGATGCGGCGGCGCATGCGGAGCAGCTGTTGCGCGCGGCTGCCGACTACCGGCCGTTCAACCTGCTCACCTTCGACGCGCGCGCGGCGTTCTATCTCGGCAACCGCCCCAACCCGCGCGCGCAGGCAGTGACGCCGGGCGTGCACGGCCTGTCCAACGCCGACTTCAACACACCGTGGCCGAAGACCCGTACGCTGATGCAGCGGCTGCAGCAATGGATCGACGCCGGCGACGACACGGATTTCGCGCCGTTGTTCGAGGCGCTTGCCGATGAACGGCAGGCGCCGGATACGCAATTGCCCGACACCGGGGTGGGGCTGGAACGCGAGCGTCTGCTGTCGTCGGCGTTCATCCGCGGCGAACAGTACGGCACCCGCGCCAGCACCGTGGTGGCGATCGACCGCGACGGTTGCGGCGTGATCGCGGAGCGCCGCTTCGGGCCGAACGGCCGCTACCACGGCCAGACGCTGCTGCGCTTCGGCGAGCGGTCGACCGCCATCGGCTGACGCCTCGCGCCTACGTGCCGCCGCGCCCGTCGCCGCCTGACCGTCGCGCGGCCTCGCCGCTAGCCTCGCCGACGCCATCCACGGAACGGAGCGTCGCATGCGCACGACTTGTCTGTTGCTGATCCTGCTCGCCTCGATGGCCGGTGCAGCGCACGCGGCGGGTTGCCCGGACTGGCCGCCGGCGCGGGCGCGGCAGGAACTCGCCGCGCTGCATGCGCGGTTGGACGGCTGGAACCATGCGTACCGCGTCGAGGGCCAGTCGCCAGTGAGCGATGCGGTCTACGACCAGGCCAGCCAGCGCCTTGCCGCGTGGCGGCGCTGCTTTCCCGCGCAGGCACCGGCGCCGCTGGCGCCGCTGGCCGACGCCGGCGGCCGGGTCCGTGCACCGGTGGCGCAGACCGGCCTGGCCAAGTTGCCGGATGCCGCCGCGATCGGCGCCTGGATGCACGCGCACGGCGACCGCGACCTGTGGGTGCAGCCGAAGGCCGATGGCGTGGCGGTTACCTTGCTGTATGTGGACGGCCGCTTGCGCCAGGCGACCAGTCGCGGCGATGGCTTGCACGGCTCGGACTGGACGGCGCTGGCCCAACTGATCGACGCGATACCGAAGCGGCTGCCGCAGGCGCCGGCACGCTTGGTGTTGCAGGGCGAGCTGTACTGGCGCCTGCCCGGCCACGTGCAGGCCGACGACGGCGGCGCCAACGCGCGCGCGGCGGTGGCCGGTGCGCTGGCGCGCGAGGCGCTGGATGCCGACAGCGCCGCGCAGATCGGCCTGTTCGTGTGGGACTGGCCCAGCGGCCCGGCAGACATGCCGGCGCGGCTGGCCGGGCTGGCGGCGATGGGGCTGGCCGACAGCGTGGCGTACACGCAGCCGGTGGCCACGCTGGACGAGGTGAAGCGCTGGCGCGAGCGGTGGTATCGCCATCCCATGCCGTTCGCCGCCGACGGCACGGTGCTGCGCCAGGGCCATCGGCCGCCGGCCGCGAGCTGGCCGGCGGCACCGCCGGACTGGGCGGTGGCGTGGAAGTACCCGGCCGCGTCGGCGCTGGCCGAGGTGCGCGCGGTGGATTTCACGGTGGGGCGCAGCGGCCGCATCACGCCGGTGCTGGAACTGGCGCCGGTGCAGCTGGACGACCATCGCGTGCAGCGGGTCAGCGTGGGTTCGCTCAAGCGCTGGCAACAGCTCGACATCCGCCCCGGCGACCAGGTCGAGGTGGTGCTCGCCGGGCTGACCATCCCGCGCCTGCAATCGGTGGTATGGCGCGCGCAGCAGCGCGTTGCGGTGACGCCGCCCGACCCGCAGGCGCACGGCCCGTTGAGTTGCTGGCAGGCCACGCCCGGCTGCGAGCAGCAGTTCCGCGCGCGGCTGGTGTGGCTGGGTGGCCGGCAGGGCCTGCAGCTGGAGGGGCTGGGCGCGGAGACGTGGCAGGCCTTGATCGACGCCGGGCTGGTGCATGGCCTGCTGGACTGGATGGAGCTCACGCCGGCACAGCTGGCGGGCGTGCCCGGCCTGGGCACCAGCCGTGCGACGGCGCTGGCGCGCAGCTTTGCCGCGGCGCGCGATCGCCCGTTCGCGCGCTGGTTGCAGGCGCTGGGCGCGCCCTCCGGCGTGGCGGCCGGACTGCCCGACTGGGCCGCCCTGAGCTCGCGCGCGGCCGGCGACTGGCAGGCAATGGAAGGCATCGGCGCCGGCCGCGCGAACCAGCTGGTGGCGTTCTTCGACTGCCCCGCGGTTCGCGCGCAAGCCGCCCGCCTGCACGCGGCCGGCGTGCAGGGTTTCTGAGGCTCAGCTCTTCAGTTCGCCGTCGTGGTAGTACCAGCGGCCGCCTTCGCGCACGAAGCGGCCGGTCTCGTGCTGGCGCTGCGCGCGGCCGCCGCCGAGGCGGTAGCGGGCGACGAATTCCACTGTGGCGTGGTCGTCGTCGAGGGCCTGCTGGCGGCGCACCTCCAGCCCCAGCCAGGTCGGCGGCGGTTGCTGCGCGGCCAGCCGCAGCGAGGCCGGGCGGGTGTCGGCATGCCAGCTGGTCAGCAGGTAGTCCTCGCGCTTGAGCACGTAGGCGCTGTAGCGCGAGCGCATCAGCTGTTCGGCGCTGGCAGCGGGTGCGCCGTCGTGCAGCGGTCCGCAGCACTGGCTGTAACCGGCCGGGTTGCCGCAGGGACAGGGGGTCAACGTGTCGATGGCCTTCATGCCGCCTTTGTACCCGGTTCGGCGCGGTTGTGCAGGCGTACCGTGCTGGCGGCGGTTCAGCCGTGCACGCGGCGCCACGCGCGGCAGCGGTTGTTGGCCGGCATCGCCGCGTCGTCGACCAGCGCGAAGCCCGCCGCCGCGGCCAGCGCGTCGACGGCTTCGGCGTCGCGGATGCCCATGTGCGCGCCGCGGGCCTTCAGCGATTGGTCGAAGGCGGCGTTGCTGTCGCTGCTGTAGCGGCCGTGCTCGTTGAACGGGCCGTAGATCACCAGCACGGCATCGCCGGTGGTGACCGCAGGCAGGCGCGCGAACAGCTGCTGCAGCTCGGGCCAGGCCATGATGTGCAGGGTGTTGGCGCTGAACACCGCGTCGAACGGGCCGCTCGGCCAGGCACCGCCGACGTCCAGTGCCAGCGGCGCCGGTGTGTTCGGCAGCGCCGCCTCGTCCAGCCAGGCGCGGATGCCGGGCAGGTATTCCGCGCGATCGGAGCTTTGCCAGTTCAGCTGCGGCAGCGCGGCGGCGAAGTGCACCGCGTGCTGGCCGCTGCCGCTGCCGATCTCCAGCACGCGCCGACGGTCGGCGAAATGCGCGCGCAGCACGCCGAGGATCGGTTCGCGGTTGCGCTCGCACGCGGGCGAGTGCGGTTTTTCCACGTGTCGGCGCGGCTCAGACCGGGCGCCCGCGCAGCACGCGCGCGGGCAGCATCAGCAGCGCGCCGAGGAAGGCGAACACGGCGCTCACCGTGATGCCGACCAGGCGTAGCGGCAGCAACAGCAGCCACACGATCGGGTACAGCACCAGCGCCAGCAGCGCGAGCGGCCAGCAGAACACCAGCAGCAACAGCCAGAGCAGGAAGGCGGCCATGCGGTGATCCTCGCGAAGGGTTGGACGGCGCCCACTGTAGCGCAGGCCGGCGCCGCCGCGCGGGTGACTCCCGACACCCCCGGCGGCCGCTGTTCAGCCCATCGGGCTCATGCCGATCAGCCACAGGTGCAGCCAGCGCGCGAACACCGCCCAGGCCACCACGCCGATCACCAGCGTGAGCGCGCTGCCGCGCAGCGTGCCGGCCGGATACCGCGTGCCCTCGCGGCGGTCGCGGCGGCGCGAGGCGACGAACAGCGCCACCGCCCACAGCAGGAACGCGCCGAACAGCAGCACGTCGTGCAGCATGCCGGTGGCCAGCAGATGACCGAACGCCCACACCATTACGCCGAGCAGCATCGGGTGGCCGAAGGCCGCCTTGAGATGGTTGTGCGGAACGTAGGCGGCAGCCACCAGCACGAAAGCGATCAGGGTGAACAGCGCGTTGGCGTGACGCAAGGCCAGCGGCGGCACGTACAGCAGCACGGCATGCTGGCGCGCCAGGCCGAAGCTCCAGCAGATCAGCGCAAAGCCGACCAGCGAGACCAGCGCGTACAGGCCTTTCCAGCGCAGCTCGCCCAGTCGCGCGCGCTGCCGGTTGCGCCAGCCGTCGGCGAAGATGCGCAGCGAATGCACGCCGAGGAACAACACGAGACCGAGGATCAGCACGGGCATGGTCGAAACTCCGGGGGACGGTGAGTGACAAGCGTACGGGCGTGGCGTCCGCCATCCTAGTGACAGCCGTCAGGCGACGTCCTCGACCCGCACGGCCAGCGCCAGCGCACCCGGCCGCAAGGTTAGCACCGCGGGCGAGCACCGCTGCCAGGCGTCGCCTGCCTGCAACGTGCCGTCGGCGCCATCGATCGTGCCGCGGGCGCAGTACACCAGCACGGTGGCGGCGTCGGTCGGGTATGGCCCGGCTTCGCGCCACACCTCGATACCGCCGCGCACGCGGCCGCGGCGCAGCATCAGGTTGAAGTCGCGGGTGGGCCCGCCGGCCAGCGCCACCTCCACCCGCGCTTCGCCGGGGAACGCGAACGGCGCGCACGGCGTGGTCAGCGCATGCGTGCGGCCGTCGTCCAGCGTCATCGTGAAGCCGGCGCCGTCCAGCAGCACGATCTGCCGGTCGATGCCGGGGAACGCGGAGAACGGTGCGGCGCTGTCCACCTCGGCCACGCTGACCCGCCACAGGAAATCGTCCATGCCCGCGCCAGCCGGTTCGATGGCGATTTCGCGGGTGCGGCCCAGGCCGTTCTTCCACGGCTGCGGGGGACAGTCGGCCAGACGGAGGATCATGCGCTTCTCTCGATGACGCGCCGGAACGGCGGCAGCGCCTTCAGCATGCCAGCGCCATAGCGCTTGGTGACCACGCGGCGGTCCAGCAGCACGATGCGGCCGCAGTCGCTTTCGTTGCGGATCAGGCGGCCGCAGTACTGGGTGAGCAAACGCGTGGCCTCGGGAACGCTGACCTCGATGAACGGGTTGCGCCCGCGCGATTCCAGCCACTCGGCGTAGGTGGCGCCGACCGGGTCGGTCGGCACCGCGAACGGCAGCTGGGTGATCACCACCGTCTCGCACAGCTTGCCGGGCAGGTCCAGGCCTTCGCCGAACGAGGCCAGCCCGAACAGCGTGCTGCCCTTGCCCGCCTGGACGTCGGCGCAATGCTCGGCAACCAGCTGCGACTTGCCCAGCGAACCTTGCGCGCGCACCTTGCGCACCTGCGCGATCGGCAGTTTCTGCAGCACGCGGTCGAGCTTGGCGCGCGAGGTGAACAGCACCAGGTTACCGGCGTCCCAGTCGAGGTGGTCGGCCAGCCACTCGCTGATCTCCTCCGCGTGCGCCTCGCGCGCGTCGGGCAGCGTGCGCATCGTGGGCACTTCCAGCCGCGCCTGCGCGGCGAGGTCGAACGGCGAGGGCAGGCTCAGCGTCACCGCGTCGTCGGGCAGGCCCACCGCATCGGCGAAGCCGCGGAAATTGCCGCCGGCGCTCAGCGTGGCCGAGGTCAGCAGCACGCCGCTGGCGTTGCCCCACAGCACCTCGCGCAGCAGGCCGGCGGCGGACACCGCCGAGGCGTGGCAGACCAGCTGCTGGTCGGCGCCCAGGGTGACCCAGCGCGCCGACGGCGGCGCGTCATCCGGATCGTCGGCTGACCAGGCGCGCCAGCAGGCCGCCTGCCGGCCGATGCGTTCCAGCGCGATGCCCAGCTCGCGCGACAGCGCCTCCTGAGTCGGCCCGCCGTCGGTCATCTCCACCACCGCGCGGCGCACCGCGCCCAGCCAGCGCTGCACCTCGCCGGTGAGCAGGCCGAGCACCCGCGCATGCTCCACCCACGGCGTGGGCAGCTGGCCGAGCGAGCCGCGGTACATCGGCTCGGTGTCGGCCGGGTCGGGCAGCCAGCCCAGGCGGATGGCCTTCTCCAGTTCCTCCAGCGCGTCGCTGAGCTCCTGCAGCTTCGCGTCGCCGGCGTCCAGCGCGAGCCGGCCCAGGGTCTCCTTGTCGGTCAGCGAGTAGGCCGCGTGCACCTGGCGGCCGAGCCGGTTCAGCTGGCGCACGCTGGCGCTCATGTAGACCTCGGCCGCGCCGCGATCGAGCGCCTTGCCGGGCAAGTGGTGGGCTTCGTCGAACACGTACAGCGTCTCGTCCGGGCGCGGCAGGATCACCCCGCCCCAGGCCGGGTCGACACCGCCATCGCCCTCGCCCGGCATGGTGAGGTCGGCCAGCACCAGGTCCTGGTTCGCCACGATGATCTCGGCATCGTCCACCGCGCGGCGCGCGGCGAAGAACGGGCAGGCCATGAACTGGCCGCACTTGCGGTTGGTGCAGCCGCCGGCGCTGGTGGTGATCATCGGCCGCAGCAGCTCGCTGACTGGCTCCGGCGTGCTGTCCATGTCGCCGTCCCACTCGCGGCGGTCGAACGCGTCGCGCAGCTTCGCCAGCGCCTGCTTGTCGCGCGGTTGCGGCGGCTTGCTCCACAGCATCAGGTCCGCCTCGAAACCGGCCAGGCCCAGCTGCGCGTCGTGGATGCTGTTGGCCGCCATCAGCAGGTTGCGCGGACACAGGTAGCGGCCGCGGCCCTTGGCCAGCGCCACCTTCGCCTCGATGCCGTTGAGCCTGAGGTAGAGCGGGATGTCGCGCTGCACCAGCTGTTCCTGCAGCGCCACGGTGGCGGTGGCGATCAGCAGTTTCTTCTTCTGGAAGCGCGCCACCGCCACCCCGGCGATCAGGTAGGCCATCGACTTGCCGGTGCCGGTGGGCGCCTCGATCACTGCCACGCCGCCCTCGGTGGCCAGCGCCTTGGCCACCTCGGCGATCATGCGTCCCTGCGAGGCGCGCGCACGGAAATCCGGCAGGCCGTCCTTCAGGCGCGTGTAGGCGGCGCGGATGGCGTCCTTGGTGGTGTCGGCGAGCATGCGGTGGATCGGGAACCTGTGGCGCGGATGACGCGAGGGGCAAGGCGGCGGCGAGCGTGGCGCCGGCTGGCAGGCGGCAGTTTATCGGTATTGCGCGTTCGCTCGCATGCAGGCAGGCTGGCGGCAGCCCGGCATCGCCATGTGGTCGGCAGGAGCGGTTCGCCCGATCGGCGAGGGGACGCCCGGGCAAGGGGGAAGCTCATCGATGAAGCATGCCGGTACCGTCGGGTCGATGTCGTACGAGGGATCGTTGCAGCTGGGCTGGCTGGCCCGGCTGACCGCCGCGCATGCGCCGGACGAGGTGGCCGGCGCGATCGCCGAGCTGGCGCGGGCCTTGCCGGGCTGTTCCGCCGCCTGCGTGGTGTGGGGGCTGGACGATGGCGCAACCTGGCGCAGCATGCCGCCGTTGCCGGCCGCGGTGGATGAGGCATGGCTGGCCGATGCCGTTCGCGCGACCGCCCCGCACCGGCACCCGGACGGATCGCGCGTGGCGGTCCGCCTGTGCGTGCAGCCGCAGCCGGCCTTGCTGCTGCTGCAACTGGACGAACCGGCGGCCGGCGGTTTTTTCGACGATCTGGAGGCGCCGCTGCGGCTTGCCGGCCAGCACCTGCGGCGCGCCCTGGAATGGGCCGAGCTGCAGGATTCGCACGAGCAACTCGAACGTTCCGAGGCGCTCCAGCGCGCGTTGTTCGCGATTTCCGACCTGGCCGGTTCCGAGCGCGACATGCCAGACATGCTGCGCGGCATCCACGCGATCGTCAGCACGCTGATGTACGCGGAGAATTTCTTCATCGTGCTGCATGATGTCGCGCGTAGCACGATCCGTTTCCTGTATTTCGTCGATGTCGAGTCGCCACCCCTGTTCGAGGTCGGCCGTGACCTGCCATTGAGCGCGATCGAGCACACGCTGACCTGGCACGTGATCAGCGATGGCAAGGCCCGCATGGGCGACGCCGAGGAACTGCGCAGCCAGGTGGCCGGGCCGGTGACCCTGATCGGTCCGGACAGCCACGACTGGCTCGGTGTGCCGATGCTGCGCGGCAGCCAGCCGTGTGGCGTGCTGGTGGTGCAGAGTTATCGCCCGGACATCGGCTTCACCGACGAGGACCTCGCCCTGCTGCAGTTCGTCGGCAGCCACATCCTCACCGCGCTGGAGCGCAAGCAGGGCAAGGATGAACTGGAGCAGCGCGTACAGCTGCGCACGCTGCAGCTGGCCGAGGCGAACCGCGGGCTGCAGCAGGAGATCGTCGAGCGGCAGCGCGCCGAACACCTGCAGGCCGCGCTGTTCCAGATCGCCGAACTGGCTACCGCGGACATCGACCAGGGCGCGTTCTACCGGCGCGTGCACGCGGTGGTGGGCGAACTGCTGAACGCGCAGAATTTCTTCATCGGGCTGCTCTCCGACGACGGCCGCAAGCTGAGCTTCCCCTATTCGGTGGACGCGGTGCTGGCGCCGCCGGCCGAACGCGTGCTGGCGCGCGGCCTGAGCGAATACGTGCTGCGCCTGGGCCGGGCGCTGCGGGTGGACAACGCGGACATCGAGGAACTGGAGCGGCGCGGCGAGATCGCGCCGGGGCGCATGAATTCCCCCGCGATGTACTGGCTCGGCGTGCCGCTGATCGTGGCCGACGAGGTGATCGGCCTGGTCGCCGTGCAGAGCTACCGTGCCGACGTGGTGTACGGCGCGGCCGACCAGGAACTGCTCAGCTTCGTCGCCTCGCAGGTCGCCAACAGCCTCACCCGGCGCCGCTCCGCCGAGTCGCTCAAGCGCGCCTATGAACAGCTGGAACAGCGGGTGGAGGAGCGCACGCAGGCTTTGCGCAAGGAAATCGGCGAACGCGAGCGCATGCAGGACCAGCTGCGCCATCAGGTCATGCACGACGCGCTGACCGGGCTGCCGAATCGCGGCTACCTGCGCGACCGCATCGAGCGCGTACTGGTCGCGATGCGGCGCGAGCCGCAGCAGCAGTGTGCGTTGCTGTACCTGGACGTGGACCGTTTCAAGATCATCAACGACAGCCTCGGCCACCTGGCCGGCGACGAGGTGCTGAAGGAGGTGGCGAAGCGGTTGTCCAGCTGCGTGCGCCACCCGGACCTGGTGGCGCGGCTGTCCGGCGACGAGTTCGCGATCCTGCTGGAACAGGACGACCTGCCGTCGGCGGCCACCGCCGTGGCGCAGCGCGTGCTGGACGCGCTGGACGCGCCGATGCCGGTCGCCGGCAAGGAACTGCAGGTGACCGCCAGCGTGGGTATCGCGATCGGCGACGGCCACTACGCGGCGGCCGACGAGCTGCTGCGCGACGCCGACATCGCGCTGTACCGGGCCAAGGAACTGGGGCGCAAGCGCTACGAGCTGTTCGACGAGCGGCTGGCGCAGACCGTGGTCGACGTGCTCGCGCTGGAAGGCGAGCTGCGCCAGGCGTTGCTGCATGGCCAGTTCGAGCCGTACTTCCAGCCGATCTGCGCGCTCGATGGCAGCCACCGCACGCTCGGCTACGAGGCGCTGCTGCGCTGGAACCACCCGCAACGCGGCGTGTTGCGGCCGGGCGATTTCCTGAAGATCGCCGAGGACAGCGGGCTGATCGAGACGATCGACTGGCACCTGTTCGAGCTCAGCTGCCGGCTGCTGCTGCAGCACGAACGCAACGACAGCTTCATGACGGTGAACGTGTCGGCGCTGCACCTGCGCCACGCGCATTTCGACCGCCGCCTGATCCAGTTGCTGGAACACATCGGGCTGCCGCCGTCGCGGCTGGTGGTGGAGGTCACCGAGGGCGCGCTGCTGGACAACCCCGAACACGTGCGCGCCACGCTGGAGCGCCTGCGCGCGATCGGCATCGGCGCGGCGCTGGACGATTTCGGTACCGGCTATTCCTCGCTCAGCTACCTGCACTCGCTGCCGCTGCGCATCCTGAAGATCGACCGCGCCTTCGTGCAGGAGCTGGACAAGGGCGCCAACACCTCCAGCACCACCGTGGTGGCGGCGATCCTGGCCCTGGCCCGCGCGCTGAACATCCAGGTGATCGCCGAGGGCATCGAGACGCCGGCCCAGCGCGATGCGCTGATGGCGATGGGCTGCGAGATGGGCCAGGGCTACCTGCTCGGCCGCCCGGCACCGATCGCGCAGTGGCGGGAGTCGCGCGCGGTCGACGCGTGAGCCGGGCCGCAGTTGCGGCGCGGCCGAGCCTGCCTAGCCGGCGGCGACGATCTGCCGCAACGCCTGCTCGAACGCCTCCGGCGGCTGCCCGCCGGAGATCAGGTGCTGGCCATTGACGATGGTGGCCGGCACCGAGTGGATGCCGCGCGAGGTGAAGAACTGCTCCTGCGCGCGCACCTCGTCGGCAAACTCGCTGCCTTCGAGCAACTGCCGCGCCCGCTCGCCGTCCAGCCCCGCTTCAACGGCCAGCCGCGCCAGCGTGTCGTGCGAACTCACGTCCTCGCCGTCGGTGAAATACGCGCGCAGCAGGATCCGCTTCAGCGCCAGCTGGCGCGCTTCCAGCCCGGCCCAGTGCAGCAGCCGGTGCGCGTCGAAGGTGTTGTAGACGCGGCTGCGCCGGTCCATGTTGAAGGCGAAGCCGAGCGCCGCACCGCGCTCGCGGATCGCCGCGCGGTTCGCGTCGATCTGTTCGGCGCTGCTGCCGTACTTGTGCACCAGGTGTTCGGTCGCATCCTCGCCCTCGAGCGCCATCTGCGGGTTCAGCTCGAACGGCTGGAAATGGATCTGCGCACTGACCTCGCCTTCCAGCTTCGCCAGCGCCTGCTGCAAGGACGCCAGCCCGATCGCGCACCACGGGCAGGACACGTCGGAGACGAAGTCGATGCGAAGCGGAACGGGCGTGGACATCGGGATACCTTTCGTGAGGCGGACAGCGTGGCTGCGCGGACCTGCTTGAAATATGGCCGCAACGCGGCGAATCAATTGCCGGCCGGAGTCTCAGTTTCCGGCGATGCTCAGCGCCACCGCCTCGGCCACCTTGATGCCGTCCACGGCGGCGGAGAGGATCCCGCCGGCGTAGCCGGCGCCTTCGCCGGCGGGGTACAGGCCGCGGGTGTTGAGGCTTTGCAGGCTGTCGTCGCGCTGGATGCGGACGGGCGAGGAGGTTCGCGTCTCCACGCCGGTGAGGATGGCGTCGGGCATGGCGTAGCCGCGCAGCTGCCGCTCGAACGCGGGTAGCGCCTCGCGGATCGCGGCGATCGCATAGTCGGGCAGCGCGCTGTCGAGGCTGCCGAAGGTCACGCCCGGCTGGTACGACGGCAGCACCTCGCCGCAGTCGCGCGAGGGACGGCCGGCGAGGAAATCGCCGACCCGTTGCGCCGGGGCGTTGTAGTTTTCGCCGCCGAGCACGTAGGCGTGGCTTTCCAGCGCACGCTGCAGGGCGATGCCGGCGAGCGGGCTGCCACTGTCATCGTAGGCGGCGAAGTCGGACGGCTCGATGCCGACCACCACCGCCGCGTTCGCGTTGCGCTCGTTGCGCGAATACTGGCTCATGCCGTTGGTGACGACCCGGCCCGGTTCGGGCGTGGCGGCCACCACGGTGCCGCCGGGGCACATGCAGAAGCTGTACACCGAGCGTCCGCGTCGGCCCTGATTTCCCTTGCCGTGGTGCACCAGCTTGTAGTCGGCCGCGCCCAGCATCGGGTGGCCGGCCTGCGGGCCGAAACGGGCGCGGTCGATCACCGACTGCGGGTGCTCGATGCGAAAGCCGATCGAGAACGGTTTGGCTTCCAGGTACACGCCGCGCGCGTGGAGCATCTCGAAGGTGTCGCGCGCGCTGTGGCCGAGCGCCAGCACCACGTGGTCGGCGCGCAGCTGTTCGCCGCTGGCCAGGGTCACGCCGCGGATGTGGCGTTCGCCGGCGGCGTCGGTGTCGATCAGCAGGTCGTCCACGCGCTGGCTGAAGCGGATCTCGCCGCCCAGCGCTTCGATCGTGGCGCGCATGTTCTCCACCATCGAGACCAGCCGGAAGGTGCCGATATGCGGCTTGCTGACGTAGAGGATTTCCTCCGGCGCGCCGGCCTTGACGAATTCGGTCAGCACCTTGCGGCCATGGTGCTGCGGATCGCGGATCTGGCTGTGCAGCTTGCCGTCGGAGAACGTGCCGGCGCCGCCCTCGCCGAACTGCACGTTCGACTCCGGGTGCAGTTCGCGCTTGCGCCACAGGTCCCAGGTGTCCTTGGTGCGCTCGCGCACGGCCTTGCCGCGGTCGAGAATGATCGGGCGAAAGCCCATCTGCGCCAGGATCAGGCCGGCGAACAGGCCGCACGGGCCGAAACCGATCACCAGCGGGCGGTGTTCGATCCGCGGCGGCGCCTTGGCCACGAAGTGGTAGCTGGTGTCTGGCGTGGGCTGCACGTGCGCGTCGTCGGCAAAACGCTTGAGCAGTTCGGCTTCGCGCGGGGTGTCGATGTCCAGCGCGTAGATCAGCATGATCGCGCCGCGCTTGCGCGCATCGTAGCCGCGGCGGGCGATGGTGCAGCCGGTGAGGGCGGCGGCGTCGATGTCCAGCCGGCGGAGGATCGCGGCGGTGAGCGCGGCCTCGCCGTGGTCGAGCGGCAGCCTGAGGTCGGTCAATCGCAGCATGGGAGGCCCGGAACGGTCGGTCGGCTGGAGTGGGCGTGGGCCCGGCCGACTATTGTCGATGCGACGGTGCGCAGCCGACAAGCGCGCCCGGCCTGCGACATCGTGTCCGGTTTCCGGCGGGCACCGGCGCCTGCGCGGCGCGGCCCCGGGGTGACACGATGCGTCAGTTCAGGCCGCCAGCATGGTCAGGATCTGTTCGCCGGTGGCACGCGGGTGCAGCAGCAGGTAGTGCGGGCGCATGCTGCGGTCGTGCCGGCGGGCGGCGGCGATGCACGGCTCACCGTCGGCGGCAATGACGCACAGCCGGGCCGGGCGGCGCCGGTCCCACGGGCGGCGGAGCACCAGGCCATGCTGCGGGCCGCCGACGATGATGCATTTGATCTGTTCCATGACGCTTGCTCGGAATGGGGGAGGGGACGGTGGAGGTGTCACTTCCCTGCAAGCAGAAGGCAGGCCACGGGGCGGCGGTCGAATGTGGTGTGCATCACACTTTGGCAATTCCGGCACGATGGCGACCCCCACGGGCCCCCATCGTGCCGCTTTGTCAGGCGTTGCCGATGAAGTCGGTTTTGCCGATGTCGGTGCCGGCCTCGCGCAGGATGTCGTAGGCGGTAGTGCAGTGGAAGAACAGGTTCGGCAGGGTGAAGTGCAGCAGATAGGCCTGGCCTTCGAAGTGCATCTCGCCGTTGCGCATCTTCAGGTGGATCGCACGGGTTTCGCTGCCGTCGATCTGTTCCGGCGTGAAGCTCTTGATGTACGCGATCGAGCGCTCGATGCGGCTGTAGGCCTGCTCCAGCGTGGTCTCGTTGTCCTCGAAGCTCTGCGGCTCCACGCCGGCCAGGCGGGCGGTGCCGCGGGTCGCCATGTCGCAGGCGATCTGGATCTGCTTGATCAGCGGCAGCATGTCCGGGATCAGCCGGGTCTGCAGCAGCACCTCGTCGCTGACATTCTTCGACCTGGCGTGCTGCTCGCCCTTCTTCAGCACGTGGGCGAGATTGCCCAGGGCGCGGACGCAGACGGGAACGGCGACCTGGTACATCGAAATGCTCATGGACGATCTTCCTGTGGTGGGTGAGTGGGTTCGGCGGGAGGGACGACGACCGGCGGCCGCCGCGTCACCCGAACCGCGATCAGCATGCCGACCAGCATCAGCGCGGCGGAAAGCACGAAGGCTACACCGGGCAGGTGCACCGACGAAGACGGCGCGATCGACAACGCGAACACCTGGGCGAACAGATACGGCCCGAAGATGCCGGCGAAACTGCCCAGGCTGCCGATCGCGCCCTGCAGCCGACCCTGCTCGGAAGGGTCGACCTGCTGGGTCATGATCGACTGGATCGGCGGCATCGCCAGCCCCCACAGCGCCAGCAACGGAATCCCGAACAGGAACGCCCAGCCCACGTCGGCCACGCCCATCACCAGGAACGCGCCCACGCCGAACAGCATGCCGGCCAGCAGCACGCGGCGTTCGCCGAAGCGCGGCGCGAGCCTGCCGGTGAGCACCGCCTGCACGAAGCCGTCGCAGGCGCCGACCAGCATCAGCACGTAGCCGACCGCCTGCGGGCCCCAGCCATAGCGGTAATCCGCGTACAGCACGAACACCGTCTGCAGCACGTAGTGCGCCAGGTAGACCAGGAACAGCACTACCGCCAGGCCGAGCACCTGCGGGTAGCGGCGCAGCAGTTTCAGGGAGCCGAACGGGTGCGCGCTGTGCAGTTCGAGCCGGGCCGTGCGGCGCTCCTTCGGCAGCGACTCGGGCAGGATGAAGCAGCCGTACAGGAAGTTGCACAGCGCCAGGCCGGCGGCCACCCAGAACGGCAGCCGCAGCGCGATGCCGCCGAGGAAGCCGCCCACGCCGGGGCCGATGATGAAGCCCAGCCCGAACGCGCTGCCGAGGATGCCGAATGCGGCGGCGCGCTTTTCCTTCGGGATCACGTCGGCGACGTAGGCATTGGCGGTGCTGAAGCTGGCTGCGGTCATGCCGAGCAGGATGCGCGCGGCGAACAGCAGCCACAGCGTGGGCGCCAACGCCAGCACCACGAAATCCACCGCCAGGCCCAGGTTGGAAATCAGGATCACCGGCCGCCGACCGTAGCGGTCCGACAGCGCGCCCTGCACCGGCGAGAACCCGAACTGCACGATGGCGAACACCGTGCTGAAGATGCCCACCCACCACGCCGCCTTCGCGATGCCGCCGCCGGCCAGCTGCTCGATCAGGTGCGGCAGCACCGGGATGATGATGCCGAACGCCAGCATGTCCAGCAGCACGGTGACGTAGATGAACGCCAGCGCGGCCCGGTGGCGTGGTGCGGAGGGAGGTGGCGACGGGACCATGGGCGTGGCGAGGCAAGGGGAGGGGCACGATAGCCGAATGGCGACCGCGCGCCATGTGCATTGGCTCGGCGGCGTCCGCCGGCCAGCGCGGCCACCGCGGCGTGGCGCACCCGATCCGTGGCGCGACCGCCGCCGGCACGTGCGGCGCGATACCATGGGCGATCCCTTCGCCGAGGAACCGCCATGCTCCGACGTCTGCTTCCCGTGTGCCTGCTGTTGGCGCTGGCCGCCTGTTCCTCGAACCAGGGGAGCACCGCCACGGCGCCGGTGTCAAAGGAGGAGCTGGCGCCGGCGCCGACCGCCAGCGCCGCCGTCGCGTCGCCCGCCACGTCGGCCGCCGACGCCGGCACCAGCGCCGTCGTGCAGCAGCGCCTGGCCGACTACGCCACGGTGAAACTCAGTGCCGACCTGTCGAAGTTCGATGCGCGGCAGAAGAAGATGATCGCGCTGCTGGTCGAGGCGGCCGACAGCATGAACGCGCTGTACTGGAAGCAGGCGTGGGGCGACAAGGATGCATTGCTGGCGAAGATCGCCGACCCCGCCACGCGCGAGTTCGCCGGGATCAACTACGGCCCGTGGGACCGGCTGGACAACGACAAGCCGTTCGTCGACGGCATCGGCGTGCGCCCGGCCGGCGCGCAGTTCTACCCGGCCGACATGAGCAAGGCCGAGTTCGAGAAGTCCACCCTCAAGGACAAGACCGCGCTGTACACCCTGCTGCGTCGCGACGCGCAGGGCCAGCTGATCAGCGTGCCCTACCACGAGGCGTACAAGCCCGAGCTGGCGAAGGCCGCCGGATTGCTGCGCCACGCCGCGAAGCTGGCGAAGGATGCCGGCTTCCGCAAGTACCTCATGCTGCGCGCCGACGCGCTGCAGAGCGACGACTACCAGGCCAGCGATTTCGCCTGGATGGACATGAAGACCAACCCGGTCGACCTCGTGATCGGCCCGATCGAGACCTATGAAGACCAGCTCTACGGCTACAAGGCCAGCTACGAATCCTACGTGCTGATCAAGGACCAGGCCTGGAGCAAGAAGCTGGCGCGCTTCGCGAAATACCTGCCCGAGCTGCAGCGCGAGCTGCCGGTGGCCGACAAGTACAAGGCGGAAAAGCCCGGTTCCGACGCCGACCTCAACGCCTACTTCGCGGTGTACTACGGCGGCGACGCCAACGTCGGCGCCAAGACCATCGCGATCAACCTGCCCAACGACGAGCAGGTGCAGCTGAAGAAGGGCACCCGCCGCCTGCAGCTGGAAAACGTGATGCAGGCGAAGTTCGACCAGATCATGCTGCCGATCGCGAAGGAACTGATCGCCGACGACCAGCAGAAGAACCTGACCTTTGATGCGTTCTTCCAGAACACCATGTTCCACGAGGTGGCGCACGGCCTCGGCATCAAGGAAACACTCGACGGCAAGGGCACCGTGCGCAAGGCGTTGAAGGACCAAGCCTCCAGCTTCGAGGAAGGCAAGGCGGACATCCTCGGCCTGTACATGGTGACGAAGCTGGCCGACAAGGGCGAGCTGGACAAGTCGAAGCTGATGGACAACTACGTCACCTTCCTCGCCGGCATCCTGCGCTCGGTACGTTTCGGCGCGTCCGACGCGCACGCCAAGGCGAACATGGTGCGCTTCAATTTCTTCAAGCAGCAGGGCGCGTTCAGCCGCGATGAGAAGACCGGCCGCTACCGCGTCGACTTCGACAAGATGACCGCGGCGATGAACGCGCTGTCGGCCAAGCTGCTGACCATCCAGGGCGACGGCGACTATGACGCCGCCCGGCAGCTCACCGACCGCATGGGCGCCGTCGACGCCGAACTGGCCGGCGACCTGAAGCGGCTCGACCAGGCGCATATCCCGGTCGACATCCGCTTCGAGCAGGGGCTCGACGTGCTGGGGTTGAAGCAGCCCTGAGGCGCATGCGTCACGTCGCCGCGTCGATCCACGCGGCGACGTCGGCCGGATGTTCGAGATGCAGGTGGTGGCCGCCTTCCATGTGGCTGACGGTGATGTCCGCCACGCAGGCAGCGCGCGAGTGCATCATCGGCGTGGGCAGGTAAGCCGTGGCGGGCCGCGCCAGCAGCATCGCGGTGGGGGCCGTGATGCCGCGTAGCAGGGCGTGCACCTGCGTTTCGGCCAGGCGCACGGCGCTGGGGCGGGTCAGCCGCGGGTCGCTGCGCCAGCGCCAGCCGCCATCGGCTTCGAGCAGGCCACGCTCGACGATCGGCCGCGCCAGTTCGGCGGGCAGGCCGCTGGCCATGCTGCGTGCGGCGGCTGCGTGGGCAACATCGCGGAAGATGCGCAGCGGCTTGCCGTTGCCCTCGCGCGGCGCCAGCGCGTCGCGGAAGCGCTGCAGCGTGTGCGCGCCGTCGTCGCCGAGCGGGCCGAGGCCCTCGATCAGCAGCAGGCACTCGATCCGTTCGGGCCGCGCCGTGGCGACCAGGCTGGCGATGCCGGCGCCCAGCGAGTGGCCGAGCAGGGTGTAGCGCTCCAGCCCGAGTGCGTCGGCGGCGGCCAGCACGGCCTGCACGTGGTCGACGTAGTGGTAGCCGGCACCGGCGGCGAGATGGCCGGCATGGCCGTGGCCGGGCAGGTCCAGCGCGATCACCTGCCAGCGTGCGGCCAGCCGCGGCGCCAGCTGCGCGAAGCTGCCGGCGTTGTCGAGCCAGCCGTGCAGCGCCAGCAGTGGCGGCAGGCTGTCTTCGCCCCAGATTTGCGCGGCCAGCGTCAGGTGGGGCAGCGCGATGCGGCGCTCGACCGATGCGCTCACGCGGCGGCTTCCGGCCAGCCGCCGAGGTGCCGGCGCACCAGCGCGGCGAGGCTGGCCACCTGTTCGGCGCTGTCGTTCAGCGCGGGGATGTAGCGCAGCGACTCGCCGCCGGCGGCGGTGAAGAAGTCGCGGTTCTGCATCGCGATCTCCTCCAGCGTCTCCAGGCAGTCCACCGCGAAGCCGGGGCAGGCCACGTCGAGCCTCTTCACGCCGTCGGCGGCCAGCCGGCGCACGGTGGCGTCGGTGTATGGCTGCAGCCAGCGCTCGCGGCCCACCCGCGACTGGAAGCTGACGATCAGCTCGCTCTCGCCCAGCCGCAGCCGCTCGTGCAGCAGTTGCGCGGTGCGCCGGCATTGTTCCGCGTAGGGATCGCCGAGTCGCACGTAGCGCTCGGGGATGCCGTGGAACGACAGCAGCAGTTTCTCGCCGCGGCCGTGCGCCGCCCACCAGCGTTCGATGCCGGCGGCCAGCGCCTCGATGTGGCCGGGCTCGTCGTGGTAGTCGTTGACGAAGCGCAGCTCGGGCGGCCAGCGCCGTTGCTTGCAGGCATCGGCCACCGCGTCGATCACCGAGCCGGTCGAGGTGGCCGAATACTGCGGGTACAGCGGCAGCACCAGCAGCCGGCGCACGCCCTCGCGCTGCAGCCGTTCGATCGTCTGTGCCACCGACGGCTCGCCGTAGCGCATCGCCAGCGCCACCCGCAGCGTGCCGGGGCGCCGGCGGTCGAACTCGGCCTGCAGCGCCGCGGCCAGCGCCTCGCTGCCGTAGCGCAGCGGCGAGCCGCGTTCGTCCCAGATGCGCGCGTAGGCGTGCGCGGAACGTTTCGGCCGCACACGCAGAATCACCCCATGCAGGATCAGCCACCACAGCCAGCGCGGGTAGTCGATCACCCGCGGATCGCCGAGGAACTCGGCCAGGTACGGGCGCACCGCTTGCGCGGTCGGCGCGGTCGGCGTGCCCAGGTTGACCAGCAGCACGCCAGCCTGAACGGGCTGAACGGCCGGCGCGTCGGAATCGTCGGCAACGCCGGTATAGTGGTTGCTGCGTGGCATCGTGACAGTCGTGGCTGCTGGAACCGTGCAGTCTGCCACAAGCCCGGCGCACCGCGTGGCGCCGCGCCTATCCCCCGAACCCGAGTGGAGCTGCCCCATGTTGAAGACATCGCTGCAACGTCTGCTGCTGACCAGCCTGGCCCTGCTGTTGCCGGCGATGGCCGTGCATGCCGAGGATCCGCCGCTGGTGCGCGCCACCAACGCCGTGCGCGTGATGAACGACATCATGCAGGCGCCGGACAAGGCGATCCCGAAGGACCTGCTGCAGAACGCCCGCGCGATCGCGGTGATCCCGGACATGATCAAGGCCGGCTTCATCTTCGGCGGCCGTCGCGGCGAGGGCCTGATCTCGGTGAAGAGCCCGAACGGCACCTGGTCCAATCCCAGTTTCATCACCATGACCGGCGGCAGCGTGGGCTTCCAGGCCGGCGTGTCCTCGACTGACGTGATCCTGGTGTTCCGCACCCAGCGCGGCGTGGATTCGATCGTCAACGGCAAGTTCACCCTCGGCGCCGACGCCTCCGCCGCGGCCGGCCCGGTCGGGCGCACCGCCAGTGCCTCCACCGACGCGCAGATGAAGGCCGAGATCTATTCCTACTCGCGCAGCCGCGGCCTGTTCGCCGGCGTGGCGCTGGATGGATCGGTCCTGCGCATCGACTATGATGCGAACGCTGCGGTGTACGGCGCCGGCATCACGCCGCGGCGCATCTTCGAGGGTGGCGTCAGCAACGTGCCGACGCCGGTGGTCGACTTTCGCGACCGGCTCGAAGAGTACACTTCACGCTGATACGGAAAGGCCGGCGCGCGCGGCGCGACGGGTTTCCGGCTTCGTCCGTTTTCGAGGTAATTCATGAGCATCTGGCATCTGATAATCCTGCTGGTGGTGGTGGTGGTGATCTTCGGCACCGGCAAGCTGCGCAACATCGGCTCCGACCTCGGCAACGCCATGCGGGATTTCAAGAAGGGCCTCAATGGCGACGAGGACGAGGCCAAGCGCAAGGAAGCGGAGCGTCTGCGCGCCGATCCGCCGGCGAGCCCTGCCGACACCACGACGCAGAGTCAGCGCGACTCCAGCGACGCGAAGTAAGCCGCGGGCGACGGGCAGGTTGCGGCGATGATCGAGATCAGCTTCGGCAAGCTGGTGCTGCTCGCGCTCATCGCGCTGATCGTGCTCGGCCCGGAGAAGCTGCCGGGCGCCGCGCGCACCGCCGGCGCCCTGCTGCGGCGCATGCGCAGCGGCTGGGACGACGTGCGCGCCGAGGTGGAGCGCGAGCTGCAGATCGAGGAAATCAAGCGCGCTGCGCGCGAGGCCGCGGCGAAGGCGGAAGCGGCGCAAGGCGAACTGGACGCCACGCTGGCCCAGGTGCGCGACCTGCAGAACGCCGCGTCACCGGTTGACGCGGCGGCGACAGGCGAGCCGTCCGCCGCGATCGCCGGTTCCGCCGCCGCGCCGGCGGCGACCGCGGCAGCGGAACCGGACCGCGCCACCGGCGACCTGTTCGCCGATACCGCCGTGGCGGCGCCGGGGCCCCGGGAGTCGCCACATGGCCACGCCTGAACCCGAGGTCGACCTGCAACAGGGCCTGTTCTCCCACCTGCTGGAACTGCGCTCGCGCCTGCTCAAGGCCAGCGCCACCGTGCTGGTGGTGCTGCTGGCGCTGGTGCCGTTCGCCAACCGCCTGTACACGGAACTGGCCGCGCCGCTGGTGGCGCGGCTGCCCCAGGGTGCGCACCTGATCGCCACCGAGGTGGCCAGCCCGTTCGTCACCCCGCTGAAGCTGGCCTTCTACGCGGCGCTGTTCATCAGCATGCCGATGATCCTGTACCAGCTGTGGGCCTTCGTCAGCCCCGGCCTGTACAAGCACGAGAAACGCCTGGCGCGGCCGCTGCTCGCCGCGGCACTGGTGCTGTTCTACCTGGGCTGCGCGTTCGCCTATTTCCTGGTGCTGCCGGCGGCGTTCCGCTTCCTCACCGCGATCACGCCGCAGGGGGTGGAGATGATGACCGACATCACCCACTACCTCGATTTCGTGATGCTGATGTTCTTCGCGTTCGGGCTGTGCTTCGAGGTGCCGGTGGCGGTGGTGATCCTCGCCGCGGTGGGCGTCGTCGACCTGGACAAGCTGCGCAGCAGCCGGCGCTATGCCATCGTCGGCGCGTTCGCGATCGCCGCCTTCATCACCCCGCCGGACATCACCTCGATGATCATGCTGGCGGTGCCGATGTGCCTGCTCTACGAATTGGGCATGCTGGCGGTGCGCTGGCTGGTCAAGCCGGGTTCGCTGAAACCGGACGCGGGCTGAGCGCGCTCCTGTCAAGCCAGTTCAGTACAGATCGATCGGATCGACATCCAGCGACCAGCGTACCTTCCGTGCCGACGGCAGCGCGATCAGCGCCAGCTGCCATGAGCGCAGCATGCCGTGCAGGGTGCGACGGCTGGCCGCCTCCAGCAGCAGCTGGCCGCGATGCCGGCCCGCACGCAACGGCATCGGCGCGGACATCGGCCCGGCGATCTGCAACTGCGCGTTGACCGGCAGCGCGGCGTGTGCCGCGGCGAGGAACGCATCGACCTGTTCGCGCTGCGGTGCCTCGGCACGCAGCAGCACCTGGTAGCTGTACGGCGGCAGCTGGATCAGTCGGCGCTCGGCCAGCAGCTCGCGCGCTGCGGCGGCATAACCGTGCGCCAGCAGGCTGCGCAGCAGCGGATGTTCCGGCTGGTGCGTCTGCAGTACCACGCGGCCTGGCTTGCGCGCGCGGCCGGCGCGGCCGGCCACCTGCACCACCAGTTGCGCCAGCCGTTCACCGGCGCGGAAGTCGATGCTGTGCAGGCCTTCGTCCACGCCGACGATGGCGACCAGGGTGAGGTTGGGCAGGTCGTGGCCCTTGGCCAGCATCTGCGTGCCGACCAGGATCGCCGGCTGGTCGTCCCGGAGCGTGGCCAGCAGTTGTTCGAACGCGTCGCGGCGGCGGGTGGTTTCGCGATCGACGCGCAGCACCGGCACCTGCGGGAACTGCGCGAGCAGCGCTTCCTCCAGCCGCTCGGTGCCCTGGCCCTGCGGCTTCAGGTCGCCGGCGCCGCAAGTCGGGCAGGCGGCGGGAACGCGCTGGCGATAGTCGCAGTGATGGCAGATCAGCTGGCGCCGACCCGCGTGCAGGGTCAGCGGCCGGTCGCAGCGCGGGCAGCCGGCATGCCAGCCGCAGGCATGGCACAGCAGCACCGGCGCGTAGCCGCGGCGGTTGCGGAACACCAGCGCCTGTTCGCCGCGTGCCACCGTATCGGCCACCGCGCCGAGCAGCGCCGGCGACATGCCGTGCTCCAGCCGCTGTGCGCGCATGTCGATGATCTGCACCTGCGGTGGCCGGATCGCGCCGGGGCGCGCGCGCAGATGCAGGGTGCGGTAGCGGCCGGCCTCGGCATTCGCCAGCGATTCCAGCGACGGCGTGCCCGAGCCCAGTAGTACCGGCACGCCGAGCGCGCGGGCGCGCACCAGGGCCAGGTCGCGGGCGTGGTAGCGGAAGCCTTCCTGCTGTTTGTAGGCGCTGTCGTGTTCCTCGTCGACGATGATCAGGCCGGCTTGCGGCAGCGGCGTGAACACCGCCGAGCGGGTGCCCAGGATCACCCGCGCGCTGCCGGCGCGGGCGCGCAGCCAGGCGCGCGCGCGATCGCCTTCGGACAGGTTCGAGTGCAGCACCTCGACGATCACCCCGAGCCGCTCGCGCAGGCGCCGCACGGTCTGCGGGGCAAGCCCGATCTCCGGCACCAGCAGCAGCGCCTGCCTGCCTTGCGCCAGCACCTGTTCGATCAGCGCCAGGTAGACCTCGGTCTTGCCGCTGCCGGTGACGCCATCGAGCAGGAACGGCTGGTACTGGCCGAGGCTGGCGCCGACGGTGACCACCGCCTGCTGCTGTTCGTCGCTGAGTTGCGGCGCCAGCGAGGGCGGCGACGAGCGATCGGGCGGCGGCCGTTCGCTCCGTTCGAGCAGGCCGGCCGCGGCCAGTCGGCGCGCCGCTTCGCGCCAGCCCGGCTGGCGCTCGCTCAAGTCCTGCGCACTCAATGCGCCGGCAGCCAGCAAACCCAGTAAGGCCTTGCTGCCGCCGCGGCGGCTGCCGGCATCATGCGCGCTGCGGCCGGCGCCGCTGAGCGACCAGTATTCGTCGCCGATCGGCGGCAGCGGCTTCGCCTCGCGCAGGGCCAGCGGCAAGGCATTGGCGTAGGCCTCGCCCGGCGCACCCAGCCAGTAGTCGGCGGCCCAGGCCAGGGTCTGCATCAGCTCGGGGTCGAGCAGCGCGCCGTCGTCGAGCAGGCGCAGTACCTGCTTCAGCCGGCTGCTGCCGACTGCCGCCTCGGCGTCGATCGCCACCACCATGCCGACCAGCTTGTGGCGACCGAACGGCACCAGCACCCGGCTGCCCACGCAGGCCGCGCCCACCGTCGGCGGCAGGTAGTCGAACAGGCCTGGCAGAGGGACCGGCAGGGCGACGCGAAGAACGGCAGGCATGGGTTACCTCGTGGCAGGCCAGTGTAACGGCCGCCTCCACGCGGGCCGCGTTTTTGATGGCTGCGATGGCAGGTGGATCAGATCGGCCAAGTTGCGCGAACTTGCTGCCCGGTTATCGAGGAGTCATGGGTAAGTGACTATCCCCGGGGAGTTTTTGTGCTTATCCACAATAGCTGTGGATAAGTCTGTGGATGCAGCGGGGAAGGGGTGCTTCAAAGCGCACCGTGAAGCCTTTTCTGACACTCTGACGAGGTTTTGGTCACGTAAAAATGTCCTTGTCAGTCAATGGTCTGCAAATGCCGATCAGTCACGGTTCACACAATTGACGCACCGTCCCCGGCTGCCTTGACAGGCCCGTGACGCTGTGCAAAACCCGCTGCGCCAGGAGCCGCGAAACGGCCTCAGTGGGCCACACCAAGCACTAAAGCGACCAATAGGGCAAACATCAGCAGCCAGACGTAGCACCAGCCGACGAACCAGAATTTCAGCAAGGTCATCGGCCAGCCCTGGCGGTAGATCCGCTTCTGCATGATCAGCAGATAAGCGGGAATCCACAGGATCAGCGCGGCCTGCAGCCAGCCCAGCGCGTAGCCGGTCCACGCCGCATGCGGTCGCAGCCAGGTCGACAGCATGCCGACGAGAGTGATCAGCAACAGGCTGAGGAACATGAAAGCGTGGCTGTGCAGGGCCACGATCAGGTGCTCCATGTACAGCCGCCGGCGGAATACGTAGAACAGTTTCAGCAGGATGGCAAAGGCCGGGATCAGCACGAACATGGTCGGCGGCAGTGCGCCGAAGACGCCGTTGATCATGCGCTGCTTCGCTTCGGCGCTGGCCGCCGGATCGCCATGCTTGAAGGCGTGCCAGTTCTTTTGGAACTGGCGGCCCAGCGCGGTCAGGCGCGCGTTGGCCACGTCCGGCAGCCAGGCGATCCGGACCGATTTCGATTCATTCTCGAACGCCTTGCGTGCAGCGTCGCGCGGCTTGGTGTCGCTGCTGGCCTTCACCACCGTGGATGCTGGCGGCGAGGCAAGCGAGGCTACCGGCATGGGCGCCGCGCCGAGTGCGGCAAGGCGCCGATTGGCTGCCTGACGCAGTTCCTGCTCGCCGACGCGCGCCTGCTCCAGCACGTTCGGCGGCAGCACGCCGGTGTCCCGGGCGCGCTGCAGACCATCCAGTTCGTCCTGCAGCGCCTTGCGCACCTCGGCGGGGCTGGCCGCGGTCTCGATCGCCCGGCTGTCCACGCTCACCAGGGGATGGCCGTTCGCGGGGATCTTGTCGGCGACCTGGTCGATCGCCAGGTGGAATACGAAAAACGACAGCAGGCACAGCACGAACATCAGCCGGAACGGCGCGATGTAGCGCACCCGCCGGCCGGCGAAGTATTCCAGGGTGAGGAAGCCGGGCTTCAGCAGCAGCGGCGGCAGCGTGTGCACGATGCGGCCATCGATGTGCAGCACCGTCTCGACGGTTTCCTCGACCATGTGGTGCATCGGCTTTAGCACGCTGTGGATCGACTGGCCGCACTGGTGGCAGAACTCGCCTTGCATGGTCGCGCCGCAGTTGGCGCAGTGCAGGCCTTCGTAGCTGGTCAGCTGCTTCATCGCGGTTCCCGTCCGGTGCAGCGGGCGATCTTCGCACACGGCGGCGGCTCGGCGGGCGTGACGAATGGCTCAGGTAGAATGGCCGGCCCTGGAGTCCGCTGTGCCCATGAAATCTTTGCGTCCCGAACGCGCCCATCTGCTGCACGAGGTGCGCGCCACCGTGCGCCTCGCGCTGCCGCTGATCGCCGCGCAGCTGGCCGCGGTCGGCAGCAACGTGATCGACGCGGTGCTGGCCGGCCACGTCAGCGCGCACGTGCTCGGCGCGGTGGCGGTGGGCGCCAGCATCTGGTCGCTGGCGATCGTCTGCGGCATCGGCATGATGATGGCGGTGCCGCCGTCGGTGGCGCAGCTGGACGGCGCCGGGCGCCGCGGCGAGGTCGGCACGGTGTTCCAGCAGGCGCTGTGGCTGGCGCTGGGCATGGGCGCGCTGCTGTGGTTCGCGGTGCGCCACGCCGGGCCGCTGATCGAGCTGATCGGGGTGACCGCGAGCCTGCGCCACGACGTGCAGCGCTTCCTGCTGGCGATCAGCTGGGGGGCGCCGGCACTGACCTGCTACTTCGCGCTGCGCGGCCTGTCCGAAGGCCTGTCGCTGACCCGGCCGTCGATGTACTTCAGCCTCGGCGGGCTGGTCTTGCTGGTGCCGCTGGGCTACGTGCTGATGTTCGGCAAGCTGGGCATCCCGCCGCAGGGCGCGCACGGCTGCGGCGTGGCCACCGCGATCGTGCTGTGGCTGGAGCTGCTGGCGTTCGGCGTCTACGTGATCTTGCGGCGCAACTATCGCGGGCTGGGCCTGTTCGATCGTTTCCAGTGGCCGGACCTGCGCCGGATCGGCCAGCTGGTGCATATCGGCCTGCCGATGGCAGTGACCCTGCTGGCCGAGGCCGGGCTGTTCGTGGCCACCGCACTGATCATCGCCACGCTGGGCGAGGACGTGATCGCCAGCCACCAGGTGGCGATCAACATCGCCTCGCTGTTCTTCATGATCCCGCTCGGCCTGGCGATGGCGATCACCGTGCGCGTGGGCAACGCGGTGGGCCGCGGCGACGAGCGCGGCGTGCGCTACGCCGGCTTCTGCGGGATCGGCCTGACCCTGGTCACGCAAATCTTCTCGGCCGGCCTGATGCTGGGCCTGCCGCACTTCATCGCGTCGTTGTACACGCACGAGCCGAAGGTGATCGCGCTGGCCGCGCAGCTGATCATGCTGGCCGGGCTGTTCCAGTTTTCCGACGGCGTCCAGGTCGCCGCCAACGGGGCGTTGCGCGGCCTCAAGGACACCCGCGTGCCGATGGCGATTACCCTGTTCGCGTACTGGATCGTTGGCATGCCGACGGGCTGGTGGCTGGCCTTCCACCACGGCATGGGTGCGCGCGGCATGTGGATCGGCCTGATCGCCGGCCTGTCGGTGGCCGCCGCGATGCTGTTCACCCGCTTCTGGCGCAGCGCGTGGAAACAGCGCTGGCGCCGTCACCTGCCAATGACCGCGCCGGCCTGACCGGCTACGCTTGCCCCGACGATATCCGGATACCCACATGACGCTGCCACCGCCGCCACCGCCCCGCCGCCACGGTTTCTGGGCCTTCCTGCGCACGCTCGGGCGCGGCATCAACCTGCTGCGGCTGGTGATCATCAACCTGGTGTTCTTCGGCGTGCTGTTCGTGTTGCTGTTGCTGGTGACCGCCGGCGTGGCCGGCAGCCGGATGGAACGCGCGGTGCAGGACGACAGCGTGCTGGTGATCCGGCCGCAGGGGCAGCTGGTCGAGCAGTACAGCATCGATCCGCTGCAGCGCGCGCTGGCCGGCCTGTCCGGCGAGCAGCCGAAGCAGGTGCAGCTGCGCGACCTGGTCGGCGCGATCGACGCGGCGGCGACGGACCACCGGATCAGCCGCATCCTGCTGCTGCCGGACGAGCTGCAGGGCGGCGGCTTTGCCGCGCTGCGCGAGGTCGGCGCGGCGCTGGACCGCTTCCGCGCGGCGGGCAAGCCGGTGGTGGCGTGGGCGGTGAACCTGGACCAGGGCCAGTACTACCTGGCCGCGCATGCCGACCGCTTGCTGGTCGATCCGCAGGGTGGCGTGATGATCACCGGGCTGGCCAACTACCGGCTGTTCTACAAGGATCTGCTGGACAAGCTCGGCGTCGACGTGCACCTGTTCCGCGTCGGCGAGTTCAAGAGCGCGGCCGAGCCGTACATCCTCGATCACGCCTCGGCCGAGGCCAAGCAGGCCGACAGCTACTGGATGGGCGGCCTGTGGGACGGCTACCTCGTCGAGGTGGCGGCCATGCGCAAGCTGGACCCGGCGACGCTGCGCGACGACATCGACAACCTGCCGCAGCACATCGCCAGCACCCAGGGCAACCTGGCCCGGCTGGCACTGGACCAGCACCTGGTCGACGGCCTGGCCACCCGCGCCGAGCTGATCGCGATGATGCGCAAGGAAGGCATCCCGGCCGACCGCAAAGGCCACAGTTTCCGCCAGGTCGAGTTCGCCCGTTACGCGGCCGGCGTGCCGCATGCCGTCAATGCGTTCGCGCCCGGCGTGGCGATCGTGGTGGCCGAGGGCGAGATCGCCGGCGGCAAGCGCGCGGCCGGTTCGGTCGGCGGCGAATCCACCGCGGCGCTGATCCGCAGCGCACGCGAGGACCGCAAGACCAAGGCGCTGGTGCTGCGGGTGAACTCGCCCGGCGGCGAAGTGTATGCGGCCGAGCAGATCCGCCGCGAGATCGAGCTGACCCGCAGCGCGGGCATCCCGGTAGTGGTGTCGATGGGCGACGTGGCGGCCAGCGGCGGCTACTGGATCGCGATGAATGCGAACCGCATCTACGCCGAACCGAACACCATCACCGGCTCGATCGGCATCTTCGGCATGTACTACACGGTGCCGAACACGCTGGCCAAGCTCGGAGTTCAGAGCGACGGCGTCGGCACCGGGCCGATGGCCGGCGCGTTCGACATCAGCCGTCCGCTCGATCCGAAGGTCGGCACGGTGATCCAGGCGATCATCGACAAGGGTTATCGCGACTTCGTCGGCAACGTGGCGAAGGCGCGCGGCAAGAGCTACGAGGCGATCGACGCGATCGCGCAGGGCCGCGTGTGGACCGGCCAGCAGGCGCTCGAGCGCGGCCTGGTCGACCAGCTCGGCGGGCTGCAGGCTGCCGTCGCCGAGGCGGCCAGCGTGGCCAGACTGGGCAAGGGCTATCCGGTGCGTTACGTGGAGGCGCCGCTGGGCGGCTTCGAGCGTTTCCTGATCGGCCTCAACCAGGGCGCCGGCGTGCACCTGCTGCAGTCGTGGGGCGTGCGCCTGCCGGCCTGGTTCGCCCAGCTGCCCGCGCTGGCGCCGGAGCTGCAGCTGTTGCGCAACGCGAAGGCCGGCACGCCTAACATCTACGCGGACTGCCTGTGCAGCCCGCGCTGAGGCGGTAGCCCCTACTGCTCCTGCGCCTCGATCTGCTTGCGCTGTTCCTCGGCCTGCTTGTCGACCGTCTTCTGCACGTCCTTGGCGCGCTGCTCGTCCGCCTTCAGCGCGTCGAACGGCGTGGCGGTGTCGGCCGCCGCCGGCTTGGCCTGGGGTTCCGGCGGCTTGCTGGAACAGGCGCCGAGGGCAAGGACGCAGAGCAGGAGCGGCAGCGGCTTCATGGCGGTTCTCGCGCGTGGTCGATGCGCCGAGTGTCCCGCCGCGCCCGGCCGCTGGCAAGGCATTGCCCGGGCGCTTTAAGCTGTGGCCATGAACAGCCGCCTCGACGCCTGGCAACTGCACGGCCACACCGCCCTGGTCACCGGCGCCAGCAAGGGCATCGGCTACGCCACCGCGCGCGAGCTGGCCGGGCTTGGTGCCGACTTGCTGCTGGTGGCGCGCGACGAGGATTACCTCGAGCAGGTGCGGGTGGAGCTGGCCGACGAATTCGCCGACGTCGAGGTGCTGGCGTTCGGCGCGGACCTGGCCGAGGCGGAGGAACGCCTGGCGGTGTTCGACTGGATCGCCGACCTCGGCGCGCCGGTGTCGCTGCTGGTCAACAACGCCGGCGGCAACCAGCCCGGCGCCACGCTGGACTATCGCGAGGACGACTACCGCGCGATCTTCGAGCAGAACCTGTTCTCCGCCTTCGAGATGTGCCGGTTGGCGCACCCTCAGCTGGTGCAGCACGCGAATGCGGCGATCGTCAACGTGGGCTCGGTCTCCGGCATCACCCACGTGCGCACCGGTGCGCCCTACGGCATGAGCAAGGCGGCGCTGCACCAGCTCACCCGCAACCTGGCCGCCGAGTGGGCGGTGGACGGCATCCGCGTCAACGCGGTGGCGCCGTGGTACATCCGCACCCAGCGCACCGACCCGGCGCTGGCCGACGCCGACTATCTGGACGAGGTGCTCGAGCGCACGCCGCTGAAGCGCATCGGCGAGCCGGAGGAGGTGGCCGCCGCGATCGCCTTCCTGTGCCTGCCGGCGGCCAGCTACGTCACCGGCCAGGTGCTGGCGGTGGACGGCGGGTTCCTGAACTACGGCTTCTGAGCGGCGGCCTCAGAACTCCGCCTCGTGTTCCTCGGCGGCGAAGCCGACGGTCACCGCGCCTTCGCCCACGTTGACCATGCCGGTGATGCTCATCGGCGCCTCCATCAGCTCGACGCCGCATTCCGCACAGGCCTGGCGCAGCTCGATGTAGCCCGGCAAGTGGGGCAGCACCTCCAGGTCGCCGCCGTAGCTGACGCAGACCACCGGCACCATCAGGCCGGCGCGCACCCGCCGCGTCACGTAGCCGAACAGCGCCTCCGCGCCCTGGTCGAAACCGCGCACCTTGCCGACCGGGCTGGTCTCGCCGCGGAAGCAGCGCAGGATGGGCTTGATGTCCAGCGCGGTGCCGACCACCGCGCTGAGCAGGCTGACGCTGCGGTCGCCGCGCTTCTTGATGCGGTTGCGCAGGTGGATCAGGTCGCGCGGCAGCATGTAGCCGTAGCTGTGGCTGGCGATGTGCACCAGGCGTTCGCGGATCGTCGACGGCGACTCGTTGGCGGCGATCAGTCGGGCCGCTTCGTAAACGGCCGGGGCGGCGCCGGTGAAGACGTTGCCGGTGTCCACCACGCGCATCATGAACGGTCCGGGTACGCCGGCCTTCTCGCGCACCTGGCGGTAGTTCTTCAGGATCGCGAAGCTGGCCTTGTTGACGTGCTCGTTGATCGGGCTGCGGGTGGCGGTGATGGTCAGGCAGAACACGCAGTCCTGTTCCAGTACCAGCTTCTCGAGGAACAGCTTCTGCACCTCTTCCACCGGGCAAGGCTCGGTTTCCGCCGAGTGGCTGCGGCTGCCCAGGCGGCGATCGATGAAGCGCTGGATCTCGGCCGGCTTGCG
Source organism: Rhodanobacter sp. OR87 (assembly GCF_000473345.1). Classification (NCBI taxonomy): domain Bacteria; kingdom Pseudomonadati; phylum Pseudomonadota; class Gammaproteobacteria; order Lysobacterales; family Rhodanobacteraceae; genus Rhodanobacter; species Rhodanobacter sp. OR87. The sequence goes on from NZ_AXBJ01000016.1 coordinate 51,949, forward strand.
GTCGTCCATGAAGACCTCGCTGTCCACCCGCACGGTGATCGGCATGATCGCGATACGGTGCTTCTGCAGAAACTCCTGCGACAGATCGCAGGATGCATCGATTGCCAGGCCCATCCTCATCACGTGACCCCCCGATCATCAATGGCAGGAGGAACATAGCATGCTGGCCGTGATCGGGCATTTGTCCGATGGTCGCACGGCGGCGGCCGCAAGCCGGGGGCGACGAGGCATCCGCACGGCGGCAAGCCGGCGCGTCGGCATGATCGCCGGGCGTGGACGAACAGGCCCTAAGATGGCGCCACTGATCTGGCATCCCGCCGGCGTGGCGTCGCCGGCAACGCGATTCGGGCAAGAGCTCTGATGAAAAGCAAACAGGAAATCGTCTCGAACTGGCTGCCGCGCTACACCGGCACGGCGCTGGAGCAATTCGGCGAACACATTCTGCTGACCAACTTCGGTCATTACGTGGAGCTGTTCGCGCAGTGGCACGGGGTGGACGTGCAGGGCCGCGACCGGCCGATGCCGAACGCCACCGCCGACGGCATCACCCTGATCAACTTCGGCATGGGCAGCCCCAACGCGGCCACCATGATGGATCTGCTCGGCGCGATCGCGCCGAAGGCCGCGCTGTTCCTGGGCAAGTGCGGCGGCGTGAAGAAGAAGAACCAGCTGGGCGACCTGGTGCTGCCGATCGCCGCGATCCGCGGCGAGGGCACCAGCAACGACTACCTGCCGCCGGAAGTGCCGGCGCTGCCGGCGTTCCAGCTGCAGCGCGCGGTTTCCACCATGATCCGCGACCTCGGCCACGACTACTGGACCGGCACCGTGTACACCACCAACCGGCGCGTGTGGGAACACGACGACACCTTCAAGGCCTACCTGCGGCGCACCCGCTGCATGGCGGTGGACATGGAAACCGCGACCATCTTCGCCGCCGGCTTCGCCAACCGGATTCCCTGCGGCGCCCTGCTGCTGGTGTCCGACCAGCCGATGATCCCGGAAGGCGTGAAGACCGAAGCGAGCGACCGCACCATCACCTCGCGATTCGTCGAGGCGCACATCAAGATCGGCATCGAGGCGCTCAAGCTGGTGCGCCGCAACGGGCGCAGCGTGAAGCACCTGCGCTTCGAGGCGGATGTCGAGACGGACTGAGCCTCGCGGATGCGGCAACGGGGCGCTCGGCCCGAACCCGGCATCACGCTGCGGGGTTGTTGTGCCATCAGGGACGGTTGCCGGGGGCTGCCGTGTCGGATTCTGCCGTCAGGGCAACCGACCAGCTTCGGACACCGCCCTCGGCGTCCCCTTGCCACGGACAGCCGCCGCTGGCGGTGGTGGGCGTCCGAGGGGTGGTTGCGTGCCGAAGTGCAAAAAGTTTCGTATTGAGAATGTTGACAATATGTAAACGCAAAGTAATAAAGTAGCCGTCGGAGGGCCGGCAGCGTGGGCGAATGATCGACCAAACCGCAGGACGCGCAGAACAGTCATTGGGCCACCCGGACAGGGTGTGCGTTTGATATGGGTTCACACAAGTGTTATCTGCCTGTTAGTATCGGCCCGGTTTGGGGTTCGTGAGTCTGAAGTCCACGGGTCTGACAACAGGCTGGATTGTGCTTCTGGGCAGAATTCAAGTCGGGTTCTGACCCATGACAATAATTAACTGGAGGGTGTCTTAAATGAAACTTGGGGTCACAAAACTTTCTTCGGCAGTCCGCCTCGCGCTTTCGCTGGGTGCTGTCATCGCGGTCGGTGCCTCGGGCACGGTCTTCGCCCAGGACACGGGCAGTCAGGACACGACCACCAAACCCAGCCAGGAGAAGGCGCAGACACTGCAGACGGTGGTGGTCACCGGCTCGCACATCCGCCGCGTGGACCTGGAAACGTCCAACCCGGTCGTGACCATCGATGCCGCGCAGATCAAGGCCACCGGCAAACTGACGCTGGGCGACATCGTGCAGCAGCTGCCGGCGGTGACCGGCGGCAACATCAACCCGCAGGTCAACAACAGCGGCGGCACCGGCGGCTCCTCGATCGGCCTGCGTGGCCTCGGCGCCCAGCGCACCCTGATCCTGATCGACGGCAAGCGCATCATCAACGGCGATCCGAACTCGATCCCGGCCGACATGATCGAGCGCATCGAAGTGCTGACCGATGGCGCCTCCTCGGTGTACGGCTCCGACGCGATCGGCGGCGTGGTCAACTTCATCCTGAAGAAGGACTACCAGGGCGCCCAGTTCACGGTGAACTACGGTCAGTCCGGCCATGCGGACGGTCGCTCGAAGGGTTACACCTTCACGTTCGGCCAGACGTCCGACAAGGGCAGCATCATGGGCGGCGTCGACTACAACAAGACCGAAGCCGTGCTGGCCAAGAACCGCGACTTCTCCAAGAACGCGGTGTCGATCTACGGCAGCAGCCAGACCCCGATCTACAGCTACGTCGGCGGTTCCAGCTTCCCGGCCTACGGCCGCGTCCAGTTGCCGAGCCAGTATCGGGGCACCGGCCCGGGGCAGTACAACTGCAAGAACGTGGCACTGAACCCGGGTGCCAGCGGCCAGAACATCGCCACCGACTACCACTGCTTCACCAACGCCGACAAGTACAACTACGCGACGGTCAACCTGATCCAGACCCCGCAGGAGCGCACCAGTCTGTGGCTGAAGGGTACCTACAACCTCGGTGACCACGTCCAGACCTACATGGACGCGTACCACAACAAGACCAGCTCCGGCTTCCAGCTGGCCCCGGCGCTGCTGGGCTCGATCTACGGTGCGGTGATCTCCAAGGATGCGTACTACAACCCGTTCGGCCAGGAGTATTCGGGGGCCGGTCTGGACTACCGCGCGCGCCTGGTCTCCGCCGGCAACCGCTCGGCCAACTTCGGCACCACCACCGACCAGATCCACACCGGTTTCAAGGGTGACTTCAACCTGCTGAACCACGACTGGAACTGGGACGTGGGCATGAGCTACGGCCACTTCTCGCAGCAGACCATCACCCGCGGCCTGCCCAACCAGGAGAAGATCAACGCGGACCTGGGTCCGTCGCACCTGGATCCTGCTACCGGCAAGGTGGTGTGCGATTCGGGCGCGGCCGGCTGCATGCCGTTCAACCCGTTCAACCTGTTCGACCCGAACTCGGTGGCGGCCCTGCAGGCCGCCGCGGTGCCGGCGATCAGCAACAACTTCGCGATCGAGCGCGTCTACTCGGCCGACGTCAACGGCGGCCTGTTCGACCTGCCGGCCGGCACCGTGCAGCTGGCCGCGGGCGCTTCCTACCGCAAGGAATACACCCGTTCGGAAATCGATCCGCTGCTGCTGATCGACCCGGCCACCGGCAACTGCACCCTGGGCAGCCAGTGCAGCTCGCCGCTGCGTGGCGGCTACAACGTGAAGGAGGCCTACGCCGAGGTATTCGTGCCGATCCTGTCGGACCTGCCGTTCGCGCAGATGCTGAACGTCACCATCGGTGACCGCTACTCGAAGTACAGCACCTTCGGCAGCACCAACAACACCAAGTTCGCGGTGGAATACCGCCCGATCACCGACCTGCTGCTGCGCGGCACGATGTCCGAGGTGTTCCGCGCGCCGACCATCGGCAACGTCTTCGGCGCGCCGATCAGCGACGCACCGAAGCTCAGCAGCGACCCCTGCGACGGCATCACCGCCGCCAATCCGGCCTGCGTGGGCGTGCCGACCAACGGCAGCTTCGTCAACCAGGACGTGGCGCTCGGCCAGCAGATCAAGGGCATTTCCTCCGGCTCGCAGTACGCCGGCTTCCCGCTCGGGCCGGAGAAGGGCAAGTCGTTCGACCTCGGCTTCGTCTACTCGCCGAGCTACGTGCCTGGGCTGTCGCTCAGTGCCGACGCGTGGCACCTGTACCTGAACGACACGATCTCCTCGATCGGCGCGCAGACCGTGCTCGACCTCTGCTACAACGGCGCCACCCAGTACTGCCCGCTGATCACCCGCTTCCCGGCCAGCAGTGCCAACCCCGGCCAGATCGCGCAGATCGTCGAGCCGACCGGCAACCTGGGCCGCACGGACGTGGCGGGTGTCGACTTCTCCGGTCGCTACAGCCTGCCGGAGTTCTCGTTCGGCAAGTTCGTGGTCGGCCTGGATGCGACCTACATGTCGCGTTATGACCAGCAGACCGCGCCGGGCACCAATGCCAACACGGTGTTCCACGACGCCGGCCACTTCATGCCGTTCGGCTCCAGCCAGGCGTCGACCTGCCCCAGCGGTGGCGGCGTGTGCCTGTTCCCGCGCTGGCGCGGCAACGGCTTCGTGAACTGGAACCTGGGCGACTGGAGTGCTTCCTGGCGCATGCGCTACATCGGCGCGTTCCGCAACGGCTCGAAGAGCCCGTCGCAGGACACGAACCCGGTGCAGGGCCTGCCGGGCGTGGTGCTCAAGTACGGTGCGACGATCTACAACGACGTGTCGCTCGGCTACAACTTCGAGCCGCTCAACACCCGTATCGACGTCGGCGTGAACAACCTGTTCGACAAGCAGCCGCCGTTCCTGTACGCCAACAACACGCTCAACGCCAACACCGATCCGAGCGACTTCGACCTGCAGGGCCGCTACTACTGGGCTCGCGTGACGGTGTCGTTCTGATTGACTGGACAGCACTGAGTAGCTGAAGCTGACGAGCCGCGCGGGCAACCCGCGCGGCTCTTTTTTTTGGAAAGTTGCCTCTCACGTGATCAACGACATTCTCAGCGCCCTGCAAGGCGGCCGGCCGGCCGAAGTGGAGCGCCTTTCCAGGGCCGCCCTGAGCGAGCGTCCGGACGACCCCGACCTCACCCTGTTCCTTGCGATCGGCCTGCAGCAGCAGGGCCGGCTGGCCGAGGCGCTGGAGGTTTATGCGGCGCTGGCGCAAAACCATCCCGACGACTCGCTGCACTGGGGCAATTACGCGACCGCGCTGCGTGAGGCGGGGCGCGTGCAGGAGGCCGAGCAGGCTTACCTGCGCTCGATCGCGCTGGCGCCGGACAACGGGGAGCAGCTGATCAACCTGGGCCTGTTGCAGCTCGAGCGGAAGGATTACCAGGCTGCCCGCGACACCTTGCTGCGCGCCCACGCGCTGGACCCGGCAGCGCCAGCCGTACGCATTCATGCCGCGCGCTCCTGTTCGGCCTGCCGCGACTCGCGCGCGGAGGAGCTGCTGCGTCCCTGGCGCGACTGGACCGCGCTGGACGATCCGCTGCAGCTGGAACTGGCCGACCTGCAACTGGTACTCGGCGAGGCGAACATCGCCCGCGTGCTACTGGAGGAACTGCTGGCGCGCACGCCCGGCCATCTGCCGGCGCGTCTGTTGCTGGCCGCGGTCTATGAGCGCGTCAACGACCTCGACGGCAGCGCGGCCCTGCTCGACCAGCTGGAGCGGGATCATCCGGCGCTGGATGCCGAGGCGCAGCTGGAGATCGTCCACCAGCGCTCGAAACTTGCGTTGCGACGCGGACAGACCGAACAGGCGCGGCGGCTGCTCGAGCAAGCCGGGCCGCGCACGCCCGACGACTACGCGCATTTCTTCTCCCTGGCCGAGGCCTGCGACAAGCTGCGCGATTACCCGGGCGCGATCGCGGCGCTGCACGAGGCGCACGCGCGCCAGATCGAGGAGCTGAAGCACAACGCGCCGCGTCGCTTCGATCCGGGCGCGCCGGTGCTTCCGGCCGCGGTGGAACGCATCGGCGCCGAGGAGTTCCGCCGCTGGCCGGTGCTGCAGGGACCCGACAGCGCGAACTCGCCCGTGTTCATCGTGGGCTTCCCGCGCTCGGGTACGACCCTGCTGGAGTTGATGCTCGATGCCCACCCGGCGCTGCAGTCGATGGACGAGCGGCCGTTCTTCACGATTCTTTCCGACCAGCTGGCCGACCACGGCATCGTGGTGCCGCAGGATCTGTACAAGCTCGACCAGCATGCGTGCGATGAATTGCGCAAGGGCTACGTGAGCCTGGTCTGCTCCAAGGTCCGGCGGCGCTGGAGCGCGCAGCTGGTCGACAAGAATCCGCTGAACATGCTGTGGCTGCCGCTGATCTATCGCCTGTTTCCCGAGGCGAAATTCATCCTCGCCTTGCGCCATCCGTGCGACGTGCTGGTCAGCAATTACATGCAGAACTTCCGTGCCGCCGTGCTGGCGGTGGCGTGCGCTTCGATGGAGAAACTGGCCACTGCCTACGTGACCGCGATGGAATGCTGGCTGCACGACGTGGCACTGTTCCAGCCGAACGTGTTCGTTTCCCGCTATGAGGACCTGGTGGCCGACCCGGTTGCGCAGACGCGGCGCATCGCCGATTTCCTCGGCCTGGAGGACGCCGCGCCGCTGCTGCATTTCGATCGCCACGCGCGCGACAAGGGCTTCATCGCCACGCCGAGCTATGCGCAGGTTACCCAGCCGGTGAACCGCAAGGGGCTCGATCGCTGGAAACGCTACCGCGAGGCGCTGGCCCCGGCGTTGCCGATCCTCGATCCGATGCTGCGGCACTGGGGCTATTCGGTCGCAGATGCCGACGAAGCCGGCGCCGGCTGATCCTCAGTCGCCTGCCATCCGTGCAAGCTCCGGCAGCAGCGTGGCGTAGGCGCGCCAGCGCTGCACCGAGCGGGTGTGCACGGGTTGCCGGGCCTGCCACAGGCTGGCCGTGCTGATGGCGCGTTCCCGGTCGGGTGCCGCGGGCGCGATGGCAGCGGGCAGTCCAAGCCAGTCGGCCAATGCGCCGATGCAGCCATCCGGATCGTCGACCAGTTCCTCGTAGCGCACTTCGCGCACGGCGGCCGGGTAGCGCCGCTGCCAGTGCGCCATCAGCCGCCGCGAGCCATGGATGACCGCCGCGATGTCGGCGAAATCGCTGGCGAAGTCCTGCGTGCCGGGATGGAACGACTGCATCCACAGCGAGAGCGCGGTGTCCCGGGCGTTGCGGCGGCAGTGGATGATCCGCGCCTGCGGAAACAGCGCGAGGATCAGGTCCACGTGCATGTCGTTGTGCGGCTGCTTGTCGATGTACCAGCGGGCGGGGGCATCGTCCTGCACCAACTGGGCGGCGTAGGCCGCGGCGGCCAGCGGCATCTGCGCGGCGCGCTCGCGCTCCGAGGCGATGGCGTCCAGGCGCGCCGCCAGGGTCGGCAGCCAGGGCAGCTCCCCGCGATGTCGTACCGCCGGGTGGCAGGCGAGCCGTTCGGCCAGCAGCGTGCTGCCGGATCGTGGCATGCCCACGATGAAGACAGGCGTCCAGGCGCGATCTTCGCCGGACTGGACGGGTGGCGTTGGCCGCGCCAGCCGCATTTCCACGCTGCGCCGCCATGACTTGCGATTCCATGGGTGATGCTGGCGCACGATGCGGTTGGCCTCGGCCCAGGCGGCAACGGCACGGGCATGCTCGTCGAGGTCGTCGCAGGCCTTGCCCAACGCGAACAGCAGGCCGCTGCGCGCGTGCGGGCTCAGGTCGCCGCGGGCCAGGCCGCGTTCGAACAGCGCGAGGTCCGGGTGTTGCCGATCGCGGTACCGCTGCAGCCCGGCCAGGCCGAGCGGGACGTGCCATTCCAGCGCCAGCGGGCTGTCGGCCAGCGCCGCCTGCTGATGCCGGCGGGCTTCGTCGAAACGTCCCAGTTGCGAGGCCAGCGCGCCGGCGTGCGCGCGCAGGCGGGGATCGTCGAGGCCGTGGGCGAACGCGTCCGTGCACAGCCGCAGCGCTTCCGCCTGGCGGCCGCAGTCGTCGAGCAGTTCCACCGCGGTGATCCGCTGCTCCATGCCGGTCGCGCCGGCCGTGCAGGCACCGGTCAGGACCTCGCCGGCGGCGACCATCCGGCCCTGCTCGCGCAGCAGGCGCGTCAGCATGAAAGCGGCGGGCAAGCGGCCCGGCGTACGCTGCAGGATGCCCCGCAGACGCCGCTCGGCGTCGGGTCGATCGCCACGCTGCATCGCCAGGCCGGCGAGCGCCAGCGCCAGCTCGTCGGATGCGGGATGCGCAGCGATGGCCGCTTCCAGCGTGCCCGCCGCGGCGGCCACATCGCCGCGCAGGACCTGCGCCTGCGCGGCTTGCAGCGCCAGCTGTTCATCCGGAAGTGCAGGCATGGTCGGCGTCATCTTGCGTCCGCGCGTGCGTTCAGTCTTGCCAGGGCGGCAGCCCGAGCGCCGTGCGCAACGGATCGAGCAGGGCGCCGTAGCGCGTGCTGTGTGCGGTGTCGCTGCGCAGTGGCTGGCGCACCTGGCTTGCGCTGGGCGAACGCACCTCGCGCGTGTTCTCGTGGAAACGCAGGCAGGTGGGGTCGAACGGCAGGTTGCAGAAGGCCAGCAGGGCGCGAATGCGGGCTTCCGGCTCGGCCAGCAGCGCTTCATGGTCGTGCACCATCATCGCCTGGGGATGGCGCTGGACGAGCCGTTGCAGGCTGCGGTCGCAGTCGCGCCAGAAGCTGGCCAGGTCGCCGAAATCGCGGCTGTATTCGTTGTTGTCCAGGCGCTGGCGGTAGCAGGAAAAACACGTCTCCAGCGCGTCGCGACGGCAGCCGATGATGCGCGCCCCCGGCAGCATGGCGCGGATGGCGTCGGCGTAGATCCAGTTGCTCGGCAGCTTGTCGGTGAAGCGCGGACGCTGCTTGCGCCAGTGGGCCGTGCGTTCGAGGTAGCGGTGGCCAAGTCGCGACCAGTCGGCAGGCTGCATCTGCGGCACCCAGCGCGGGAATGGCTGCCCGCGCCGGCGCGACTCCTCGGCCAGTACCTGCGGCAGGTCCGGCAGCTCGCCGGTGCCTTCCACCTGCGGATGCGAGGCGAGGATCTGCTCGGTGAGCGTGGAGCCGGATCGCGGCAGGCCGACGATGAAGATCACCTCGTGGCCCAGGCCGGGCTCGTCCGCGCCGGCAGGCGGCGGATCGAAGGCCGCCGCCAGGGCGTCGATCGCGGCCGAGTAGCCGGCGGCGTTCCACTGCTGGCGCCGCCGCGCGATGGCGTTCGCCGCGGCGATCGCCTGCAGCGATTCGGCGTATCGACCCTGGTCGTCCAGCGCGCGCGCCAGCGCGAAGCCGATCGCGATACGATCGTCCTCGGAGGCGCGCGGTTCCCGCAGTGCAGCTCGCATGGCGGCAATGTCGGCCTGGTCCATGCGCATGGTCTTGAGGTCGGCCAGCCCCCACCATGCCATGCCGGCCCACGGCCGTTCGGCCAGCACGCGGCGGTATTCGATGGCGGCCTCGGATGGTTGCCCGCGCATGCGCAGCAGGTCCGCCCGCAAGGCGCGCGCGTCGGTGGCGCCCGCATCGAGATCCACGGCGCGGCGCAAGGCGGCCTCGGCTTCATCGTTGCGTACGCTGCGGGTCAGCATGACGCCGAGGTTGTACCAGGCCAGTGCCATGTCCGGCTGCCGGCGGCAGGCGGTCTGCAGGGCATCGATGGCGTCGTCGTATTCGCCAGCCTGGCCGAGCAGGGTGGCCAGCGTGTTCAGATAGGTCGCGTCGTCCGGGTGCTGGGCGAGCGCCGCCCGCATCAGGGCGATGGCTTCCTGATGGTGCCCGCGCATGCCCAGGATGCCAGCATGCAGGCGCTGCACCTCGGGGTGGTCGGGCTGGCTGGCGAGCAAGGGGCCGATGTGTGCGATCGCGGCATCGAGACGACCTTCGTCGAGCGCTCGCGCGACGGCGGACACGGCCCGCGTCAGGTCAGGGGTGAGGCCGTGCAATCGTGCCGACATCCGGGCTCCGTGAGGCATGGTGGGTGCGGCGGCGCCGCGAACGGCTATTATGCCTGTTCGACCACGGTCCGCTTGGTGCGGGCGGCAGTGGCATGGCACAACCCGCGGAGCACCATCGATGAGCGTTTCCCCTACGCCCGACCCCGTGTCGTCATTGCGGGAGACCGTTCGCGCGCAGTTGCAGGGCGGACAGATGGCGGCGGCGGAATCCTCTTATCGGCAATTGCTCGAGCACGAGCCCGATGACGTCGACGCGCTGGTCTTCCTGGCCGACCGCGAGCTGGCCCGGCGCAACGCGCCGCAGGCGATACTGCTGCTGAGCCGGGCCGAGCGGGCGCATCCCGATCATCCCGGCGTGGCTCACCAACTGGGCAGCGTGCATCTTGCCAGCGGCGACTTCGAGGCCGCCGCCAGCTACCTTCAGCGGGCGCTGGCGGCGGCGCCGAGCATGTTCCTGGCGCGGTTGCGACTGGGCATCGCGCTGGAGCAGCTGGGGCGGGCGGAGCAGGCGCTGACCGCCTACTTCATGGCCGTGCGCAGTGCGCAGGAGCAGGGCCGCTGGCTCAGCGACGCCACCACCGCGCCGGGCCTGCGCGAGCTGGTGAAGTATGCGATGAACTATGCCAACGCCGGGCGCCAGCGGCTGTTCGACGCGGCACTGGAGCCGCTGCGCGAGCGCTACGGTCGCTCCGAGCTGCGCCGGGTGGATCGCGCGCTGGCGATCCATCTCGGGCTGGAGCCGATGCCGTCGATCGATCCGCGCCAGCGTCCGTTGTTCCTCTATTTTCCCGACATACCCAGCCAGCCGTTCTACCCGCGCGAGCGCTTTCCCTGGCATGAGACGCTGGAGGCGGCTGCCGCGGCGGTGCGCGAAGAGCTGCTGGCCGTGCTGGCCGGCGAGCAGGTGCTGGAATCCTTCCTCGGCGTGGACGACCCCACGCAGGCGCAGTCGATGCTGCGCGGGTCGGATGGCCACGCCGCCGCATGGGATGCCTACTTCTTCCATCGCCACGGCGACCGCTACGAGGACCATTGCGCCGCCTGCCCGCGCACCAGCGCCGTGCTGGATGCGGTGCCGCTGGTGCGCATCCGCGACCATGCGCCGGAAGCGCTGTTTTCGGTGCTGCGCCCGGGCACGCATATCCTGCCGCACCGCGGCGTGACCAACACCCGCCTGGTCACCCACCTGCCGCTGATCGTGCCGTCCGACTGTGCGCTGCGTGTGGGCGGGCAGATCCATTCCTGGCGCGAGGGGAGCTGCGTCACGTTCGACGACACCTTCGAGCACGAGGCCTGGAACCGCAGCCAGTTCACCCGCGTGGTGCTGATCCTGGACAGCTGGAACCCCGACCTGAGCGAGGCGGAGCAGGCCGCGGTCACCGACCTGGTCGAAGCCATCGGCGACTTCAACGCGTCGTGCGCGATGACCGCCGACCCTGCCTGATCGGCGCCGCATCCGCTCCACGAAAACGGCGCCCCAAGGCGCCGTTTTCCTGTGTCAGCCGGGTGCGATGGCGCTCAGTAGCGCGGCACGCCCGGGTCGATCTCGCCGGCCCACGCGTCCATGCCGCCTTCCACGTTGTGCAGGTTGCTGAAACCGTGCGCGGCGAAGCGTTCGGCCATGTCGCGGCTGGACATGCCGTGATGGCAGATGAAGGCCAGCGCGGTGTCCTTCGGCAGGCCAGCCAAGCTCTCGTAGCCTTCCTCTTCCAGCACCCGGGCCTGCGCCAGCGGGGCGGCCATGGCGCGGCCGGCGGCGGGGCGCACGTCGATCAGGGTGATGTCGTTGGCGGCCAGCCGCTGCTGGAGCTGCTGCACGCTGAGCGGCTTGATCTCGACGGCGCCGGGGAACTTCAGGCTGAGGCCTTCGCCCTGCACGGTGGAGACCCAGTCGATCACGATGCCCTTGGCGCGCTGGGCGCTGGCCGGGTCGAAGTGGATTTGCAGCCCATTCGCCGTGGCCACGATGTCGTGCTCGCCGGCCGCTGCCAGCTGGAAGCCGGCGCTGTGGTCGGGGCCGATCTCCAGATGCAGCGCCATGCCCTGCGCGTTCGCGGTGCCCTGGCGGATCGCTTCGGCGGCGGCATCGGTGATGGTGATGTCCGGCGGGGTGCGGTCCGGCGCGGTGATGCCGAACAGCTGGTGCAGCTCGCCGCTGCCGTACATCTGGCGGATGATGTCGGCGCCGCCGACCAGCTCGCCTTCCACGTACAGCTGCGGGATGGTTGGCCACTCGCCGTAGGCCTTGATGCCTTCGCGGATCTCCGGGTCGTCCAGCACGTTGACCGTGTGGTACTCGGGCAGCAGCTCGTTCAGCGTGTTGGTGGCCGCGGCGGAGAAACCGCACATCGGCTGGCTGCGGTTGCCCTTCATGAACAGCACCACGCGGTGGTCTTTGAGCAGGGTTTCGATACGTTCGCGGGTGGCGCTGTCGAGGGACATGGGAATAACTCCGGCAGGGAAGGCGACTATGATACGCTGCCCCGACAGGCGGAGTTCCCGCCGGCCTTCAAGGCGGTCCGTTCAAGCGGCCCGGTGCAGTTCGCCCAAGTCGTGCCGGCGGGCGGCCAGCGGCGCCAGCGCCAGCACGGCGGCGGGTGAGGGCCAGACCAGTTCGCGGCTGGCCCGGCCCAGCGCGGTGGCCTGCTCGCTCCAGTGGATCAGCTCCATCGCGCCGGTATGGTCCTCGACCAGCGCGGTGCAGTGCTCGACCCAGTCGCCGTCGTTGAGATAGAGCACGCCGCCCAGCTCGCGCACGTGGCCGAAGTGGATGTGCCCGCAGATGTGGCCGTCGAAACCGCGCTCGCGCGCATCGGCGGCGACGCGCTGCTCGTAGGCGCGGATATACGCCAGCGCCCTGCCCACGTGCGATTTGACGATGATCGACAGCGGCAGGTACGGCAGCTGCAGCCGCCGCCGCAGCGCATGCAGCAGGCGATTGCTCCAGCAGATCAGCCGGTGCATCGCCTCGCCGAACTGCAGCATCCAGCGGCGGCCGATCCGCTCGGGGTCGAACTCGTCGCCGTGGCTGACCCGGTAGCGGCGGCCGTCGGCACCGACGTGCACGGCGTCCAGCTCGATCCGCACGCCTGCGAAGTGCTGTCCGTGCAGGCCGCGCATGGGCGCGTCGTGGTTGCCGGGGATGTAGACCACCTCGACCCCGCGACGCGCCAGCACCAATACCTCGGCGATCACCGCGCTGTGTTCGGCATGCCACCAGTGGCGCCGGGACAGCGCCTCCAGGTCGATGATGTCGCCGACCAGGTAGAGCTTCTCGCAACGCAGCCGGCGCAGGAAGTCGAGCAGGTAGGCGGCCTTGCAGTCCGGCGTGCCCAGGTGCACATCGGAGATGAAGGCGCTGCGGCAATGGAAGCTGGTCATGGCACGGTCCCCGGTGGTGGCCCGGGGCGCCAGTGTGCGATCGCCACGTCACCGTGCGATGGCTAAAAGGTTGCAGCGCCGTTGCGACTAGGAACGAAGTGCCGCGCGCGCCGCCGGCTCGATCGCCGCCGCCCACAGCGCGTACTGCGCGGCGGAAGGGTGCAGGCCGTCGTCGGCGAGCAGTTCGGGGTGCCGGCGCGAGATGGCGGTGACGTCGACGAACCGCACCCCGGCGCGCCGGCAGGTGTCGCCGGCGATCGCGTTGTAGGCGTCCAGTTCCTCGGCAATGCGCGCGCGGTCGCGGCCCTGCTCGGCGGCGAAGCGGGTGACGCCCCAGTCGGGGATCGACGCCACCACCACGCGTGCGGCGCGCCCGCCGGCCAGCGCGATCGCGCGTGCCAGCAGGCCGGCGAACTCGCCGCGGTAATCCTCGGCCGGGCGCCCGCGGTACTGGTTGTTCACGCCGATCTGCAGCGTCACCAGGTCGTAGGGCGGCAGCAGTGCCGCGGCGTCCATGCCCTGCGCCAGTTCGTCGGTGCTCCAGCCGGTGACGGCGACGAGCTGCGGCGCGTCGAGCGATATGCCGGCCTGGCGCAGGCGCTGCGCCAGCACGGCCGGCCAGCGCTCGTGCGCGGCCACCGCCTCGCCGATGGTGTAGGAGTCGCCGAGGGCGAGCCAGGTCGGCATGCGATCAGGCCATCGCGACGGCGGGGCTGGGCGACTGCTCGTGCGCCATCCGCGAGAGCACCCGCTCGATGCGCACGAACACCTCGCGCAACTGCGCCGGCGGCGGCAGCAGGGTCAGCCGGAAGTGGCGGCTGCCCGGCACGTTGAAGCTGCTGCCGGGCACCACCAGCACCGATTCCTCCTCCAGCAGGCGCAGCGCGAAGGCCTCGTCGTCGAAGCTGGCGAGGCGGTCGGCGCGCACCTGCGGGAACGCGTACAGCGCACCGTCCGGGGCCACCAGTTCCAGGTAGTCGCTGGCGGCGACGCCTTCCAGCACGATCCGGCGAGCCTCGTGCAGGCGCCCGCCGGGCGTGGTCAGCGCGCCGATCGTCGGCGCGTCCTGCAGCGCCGGCAGCACCGCCCATTGCGCGGTGACGTTCGCGCACAGGCGCAGCGCGGCCAGCAACTGCAGCGCATCGCGATAGGACCCGCTGCCCGCGGAGTCGCCGGACAGGCTCATCCAGCCGACCCGGTAGCCGCAGGCGCGATGCACCTTGGACAGGCCGCCGAAGCTGAGGCAGGGCACCTCGCCGGCCACCGCAGCCAGCGGCTGGAATACGGCGTCGTCGTACAGGATCTCGTCGTAGATCTCGTCGGACAGCAGCAGCAGGCGGTGCCGCGCCGCGATCGTCACCAGCCGTTGCAGCAGCGCGCGCGGATAGACCGCGCCGGTCGGGTTGTTCGGATTGATCAGCACCAGCGCGCGGGTGCGTGGGGTGATCAGCGCCTCGATCTCGTCCGGATCGGGCAGGTGGCCGTCGCGGGCGAGACAGCGGTAGTAGCGCGGCTGACCGCCGTTGAGGATGGTGGCGGCGCTCCACAGCGGGTAATCGGGGCTGGGCAGCAACACCTCGTCGCCGTCCTGCAGCAGCGCGCGCAGGGAGAGGTCGATCAGTTCGCTGACGCCGTTGCCGATGAAGATGCGCTCGGGCTCGACGCCCTGGGCGCCGCGTGCACGCTGCTGCGCGGCGATCGCCTCGCGGGCCGGCTCCAGGCCTTGTTCGTGGCCGTAGGCCTCGCTGTCGTGCAGGTGGCCGGCGATGGCCTCGCGCAGATGCGCGGGCGTGGCGAAGCCATAGCGGCCGGGGTTGCCGATGTTGAGCTTGATGATGTCGAGACCGGCAGCCTCCAGCTCGCGTGCGCGCCGGGTCAGCGCGCCACGGATTTCGTAGCGCACGTCCGCCAGGTGCGCGCTGGGTGTGATCGGGGCCAACGCTGGTGTCCTTTGCATGAGGATGGGAAGTCGATGTCGACAGGCGGCTTGATGCTAGCAGCGTGGTGCAGTGCAGCGCGAGCGCCGTTTGGGCCGGTTCCCGGTTCATCGTCGGGCAATCTTCAGGCAAGGCATAATCGGCGGACCGTGCCGACCGACCCTCCCGATGAGCGAACCCGAACCGATCGAACGCCTGCGCCGGATCGGCTGGCGCGGCGATGCGCTGCCCGGCGCCGGCCTGCGACTGGCGCGGGTGGTGGCCCAGCATCGCGCCGGCTACGAGCTGCATGACGGCGAGACCCTGTTCAGTGCGCAGCCGGACGGGCACTTCCTCAAGCGTGGTCTCGACCCGGCGGCGCGGCCGGTGGTCGGCGATTTCGTCGAGCTTGCGCCCGGTCGGCCGCCGCACATCGTCAAGGTGCTGGCGCGGCGCACCGTGCTGTCGCGCGCGGCGGCCGGCGAACGCTACGAACGGCAGCTGATCGCCACCAACATCGACTACGTGCTGGTGCTGACCGGACTGGACGGCGACTTCAACCCGGCGCGGATCGAGCGCTACCTGTCGCTGACCGAGGGCTCCGGCGCGCAGCCGGTGGTGCTGCTGAGCAAGCTGGACCTGCGCGAGGACGCCGCGGCACAGATCGAGGCCTTGCGCGCGCGGCTGCCCGCAGACACCCCGATCCATGCGCTGAACAGCAAGGACCCGGCCAGCGTGGCGCAACTGGCCGCGTACCTGCAGCCGGGCGACAGCGCGGTGCTGGTGGGTTCCTCCGGCGCCGGCAAGTCAACCCTCACCAACACCCTGCTCGGCACGGCGCGCATGGCCACCGCCGAGGTGCGCAGCCACGACAGCCGCGGCCGCCACACCACCACCCACCGCGCCCTGCTGCAGCTGCCCTCGGGCGGCTGCCTGATCGACACGCCCGGGATGCGCGAGCTGAAGCTGACCGGCGAGGAAAACCTCGACCTGTTCGCCGACATCGAGGCGCTGGCCGGGCAGTGCCGCTTTGCCGACTGCGGCCACGGCAGCGAGCCGGGCTGCGCAGTGCAGGCCGCGCTGGCCAGCGGCGAGCTGACGCCCGGGCGCTGGCGCAATTTCCTCAAGCTGCACGACGAGCGCGAGGAGCAGGCGGCGACGCTGGAGGCGCGCCTGCGTCGCCAGCGCGGCGGCCGGCCGATCGAACGCCCGCACGGCCATCGCGGGCAGCGCGAGCGGGAGTAAGAGCGGCGCTCCCGCGTGCGGACGCCGCGCGCCAAAGCATCTAGTATCGCGGCATCGTTGCAGCGGAGGGCAGGCATGCGCCGGTTGTCGTCGTCAGGTTCCGGGCCGCGCGGTCGTTCCGGCGCGTCGCGTGGAGCCGCGCGATGAGCGCGGCGGACGGCACCGTCGCGC
The DNA here is from genome assembly GCF_000473345.1 of Rhodanobacter sp. OR87. Classification (NCBI taxonomy): domain Bacteria; kingdom Pseudomonadati; phylum Pseudomonadota; class Gammaproteobacteria; order Lysobacterales; family Rhodanobacteraceae; genus Rhodanobacter; species Rhodanobacter sp. OR87. The sequence continues at coordinate 68,341 of NZ_AXBJ01000016.1, forward strand.
CCGAGCTGCGGCGTTACGCCGCGCTCGACCAGCGCCTGCTGGCGGCGGTGCGCGGCATCCGCATCCTGCCCACGGTGGCGTGGCCGGCCTCGCTGGAGGACCGCATGATCGCGGACTACGCCAGCGGCCGCTTCGCCCTGCCGCAGGTGAGCTACGCGCGGCCGGACCTGTCCGCGGCGCGCGCCGAGCTGGCGGCGATCGAGTTGGCCGCGGCCGAGGGCGCGCAGGTCGACCCGCTGGGCGATTACCTGCGCCGCACTGCCGAATCCTGGCGGATTGCCGCCGAGATGCTGGAGTCGGTCGGCACGGCCGGCGTCACTGCGCCGTCGATCGCGCTGTATGGACGGCCGGACGACATCATCCCCGGCAGCCAGCGCAGCAACCTGGACGCGGCGCGCTACTTCGTCGAGCTGTCCGACGAGCTGGGCGCGGACCTGCTGGCCGACGACAGTTGCGTGAACGTGCCGGCCGACGCGCTGCGCGGCGACCTGGCCGCCACCCTGGACGAATTCTTCGGCGCCGGCACGATCAACGTCGAGGTCGATCCCGAGCTGACCGCCAAGGCGGCCGCCGGCGCTACCCGCATCCGCCTGCGCGGCGGCGCCAGCTTCAGCGAATACGACCGCCACCAGCTGCTGGCGCACGAGGCGTTCGTGCACTCGCTGACCGCGCTGAACGGCCGCCGGCAACCGCTGCTGGCCTCGCTGGCGCGAACCTCGCCGCGGGTCACCGCGACCCAGGAAGGGCTGGCCGTGTTCGCCGAGCTGATGTCCGGCGCGATCGACATCACCCGGCTCAAGCGCATCAGCCTGCGCATCCTGGCGATCGACATGGCGCTGGGCGGCGCCGACTTCGTCGAGGTCTACAAGTATTTCAGCGCCTGCGGCCAGAACGCGGCGGACAGCTTCCATTCGGCCCAGCGCGTGTTCCGCGGCGTGCCGCTGGGTGGCGGCGCGGCGTTCGCCAAGGACAACGTCTACCTGTCCGGCCTGCTCACCGTGCACACGTTCTTCCGCCTGGCGTTGAAACAGCGGCGGATGGACCTGCTGCGCCACCTGTTCGCCGGCAAGCTGACCCTGCACGACGTGATTGCGCTGCAGCCGCACTTCGAATCCGGCGCGATCCTGCCGCCGCGCTGGCTGCCGCCGTGGATGCAGCACGTGCACGGGCTGGCCGGCAAGCTGGCGTTCTCGGTCTTCATCAACGGCATCCAGCTGAACCGGGTGCAGGGCAACGAGCTGCTGGCGAGCGTCTAGGGCCGCCGTTCCGGGCCGGCGCAGGCCGCCCCGGTGCTAACATCACGGAAAGTCGTCCGCCGCGGCCGGCGACTTCCCTTCATCGACCAAATGCACCTCATGAGCCTCCCCGAAGAACTGCGCCTTGCTGCCCTCGAGTACCATCGCCTGCCGCGCCCCGGCAAGATCAAGGTCACCCCGACCACCTCGCTGCTGACCCAGCGCGACCTGTCGCTGGCCTACTCGCCCGGCGTCGCCGCGGCCTGCGATGCGATCGTCGAGGATCCGACCTCGGCGGCCGAGTACACCGCGCGCTCCAACCTGGTCGCGGTGATCAGCAACGGCACCGCGGTGCTCGGCCTGGGCAACATCGGGCCGCTGGCGGCCAAGCCGGTGATGGAAGGCAAGGGCGTGCTGTTCCAGAAGTTCGCCGGCATCGACGTGTTCGACATCGAGATCGACGAGAACGACCCGGACAAGCTGGTCGACATCATCGCCAGCCTGGAGCCCACCTTCGGCGGCATCAACCTGGAAGACATCAAGGCGCCGGAATGCTTCATCGTCGAGCGCAAGCTGCGCGAGCGGATGAAGATCCCGGTGTTCCACGACGACCAGCACGGCACCTCGATCATCGTCGGTGCCGCGGTGATCAATGCGCTGGTGGTGGTCGGCAAGAAGATCGAGGACATCCGCGTGGCCACCACCGGCGCCGGCGCCGCGGGCATTGCCTGTCTCGACATGCTGGTGGCGCTGGGCGTGAAACCCGAACACATCCTGGCGTTCGATCGCCACGGCGTGATCCATACCGAGCGCACCGACCTCGACCCGGACAAGCAGCGCTACGCGCGCGACACCAGGGCGCGCACGCTGGCCGAGATCGTCGAGGGCGCGGACGTGTTCCTCGGCCTGTCGGCCGGCGGCATCCTGAAGCCGGAGATGGTCGCCACGATGGCCGCGCGGCCGGTCATCTTCGCGCTGGCCAACCCGAACCCGGAGATCACCCCGGAAGACGCCAAGGCGGTGCGGCCGGACTGCATCATGGCCACCGGCCGTTCGGATTACCCGAACCAGGTCAACAACGCGCTGTGCTTCCCCTACCTGTTCCGCGGCGCGCTGGACGTGGGCGCCACGGTGATCAACGAGGCGATGAAGATCGCCTGCGTGAAGGCGATCGCGGCGCTGGCGCGGCGCGAGTCGTCGGACGTCAGCGCGCGCGCCTACGGCGGCAAGCCGCCGAGCTTCGGCGCGGACTACCTGATCCCGCAGCCGTTCGACCCGCGCTTGCTGATCCAGCTGCCGCCGGCGGTGGCGCGGGCGGCGATGGAGTCGGGCGTGGCGACGCGGCCGATCGCGGATTTCGCGGCGTACAACGACCAGCTGACCAGTTTCGTGTTCCGCACCGGGTTGCTGATGAAGCCGGTGTTCGAGCGGGCCAAGTCCGCGCCGTGCCGGCTGGTCTACGCCGAGGGCGAGGAGGAGACCGTGCTGCGCGCGGTGCAGGTGGTGGTCGACGAAGGCCTGGCCAAACCCATCCTGATCGGCCGTCCGGAAGTGATCGAGAAGCGCATCAAGCGCGCCGGCCTGCGCATCAGGCTGGGCGTGGACGTCGAGATCTGCAACATCAACTCCGACCCGCGCTTCGACGACTACTGGCAGCACTACCACCGCCTGATGCAGCGCCGCGGGGTGACCCCGTCGATGGCCAAGGCGGTGGTGCGCTCGCGGCCCACCGCGATCGCCGCGCTGATGGTCGAGCGCGGCGAAGCCGACGCGATGATCTGCGGCCTGGTCGGCCAGTACCAGGGCAAGCTGCGCTACATCCGCGACATCATCGGCCTGGACGCCGGCGTGGTCGAACCGTCGGCGATGGCCGCGGTGGCGACCGACAAGGGCACGTTCTTCTACCTCGATACGCATGTGCAGGACGATCCCTGCCCCGAGCAGATCGCCGAGGCGACCTTGCAGGCGTCGATCCGGCTGAAGCTGTTCGGCATCGTGCCGAAGATCGCGCTGCTGTCCGGCGGCAACTTCGGCAGCCGCGACACCTGCGGCGCGAAGAAGATGCGCAAGGCGCTGGAGCTGATCCGCGCCCGTGCGCCACGGCTGGAAGTGGAGGGCGAGATGCAGGCCGACGTGGCGCTGACTCCGGCGCTGCGCGAGAAGCTGTTCCCTAACTCGCGGCTGGAAGGCAAGGCGAACGTGTTCGTGTTCCCCAACCTGGATGCGGCCAACATCGCCTACAACATGACCCGCATGCTCTCCGACGGCGTGGTGATCGGGCCGATCCTGATGGGCGTGGCCAAGCCGGCGCACATCCTGATGCCGCAGTCGACCGTGCGTCGGGTGGTGAACATGAGCGCAGTGGCCTGCGTCGAGGCGCAGATCCGCGCGGCGAATCGCCACACCGGCTGAGCCGGCCGGCGCGCGTCGGCCCGTCGCCGTCGCGATCGCCATCCGTCAGCGCATGGACGCCGAATTGGCGGCCCCCGGGTCCAGCCGCTAGACTTGGACGTCGATTCCGCCGAGGTCCCCGGCGGCGGGATGTCCCCCTTCAAGCATGGGCGCTGCAACGGTGCCGCGGAGAATCTTCATGGATCAGCTCGACGATATCCTCAACCAGGACATCGACCCCACCGAAACCCGCGAGTGGATCGACTCGCTCGACGCGGTGATCCATCATGACGGCACCGAGCGCGCGCATTTCCTGCTGGAGAAGATGGTCGACACCACCCGCCGTTCGGGTGGCCACCTGCCGTTCGACCCGACCACCGCCTACGTCAACACCATCGCGCCGGCGAACGAGGCGAAGAGCCCGGGCGACGCGGCAATGGAGTGGCGCATCCGCTCGCTGATCCGCTGGAACGCGATGGCGATGGTGGTGCGCACCAACCGCAAGCCCGGCTCGCTGGGCGGCCACATCGCCAGCTTCGCCTCCTCGGCCACGCTGTACGACGTGGGCTTCAACCATTTCTGGCGCGCACCCGGCGCCGAGCATCCCGGCGACCTGATCGGCTACCAGGGCCACATCAGCCCCGGCATCTACGCGCGCTCCTTCATCGAAGGCCGCATCAGCGAGGATCAGCTCGACCTGTTCCGCGCCGACGTGGTCGGCCATGGCCGCTCGCTGACCTCCTACCCGCACCCGTGGCTGATGCCCGACTATTGGCAGATGCCCACGGTGTCGATGGGGCTGGGCCCGATCCAGGCGATCTACCAGGCGCAGTTCTTCCGCTACCTGGAAAACCGCGGCCTGGTGCCCAAGTCCGACCGCAAGGTGTGGTGCTTCCTCGGCGACGGCGAGGTGGACGAGCCCGAGTCGCTCGGCGCCATCGCGCTGGCCGGCCGCGAGGGGCTGGACAACCTGATCTTCGTGATCAACTGCAACCTGCAGCGCCTGGACGGCCCGGTGCGCGGCAACGGCAAGATCATCCAGGAACTCGAGGGCGTATTCCGCGGCGCCGGCTGGAACGCGATCAAGGTGATCTGGGGTTCCTACTGGGATCCGCTGCTGGCGCGCGACAACGACGGCATCCTGCGCAAGCTGATGATGGAAACCGTCGACGGCGAGTACCAGGCGTGCAAGGCGTTCGGCGGCGCGTACACGCGCGAGCACTTCTTCGGCAAGTACCCGCAGACCCGCGAGATGGTCGCCAACCTCAGCGACGAGGACATCTGGCGGCTGAACCGCGGCGGCCACGACCCGCACAAGGTCTACGCCGCCTACCACGCGGCGGTGAACACCCAGGGCATGCCCACGGTGATCCTGGCCAAGACGGTGAAGGGCTACGGCATGGGCATCGGCTCGGGCGAGGCGGAGAACCCCACCCACCAGCAGAAGAAGATGACCGGCGACGCGGTGCGCCATTTCCGCGACCGCTTCCAGATCCCGATTGCCGACGACAAGCTCGACAGCGTGCCCTACTACCACCCCGGCGCGAACTCGGCCGAGGTGGAATACATGCTGGAGCGTCGCCGCGCGCTGGGCGGCTTCCTGCCGCAGCGGCGCCGCCGCACCGACGTGCCGTGCAAGGCGCCGGAGCTGTCCGCCTACGCGCAGATCACCACCGGCACCGGCGAGCGCGAGATCTCCAACACCATGGCGTTGGTGCGCGGCATGAACCTGTTGCTGCGCGACAAGCAGCTCGGCCCGCGGGTGGTGCCGATCGTGGCCGACGAGGCGCGCACCTTCGGCATGGAAGGCATGTTCCGCCAGATCGGCATCTACGCGCCGTTCGGCCAGAAGTACCGCCCGCAGGATGCCGACCAGCTGTTGTACTACCGCGAGGCGCAGGACGGCCAGGTGCTGCAGGAAGGCATCTCCGAGGCCGGCGGCGTGTCGGCGTGGATCGCCGCGGCCACCAGCTACTCGGTGTCCAACCAGCCGATGCTGCCGTTCTTCATCTACTACTCGTTCTTCGGCTTCCGCCGCGTCGGCGACCTGATCTGGGCCGCCGGCGACCAGCGTGCGCGCGGCTTCCTGATCGGCGCCACCGCCGGCGCCAGCTTCCCCGGCGAGGGCCTGCAGCACTCCGACTGCGCCTCGCAGCTGATGGCCGGCACCGTGCCCAACTGCCGCGCCTACGACCCCACCTTCTCCTACGAGGTGGCGGTGCTGCTGCATCGCGGCGTGCAGGAAATGTACGAGGAGCAGCAGGACGTCTTCTACTACATCACCACCACCAACGAGAACTACACCCACCCGGACATGCCCGAGGGCTGCTACGACGGCATCGTCAAGGGCATGTATCTGTTCCGGGATTCGGGAGCCGGCGCCGCCAAGGGCAAGGGCAAGAACGGTGCGCCGCGCGTGCAGCTGATGGCGGCCGGTGGTTCCGTGCGCGAGGCCGTCGCCGCGGCCGAGCTGCTGGAGGCCGACTTCGGCGTCAAGGCCGACGTGTGGTCCTGCCCCAGCTTCAGCGAGCTGTCGCGCGACGGCTTCGACTGCGAGCGCTGGAACCGCCTGCACCCGGAAGCCAAGGTGCCGCGCGTGCCCCACGTCACGCAGTGCCTGGCCGACCGCGACGGCCCGGTGATCGCCGCCAGCGAGTACGTGCGCGGCGTGGTGGACCAGGTGCGCGCGTTCGTGCCCGAGGGCCGCTCCTTCACCGCGCTGGGCGCCGACGGCTACGGCCGCTCGGACACCCGCGAGCACCTGCGCGAGTTCTTCGAGCTGAGCCGCTACTGGATCGCCCATGCCGCGCTGGCCGCGCTGGCGAAGGAAGGCAAGGTCAACGCCAAGGACGTGGCGCGCGCGATCCGCGAGTACAAGCTCGACCCGGACAAGCCGAACCCGCTGACGGTGTGAGCGATCGGGCGCCCGGCGCCAAGGTCAGGCAAAGCCGCCGCGAGGCGGCTTTCCTTTGCGGCTATTCCGACAGCGCGTGCTGGATCGCTTCCAGCCCGTGGCCGCGCGTCTCGATGCCGCTGCGCGCCAGCAGCCAGGCGGCGGCGATCATCGGCAGCGCGAGCATCAGCGCGGACAGCATGAAGTGTTGGAACAGGCCGGCCACGCCGACCAGCGCGCCGAGGATGCCGCCGAACTTCGAGCCGCCGGCGATCAGCCCTGCGCCGGTGCTGCGCAGGTGCACCGGATAGATCTCCGCTGCGTACGGGATCAGCGTGGCGATCACCCCGCTGATGCTCAGCAGCAACGCCACCGTGCCGACGATGGTCAGCGTCGTCGAGCGCAGGTTGGCCAGCGTGATCGCGAAGAAGAACAGCAGCGACAGCGCGGTCAGCGCGATGAACAGCACCAGGCTGCGGATGCTGCTCCAGCGTTGGTAGGCCCATACCACCAGGGCGATGCCGGGCAGGGCGATGATCGCCGAGCGCGCCAGCAGCGCGACGCTGGCCTGCGCGTCGATGCCCAGCGCCACCAGGTTCGCCGGCAGCCACAGCAGGAAGCCGAAGTTGGCCAGGCCCCAAGCCACCGCGCACACCATCAGACCCCAGCTGATCGCCGCATGCCGGCCGCGCAGCAACTGGCGCAGGCCGATGCGCGCGGCCGCCGGCGACCGCGCGTGGACGGCGTCGCCGGCAGGCGCGACGGCCACCGCCGCCGCGCCGCCGGAGAAGCGCTGCAGCACCGCGCGCGCCTGCTCCTCCAGCCCGGCCAGGGCGAGGAAGCGCGGCGACTCGGGGATGTAGCGGTTGAGCAGGATGATCAGCGCGCCGGTGGGCAGGTTGAGCAGCCACAGCGAGCGCCAGCTCCAGTTCGGCTCGAACAGCGTGGCGGCGCCGGAGGCCAGCAGGTAACCGGCCGAGGTGCCGACGCCGCCCAGCGCCACCAGCAGCCAGCCGCGATGGCGGGTCGGGATGGTCTCGGCCATCAGGGCGAAGGTGATCGGCAGCATGCCGCCGGCGGCGGCGCCCATCATGAAGCACATCACCAGATTCCAGCCGAACGCCGGCATCGCGCCGCAGATCGCGGTGCCCATGAACATCAGCGCCGACAGCAGGATCGTCGCGCGGCGGCCGAACAGGTCGCCGAGCCGGCCCCACACGATCGAGCCGATCACGGTGCCAGTCAGCGCCGACAGCGCCAGCCAGCCGGCGGTCGCGCCGCTGATGCCGTATTCGGCCGACAGGCCCGGCATCACGAAGCCGATCGTGGCCGGCTTCATCACGTCCACCGCCAGTGCGACGGTCAGCACGCCGACCAGCTTCCAGTGTTCGCGGTTGAGCGGCACGTGGTCGGCGGCGTGGAACGGCAACGGCTCGCGATCGGGGTGCAGCGTGCGCCGCATCTGCTGCAGCCGCGGCATCAGGCCATAGCCGGCGAGCAGCACGCCGAGCGGCACCAGCGCCATGCCGACCAGCATCAGGTTGTCCATCGGCATGCCGGCGAGGCGGAAGTGCATCGGCGCGGCCATCGCCAGCATCGGCAGGTGTGCCAGCACCCCGGCGATCACCGCGGTGCAGCCGAGCCAGAACGCCAGCGGGTGGTGGAAGGAGAGGTCTTTCGAGCGCATGGATCGGCCGGCTGCGGGCGGTGATCCAGCTTAGCAGCGGCGGCACGCCCGGCGGACGGCCAGGCGGCCACCCGTCGGCGGCGGGTGCCTGCGGGTTGCCGGCAAAGCGCCGCGCGCGGCGCTTTGCCGGCGCCGGCGGTCACTCGTCGTCGCTGCGGAAGGCGCGGCGCAGCAGCAGGAAGGCGCCGAGGGTGCCGGCGACGATGGCCGCAGTGGCCAGCGGGTGGCGGTTCACCTGGCGGCGCAGCCGGCGATAGTGGTAGTTCGCCTCGTCGGCAAGATCCTCGGCGGTATGCGACAGCCGGCGGCCGTAGGCATCGCCGCGCTGGCCCCAGCGTGCGCGCAGGTCGCGCGCGCGGTCGTACAGGGTGTGCGCCCGCTCGCTGGCGCCGTCGGCGTAGCGGTGCACCTGTTCGCCTGCGCGTTCGCCGGCGTCGCGAAGCTGGCGTTCGATATCGTGCTTGCGCATCGGTGTTCTCCTCGACGGCCCGGTGGCACAGCGTGCCAGCGCCGTCGTGAGCGAGGCGTAAACAGCGCCGCCCGCTGGCGCGAACCGTTCAGCCGAGCCGGTATTCCCCGCCCTGCTGCAGCGCACGCTGGTATGCCGGGCGGGCGTGGATCTGCCGCAGGAACGCGCACAGCCGCGGGTGGCGCTCGTCCAGCCCGCCGCGCGCGGCGAACGCCTCCAGCGGGAAACTGAGCTGGATGTCGGCGACGCTGAACGCGTCGCCGCCGAACCACGCGTGCTTGCCCAGCTCGCCTTCGAGGTAGTCCAGGTGCAGCTTCAGTTGCGGGTCGACGAAGCTGCGTTGCACCTTGCGCGCGATGCTTCTGGCGACCGGCTTCACGAAGAACGGCGCGGGTGCGCTTTCCACCCGCCGGAACACCAGCTTCAGCAACAGTGGCGGCATCGCCGAGCCCTCGGCGTAATGCAGCCAGTAGTTGCAGCGCAGCCGCTCGGGCGTGCCGTGCGCGGGGATCAGGCTGTCGGCGCCGTAGCGGTCGGCGAGGTATTCGACGATCGCGCCGGATTCGGCCAGGGTGAGTTCGCCATCAGTGATCACCGGCGACTTGCCCAGCGGATGCATGGCGCGCAATTCCGTCGGCGCCAGCATGGTTTTCGGGTCGCGCCGGTAACGCTTGAGCTCGTACGGCACGCCAAGCTCTTCCAGCAGCCACAGGATGCGCTGCGAGCGCGAGTTGTCGAGGTGGTGGACGACGATCATGGGCTGTTCCATCGCGTTTCGTTTGCACAAGGATGTCGGCCGGCGATGCGCCGTCGCGAATCCCGCGGACTCTCGCCGGGATCGGCTATTCAGTAGATCTCGCCGACGCAGCAGCGCAGGCTGCCGCCGGCTTTCTCGATCTCGTCCAGTGCCACCGCATCGAGCGCGAAGCCGTAGCCGGCCAGCGCCTCGCGCTGCGCGTCGGTCAACGCGGCGGCGGCGCCGGCGCTCATCCACACGCGTTCGTCGGACAGGGTGATCGCGTTGCCGGCGAAGGCCTGCTTCTGCGCCGGGCTCAGCCAGATCGCGCGACCGCCGCAAGCCTGCGCGATCGCCTGCGCCGCGGCCGGGTCGCGAAAGCCGTCGGCGGCGATGATCGCGGCGCGGCTGGCCAGCAGCGCCAGCACCACGTTGGTGTGGTACTCGGACGCGGCCAGCTCGAAGCAGTAGGTGAGGCGCAGGCCGAACGCCTGGTGCATCGCCTCGGCGCCGGCCAGGTTGCAGCGTTCGCCGAGGCCGCAGTAGCCGATGCCGCGAACGCGGTCGATGACCAGCGAACCGGTCAGCTCGGCGACCAGGCCGCTGCAGCCGGACAGGTCGATCTCGTCGTAGCCGAGCAGGTCGCCGAAGAATGCGCGGATGTCGGCGCGCGCGGCTTCGCGCTGGCGCACCGGGTGGCGCATGCGGCCGACGATCAGCCGCCCCGGCGCGGTGGCGAACACGTTGTTCGGGAACACCGCGTCGGGCGTCGCCGGGTCGCCGGGAAAGGTGATCACCGGCACGTCCGCGCGCAGCGCCTGTGCCAGCGCACCGTGCTGGGCCAGCGCCCGCAGCGGGTCGACCGTGCGGCTCAGGTCCATGTAGCGGTTGTCGCGCGCCGATTCCTGCGCCAGCGCGAATCCGGCCGGCGCGACCAGGAACGCCGCCCGCGCGGTCGCGGCGGCCTCCGGCAGCGGCGCCAGGGCGGCGCAGGCGTCGAGGAATTCGGTGGGTGAGGTGGTGATCACGCGGCGGCTCCCTGCGCTGGCGGACATCGAAAGACGCCCTCGCAGCATAGCCGCTGCCGGTGCGGCCCGCGCAGCAGCTTCCCGGTGACGTTGCCGATGGCGGCAGGCGGCGGACCTCGTGGCGGCCCGGTGCCTCCGTTCAGCTGGCGGACGGGTGAATTGACGCGCGCTTGCCGCCTTGTCGACCAAGCTGGCGGCCGCTCCCATCACGCGAGGCGAATCCCATGGGCAGAGCGGCGGAACGTGTCTATACCGACCCGGCCAGCATTCGGCGGCTCGAATCGTTGATCGGGGAATTGCCGGCCAATGGCCACGTCGTGCTGCTGCTCAAGGACGGCAGCAGCTGCGACGGCGTGGTCGTCACGCGACCGAACGTGCAGCTGTTTCGTGATGCCGATGAGCGCGAAGGGATCAATGCCACGGTGAAACTGGAACGCCCCGACGTGCCGGCGTGGAGTCGGCAGGTCTGGCTCGATCAGATCGCGCGGGTCGAACACGTCGATTCGATCATGGCGAGCGAAAACTGAGCGGACAACCGCCGGATTGTTCCGCGGGCTCCGGGTTCAGGCCAGGTCGTCGGCCAGTCGCGGCGGCATGGCCGGCGCAGGAGCCCGCGCCGGTGCCGGATCGAGGCCGAAGCATGGCCGCAGCCAGCGCACCCGGCGTATCACGAACTCGTGCAGCAGCGCGCAGCCGCCGACGGTGGCGAGCAGGATCAGCGCGGGCTCGGCCACCGGCCCCAGCCGCAGCGGCATCAGCTGCCAGGCGAACAGCAACAGCAGGCTCTGGTGCAGCACGTACCACGGGTAGACCGCCTCGCGCGCATACGGCAACCAGCGGAACGGACGATCCAGATACGCATGGCCCCAGCCGAGCACGGCGACGATCGCGCTCCACAGGTAGAGGTAGTGCAGCGCACGCACCGTCAGCACCAGCGGCAGCGCGGCATCGTCCGGCAGGGTCTGGATGCCGAGCAGGTAGCCCGCGAAACAGCCGAGCGCCGTCAGCAGCGACGCCCGGCGCAGCCGTGCCAGTTCCGCCCAGAGGCCGGCGTCGGTGCCGAGCAGGTAGCCGTACAGGAACACCGTGGCGTAGATCGCATGCGCGTACCAGTCGCCCCACAGCGCCCCGGTCACCGGATAGCGGCTGGCCAGCAACGAAGCCCACAGCATCAACGGCAGCGCGGGCAACAGCAGCAGGCGCGCGCCGCGCAACTTCAGGCAGGCCCCGCGCAGGCGCTGGCCCGGGCGCGATTCCAGCAGCGGCAGCAGGGCCAGCAACAGCATCGTGTAGACCCACAGATAGGGCAGGTACCACAGGTGGTTCCAGGTGAAGCCGTACTGCCAGCCGGTGAACGCGCCGGCCGGCCACGGGCCGCCGCTCCAGTAGCGCAGCAGGAAATGGCCGAAGCCCGGCTCGACCAGATGATTGGCCAGCCCCTGCACGTACGGCTGGATCGGGATCACCACCAGCATGCCGAAGACCAGCGGCAGCAGCAGGCGCAGGCTGCGCTTGCCGGCCAGCCGGCCGAGGCTGCCACGCCGACGCATGAAGTTCACCGCCAGCCCGGAGACCAGGAACAGCAGCTCCATCCGCCAGCGGTTGAGGAAGAGCATCGGGTATTGCAGCCATTCGCTGGTGTGGCTGCTCTTGAGATGGAAATCCCAGCCGGCCCCGGCCACGTACAGCATCGCGGCGTGGTACAGGATCAGCAGGCCGAAGGCGAACACGCGCAGCGCGTCGATGTCGTGGCGGCGGTTCATGGCGACTCCACAGGTGGGGAAAGTGACCGCCAGACTGCCGTGGCGAGCGCTCCCCGTCGTGGCGCAAGTGACCGTTGGCCGGGCCGCTGTGACGAATCGCGGCGGGCAGGGGCGAGCCGCGGGGACGAGTTGCGTAGAATCCGCCGCATGACCACAACCCGCGGCCACACCTTCTACCAGCGCTGGCGGCGGCCGCTCGAAGTGACGGCCTGGCTGCTGTTCGTCGCGCTGAACGCCACCTTCAACAGCATCGACTCGCGCATCGACCACGCCGGCCGGGTGGCCGGCTGGGAGCCGTGGGTGTGGGAGTGGAGCAGTGCGCTGGTGCTGCTGGCGCTGCTGCCGGCGGTGATCGCCGTGGAGCGGCGCTGGCCGATCCGCTTCGATACCTGGCGGCGCCACCTGCCGCTGCACCTGCTGGCCAGCCTGCCGTTCAGCCTGATCCACGTCGGCGGCATGATCGCGTTGCGCACGCTGGCCTATGCCATGGCCGGGGCGCACTACGATTTCGGCGCGTGGTGGTTCAACTTCGGCTACGAATACCTCAAGGACATCCGCACCTATTTCCTGATCGTCGGCACACTGGTGCTGTACCGGCTGTGGTGGCTGCGCCAGCAGGGCGAGGCGAAACTGCTGACCGCGCCGGACGAGGGCGCGCCGGTGGAGCCGGTGGAGCGGCCAGAGCGTTTCCTGGTGCGCAAGCTGGGCAAGGAGTTCCTGCTCAACGCCAGCGAGATCGAGTGGCTGCAGGCCTCGGGCAACTACGTGAACCTGCACGTGCGCGGGCGCGACTATCCGCTGCGCGCAACCATGGCCGGGATCGAGGAGCGGCTGGACCCGGCGCGCTTCGTGCGGGTGCACCGCAGCCATTTCGTCAACCTCGATTACCTCGTCGAGATCGAACCGCTGGAAAGCGGCGACGCACGCCTGCAGATGCGCGACGGCGCGAAGATCCCCTGCAGCCGGCGCTACCGCGCCGCGCTGCGCGAGCGTTTCGGCCAGGCGGATTGAGCTGGTGCGGTTGCGTGGCGACCGCGGATCGTTCCAAGCTAGCGGCCTGTTCCCGCCAGGTATGCCGCCGATGAACCGCGCTTTTCCCCGCCTTGCCCGGCTGGCTCTCTGCGCCGCCTGGCTGCTCGCCGGCTGCTCGCCGCAGGGCGGCGCGCCGGCGCCGACCGCGGAGCAGCAGCAGGCTCAGGCGCAGGCGGCCGACGCGGCGCGCAACCTCGACACCTACCGCCAGCTGCTGCGCATCGGCAACGACGAGATGGCGGTGTCGATGGGCAAGGACATCCTCAAGCGCTATCCCGACAGCGACGCCGCGAAGGAAGTGCACAAGACCCTGCCGGCGATCGAGCAGCGCTACACCGCGGCCAGCGAGAAGAGCCGGCTGGCCGCATTGTGGCTGTACCAGGTGGCGCCGATGGCCGGCGGCACGCAGTCCACCGCCACCATCGAGAACAGCCAGCCGGCTGACGGCGAGCGCGTGCGGCTGGTGCTGCGCCGGCACACCGAGTGGGGCCAGAGCGTGTTCCTGTACGGCAGCAAGCCCGGCTTCGTCTGCCGCGGCAACTGCACCCTCGCCGCCACGGTCGACGGCAAACCGGTGCGGATCAAGGCGTTCGCGCCGTCCACCGGCGAGCCGGCGCTGATGATCCGCGACGACAACGCGTTCATCGCGATGCTGCGCAAGGCGAAGAAGATCGGCATGGGCGTCACCCTGGTCGACGGCGAGAAGAAGCAGACCCTGGTCTACGAGGTGGGCGGTTTCGACCCGGCAAAGTGGGTCGCCGTGGGCAAGGGCAGCAAGAAGTAGCCTGTCCGCGCCGGGCGGCGTCAACCGAAACGGCGTCCGTGCGTCTGGACAGGAAAGTCTCCATCGAGGGCCGCCTTATGCCCAAGTCACCCCTGATCCCTGCCGGCGCACTGCTGCTTGGTCTGTCGTGCGCCGGTTGCTCCAGCGTGCCCTACGCCCAGCGCATGAGCGAGCGCCAGGCCGCCTATGCGGCGGCGGCCGGCGCGCCGGTGCGCAGCTTCCGCTTCTTCAGCCTGTACTCGTGGGAGCCGCTCGGCGACACCCAACTGGCCGTCTACACGCAGCCGAACAAGGCCTGGTTGCTGGACCTCGGCGGCTGCCAGGAGCTGCGCTTCGTCAACAGCATCGGGCTCACCTCCAACCTCAACCAGGTGATGGTGGGCTTCGACAAGGTGCTCACCGGGCGGCACAACGTTCCCTGCACCATCACGCAGATCCGCCCGGTCGAGGTGAAAAGCCTGAAGCTCGCGCAGCAGCAGCAGCGGCAGATCGAGAGCGCGGCGCGCGAAGGGCAGCCGCCCGCCGCGGCGCACTGAGTCACGCGCCGACGCTGGCCATGCCGGCGTCGGTCAGTGCAGGAACAGCTTCTCGGTGATCTTCGCCAGCGGCTTTTCCAGCGCACTCTGCAGGCGCGGCGGCAGGTCCAGCGGCTTGAGTAGCATCTTCACCGTCATCGCGGCCGGGATGTTCCGGCGCAGCCGGCCCTGCGCGCGGTCGCTGAGGCGGCGGAATTCGGCCTCGTTGCCTTGGTGCTGCGGGTAGCACTGGTTGAACACGTGGCGCAGCGCGATGTCGCTGTCCTCGCTCTTGATCTCATTGACCCGGCGCAGCAGCGCGCGGAACACTTGGTAGCGGCCGAAGCCTTCGCGCTCGCGGTAGCGTCGGTAGTGCTGGTAGAAATATTTGAAGTGGCGAACCTCGTCGCTCTTGATGTGGTTGGTCAGCTGCTTCAGTACCGGTTCGTCGGTGATGTCGTTGAGCGCGCGGTACAGGCTGGCGGTGCCAGTTTCCACCACGCAGCGCGCGGCCAGCTCCAGCCCGCGGCAGGGTTCCAGCTGCTCGGCGGTGCACACCGCGGCGTACGCGTTCCAGAACGCGGCGAAGCCCTTGTCCCAGTCGAACTCCGGCCAGACCTTCCTGACGTAGGCGGCCAGCGCACGGCCATGCTGCAGCTCCTCGTGCTCCCAGTGCTGGCTGAGCCAGGCGCCCAGTTCCTCGTCGTCGGCGAAATGGTCGACCAGGTTGCGCGCGTAGAGGTCCGAGCCGCTTTCGACGAAGGACGAGCTGCACAGCAGGAAGAACAGATCCTCGTCGTGGCGCACGCGGGCGAGCTCGATGCGCTCGAGGTCGATGCTTTCCAGGGTCCAGGGCAGGGCGGTGGATGGATTCAAGGCGAATGTCCCCGTGCGGCGATGGCTGCGGCGGCTGGTGGCCTGTCCGCAGATGACGGCAAGATGACACAGGATACGGCTTGGCCGCAGTGGCGGATTAACGTCGGCCGACTTAGCGCACCACCGTCACCGGCACGTGCGCGCGCGCCAGCACGTTGCCGGACACCGAGCCGAGCAGCCAGCGCGCCAGCGCGCCGCGCTCGGTATGGCCGATCACGATGTGGTCCACGCCGTGCTGTTCGATCTGGCTCAGCAGCACGTCGCCGGGGCTGCCCAGGGTCAGTTCGACGTCGATCAGGTCGGCCGCCTCCGGCACGATCGCGGTCAGCTCCTCAAGCAGTTCCTGCGCGCGTTCGGTGCCGTTGTCGGCCATCATCAGGGCGCAGGCGTCGGCGCCGCCTTCGGTGACCTGCAGTACCGACACCACGCGCACCCGGCCGTGGCTGCAGCGGGCCAGCTCGACCGCGAACTCGAACGCGCGGCGGGAGGCATCCGAGCCGTCGTAACCGACCAGCGAATACTTGACCATGGTGCTCCCTCGCCTCGTCGGCCGCAGCGTCGTGCCGAGTCTATGCGGGGCGTCCGCCGCGCCACAACCGCGGGGCCGCTCCCGGTGCGCCGGGTGCCGGTCTGCGCGCCGCGCCGCTACCGCCGCCTCAGCGGCGAAAGCCTGAACGGACAGTCATGCTTCTGCACGCGGCTGTCACGCCGCCCTGCACAATCTGCGCTCACCCCGCCGCGGCTGCCGCCCCACCTCGCAGCCGCAGCGCATGACGAACCCCACCCGCAGAAAGCGAAGGAGACGACGATGATCAAGCGTACGTTTGGAATGGCTGCCCTGGTAATCGCCTGCGCGGGCGCCGTAACCGCCCTGCCGGCCGGCAGCGCAAGGGCCGCCGAGGCCTCGGTGAAGTGCGATCTGGTGTACAACCTGTCCGGTTGGTCGCTGATCTACAAGCACGCCGAGGGCAGCGGCACCATCACCTGCGACAACGGCCAGCGCGCGAACGTGAAGATCGCCGTGGTCGGTGGCGGCCTCACCGCCGGCAAGTACCACATCGACAACGGCAAGGGCGAGATCAGCAAGGTGCACGACATCGCCGACGTCTACGGTGACTACGCGCAGGCCGGCGCCGAGGCCGGCGTGGTGAAGAGCGGCAGCGCGCAGGTGCTGACCAAGGGCACCACCTCGCTGGCGTTGTCCGGCACCGGCGAAGGCGTGAACCTGGGCGTCTCGATCGGCAAGTTCACCATCAGCAAACGCTGATCGCACCGGGGTGACGAAGAAGGGCGCCGCACGGCGCTCTTCTTCATGGACGCGCGTAAACTTCGCAGCCTGCAGCCGTGCCTCTTGCCCGAGTGGAGCATCCGCGATGCGTCGTCTTTGCCGTTTGTTTGCCCCGCCCCTGCCGCGCGTTCCGGCCAGCCCGAAGGCGGCCGCCTGATGTCGCCGGCGGTGCGCAACGATCCCGCGCCGGCGCGGCGTTTCGCGGCGTGGGCGGTCGGCCCGTGGGTACTGCTGCTGTTTGCCGCGCTGGGCTTCGTGCAGTACCTGCGGCATGCCGAATACCTCTACCTGGCGGCCGCCCTGCTGGTCATCGTGGCCTGCGCCGGCTGCATCCTGCGCCAGGCGTGGGCGCGCCCCGTGCTGCAGCTGCTGGCCGTGCTGCTGGCCGCGTGGGCGCTGGTGACGGCGGCGCTGATGCTGCAGCAAGCGGGCGATTTCGATACCGCCAGGCAGCATGCGCTGGCGCAGCCGCAACTGGGCGAGGTCGCGCTGTGGATGATCGCACGGGCCGAACGCATCTGGCAGGTCGGCCTGGCGCTCAAGGCCGCCGCGATCCCGTTGTTGTTGTGGCTGGCCTGGCAACTGGGCCGGTCGACGGTACGCGCGCAATTCCGTCCGCGGCGTCGCGGACGGTTGTAGCTGCTGGCGCTAGACTGCGCGAGAGGCTCACGCTGAGGGGACAGGGATGAAGCATTGGCCGATCGGTTTGTTCTGCGTATTGCTGTCGGGCGCCGCGCTGGCTGCCGGGCCCGCCGCGGTGCGCAAGCGAGTACAGGCAAGCATGCTGCTTACCGGAACGATCGTGGTGGCACCGGACGGCAGCGTCCGCAGCTATGTCATCGACAAGGTGGAGAAGCTGCCGTCCGTGGTGACCGGGCTGCTTGCCAAGAACATTCCGAACTGGAAGTTCGAGCCCACCCTGCTCGACGGCAAGCCGGTGGCGGCCAAGGCGACGATGAGCCTGCGCCTCGTCGCCAAGCCAGTGGGTGACGACGATTACTCGGTCGGCATCAGCGGTACCCAGTTCGGGCAGCAGGTGCCGGGTGAATCCATCACTTACAAGGATCAGGTGCGGCCGACGTATCCGCCCCAGGCGGTGCGGGCCCACGTATCCGGCACGGTCTATCTGGTGCTGCGCGTGGGGCGGCAGGGGCGGGTGCAAAAGGCCGAGGCCGAACAGGTCAACCTGGTGATGGTGGCCAGCGACCACGAAATGGAGCGGTGGCGCAAGGTGCTCGCCAACTCCGCCCTGGCGGCGGCGCGCGAGTGGACCTTCAACTTGCCGACGTCCGGCAGGCACGTGGGTGACCAGTACTGGGTGGCACGGGTGCCCGTGACGTACAACCTGAGGAGGCTCGGCGAGATCCGGGGCGACGATTACGGCGAGTGGCGGCCCTATGTGCCCGGCCCAAGGCAACTGGTGCCCTGGATTGACGACTCACGGCTGCTGTCCGGCAGCGCGGATGCGCTTCCGGACGGAGGCATCCATCCACTCGAAACGGGTGGCCTGCGACTGATCACGCCACCGGGCGGCGCCTGAGCCGTCCCGTGTTGCCGCGAGCGCCCCGTTTTGCTGCGCGTTCGCGTTTCGGAGCGAGAGCCACGTTCAGCATGGGTTGGCCAGTGGGCGGTTATCGCTGGGCACACTGTCTTCGGGAATCCTGTCCATGCACGTGCTCCGTTTGCCCGTTCTGCTGTTGTCCCTGTTCGCCGCGTGGTCGGTGCATGCACAGGATCTGGCGGCGACCTGCCACGCCAGCAGCAGCTATGACGTCACCCTGAAACCCGGCAGCCTGCTGTTCGATCGGCCGGCGCCCGCGCCGTTCCACGTCGAGCTGCAGCAGGGCACGCTGCGCACCGACGGCGCCGCGGTGAAGCTGAATGCGGAAGATGAGGACCGACTGGCCCTGTTCGAGCGCGACCTGCGCGCGCTGGCGCCGCGGGTGCGCACGGTGGCACGCAACGGCGTGGACATCGCCGCGCAGGCGCTGCGCGCGGAGGCCGGCGGCATGGGCCTGGGCGCCGATACACGTACCGAATTCAACCGCCGGCTGGACGCGCATGCGGCCGAACTGAAGCGGCGCATCTCGGTCAGCCAGAGCACGCACGACTGGCAGGGCGACGCCGCCAACCAGGCGATGAACCAGATCGCCGGCGACCTGCTGCCGCTGCTGGCGGCCGACCTCGGTCAGCAGGCGATCAACGCCGCGCTGGCCGGCGACCTGCAGGCCGCCGCCAGCCTGCGCGACCGCGCCGCCGACCTCACCACCGCGTTGCGTCCGCGCTTGCAGTCGCGGCTGCAGGTGCTGCGCCCGCAGGTCGAGGCGCTGTGCCCGTCGATCCAGCGGCTGGCGGCCTTGCAGCAGGGTGTGCGCGGCGGCAGTGGGCAGCCGCTGGACCTGTTGCAGGTCGGGCCGTGAACGAGGCTGGCCGCCAGCTGACCGCCGGGTGGGGCGTCGCGCGGGGTTAATCTCCGGCTCAGTACTGTCCGGTTAATCGGGGAAGAGAATCAATTGGTTAGCAGGGTCGCCGGTAGAACTCTGTGGTTCTTGCTGCTGCAGGGCGCATTCCAATGGGGTTTGTTCAAATAGCGTCACGCTCAGGATCTGTAGAATTTCGTAGAGCGAAGCCTTCAGGTGCAGGCGCTTGCGCACGATGGCGATGAGCACATAGACCGCAACGGCGATCCACACCTGGGTCTTCACGGCATTGAGTGAGGTGCCGAAGAATGCCTTGATATGCAGGTGCTGTTTGATCCATTTGAAAAAGATT
>NZ_AXBJ01000017.1:0-82773 GCF_000473345.1 Rhodanobacter sp. OR87
CAGATCGGTTCGTTGCGAAACAGCGCTAAGCCGATGACCAGCCAGATCAATCGCTCGGCCGGCAGACGTCGACGGCGCAGTGACGTCGTGCCAGTCGCTTGCAATGCTTGCTCGATCCAGGCGGCCGGAATGAGCTGGCTGAAACGATCAAACGCGGCGGGAGACAGATCGCCTACCGCATCAAAGTTGGCTTGCAGGGCTGAGATCAAAGCAAGAGGCTCATGGAAAACCATGAGCCTCTTGGGTCGTTCCGGCTTCGTCAATACCTTAACTGACTGGCATTAGGCACCACCCGGCTTTTTTTACGCCCCCGTAGGAGCCCGCTCGCGGGCGATACTCTTGGGGTCGGGAATTGGGAATCGCAAGATCAACAGCATCGCCCGCGAGCGGGCTCCTACGGGGGGCAGGCAATTCAGCGCTGCAGCAGCGGCAGCTTGTTCGGCACACCGTCCCACTTGTCGGCGTCTTCCATCGACGGGATCTTGCTGGTCAGCACCGGCCACTCCTTGGCCAGCTCGGCGTTGATCGACATGAAGATCTCCTGCCCCGCCGGCACGTCGAGCTCGGGGAAGATCGCGCCGACCGGGCACTCCTCCACGCACAACGTGCAGTCGATGCATTCGTCCGGGTCGATCACCAGGAAGTTCGGCCCCGCGTGGAAGCAGTCCACCGGACACACCTCGACGCAATCGGTGTGCTTGCAGTTGATGCAGTTTTCGGTAACGACGTGCGTCATCGTGCCTCCTTCCGGCATCCGCCGGTGGTGGCTAGAGTGTCGAATGACGGCAGGTGCCGTGGCAATGACGCAGATCAGTGCCCGCCGCGCGCCGCCGCTGCAGAATCCATCCGCATTTCACCACTTCCCCAGGAGCGACACCCCATGCGCAAACTGATTGCCCTTGCCCTGCTCGGCCTGCTCTCCACCCCGCTGATGGCCGCCGAGTGCGCCACCACGGTCGAGGCCAGCGACGCCATGCAGTTCAACACCAAGACCATCACCGTGCCGAAGACCTGCAAGACCTTCAAGGTGACCCTGAAGCACACCGGCAAGCTGCCGGTCACCGCGATGGGCCACAACTGGGTGCTCGCGCATAGCGCCGACGAATCCGGCGTGATCGCCGACGGCATGAAGGCCGGCGCCGCCAACAGCTACGAGAAGCCCGGCGACGCCCGCATCATCGCGCATACCAAACTGATCGGCGGCGGCGAATCGGACACCGCCACGATCAACGTGACCAAGCTGAAGGCCGGCGAGCAGTACGCCTACTTCTGCACCTTCCCCGGCCACGCCGCGCTGATGAAGGGCACGTTGAGCCTGGGTCAGTAAGCTTGGCGGACCAGCGACGCATCCGGCCGTGATGGCCGGATGCGTTTTTGTTGGTACGGGCATCACACACCGTTCCGCGCACGGATCCATCATGTCCCGCACGAACTCGTCCTCGCCACTGGATGAACCGGCCCTCGCCCGGCTGGTCGACCGTTTCTACGAGAAAGTGCGGCGCGACGCGCAGCTCGGCCCGATCTTCAACGCGGCGGTGCACGACTGGGACGAACACAAGCGCCTGCTGACCTCGTTCTGGGCCTCGGTGGCGCTGCGCGCGGGCAGCTACCGCGGCAACCCGATGGGCGCGCACCGGCCGCACCCGATCCGCGCCGAACACTTCGACCGCTGGCTCGCGCTGTGGCGCGAGACCACCGCCGAGGAACTGGACGAGGCCGGCGCCGCACAGATGCTGGAATACGCCGAGCGCATCGGCCGCAGCCTCAAGCTGGGCCTCGACCTGCACCCGCAGGCGCAGCCGTTCGGCGTGCCGATCGTGGGCATCGGCAAGCTGTAGGCGATCGTTCTCAGCCCAGCGCCTTCAGCGCCGCGTCGTAGTTCGGCTCGTGGCCGATCTCGCTGACCAGCTCGGCGTGCAACACCTTGTCATGGCCGTCCAGCACCAGCACCGCGCGCGCGGCCAATCCGGCCAGCGGGCCGCTGGCAATCGCCACGCCGTAGTCGTTGAGGAACTGGCGCCCGCGCATCAGCGACAGGTTGGTCACCCGCTCCAGCCCCTCGGCGCCGCAGAAGCGTGCCTGCGCGAACGGCAGGTCGGCCGAGATGCACAGCACCACGGTGTTGTCGAGCTTGCCGGCCAGTTCGTTGAAACGGCGCACCGAGGCGGCGCACACCCCGGTGTCGATGCTGGGGAAGATGTTCAGCACCTTGCGCTTGCCAGCGAAGCCGGAAAGCGCCACGTCGGACAGGTCGCCGCCGACCAGGCTGAATGCCGGCGCGGTCGAACCGACCGCGGGAAACTGGCCGTCGATGCTGATCGGCTGGCCCTTGAACGTGACCTGGGACATCGTGCACCTCGTGTGTAGATGGATGGCTACAAGTAGAACATGGTCTTGGCCAGGAAGACGATGCCCACCATCAGGCCCAGCACCACGCGATGGGTGTGCCGGAAGCGGCAGACGTCCATCTTGCCGCTGCGCATCGCCCACATCGCGTTGATGAACACGCCGAGCACGCCGAACGCCAGCAGCACCTTCAGCAGCAGCCAGTTGCCGAAGCGGCTGCCCACGCAGGACAGGCCGTCGCAACGGATGTCGAACAGCATGAAGCCGCTGGCGAACAGCAGCACCACGATCACCGGCATGAACCGGCGCACGCGCGCCATGATCGACTGTTCGATGCGCTGCATGGTGGCCGTGTCGAAATGCCGATGCAGCGCCTCGACCACCAGCACCTCGAATGCTACCGCGCCGGCGAACACGATGGCGCACGCCAGGTGCACCAGCACGATCCACGGATACCAGGCAACCATGCAGCGTCTCCCGAAGTTTTCCGGGAAGTCTGCTCGCCGTCGGCCACTGCCGCGCTGACATGGATCAGCCGGCGGCGGAGCGGGTCCCTCAGTCGTGCGGCTGCGCAACCACCTTGCGGATCGCCTCCACGAACCTGGGATCGAGCTTGCCGATCTGCGCGGTGCGGGCGGTGATGCGGCCTTCGGCATCGAGCAGGATCAGTTCGCTCGAGTGGTTGAACTCGCCATCGGGCAGTTGCCGGTACTGCAGGCCGAGCACGCCGGACAACTGGCGCACCTGCGCCGGCTCGGCGCGCGCCAGGGTCCAGATGCGCGGATCGAGCTTGCGCTTCTGCGCGTAGCTCTTCAGCGTGGCCACGCCGTCGCGCGCCGGGTCGAAGCTCACTGCGAGCAGGTCGATCCGTGCGCGCGTGGCCGGGTCCAGCGCATTGCGGGTCAGCCGCAGGCTGTCGATGATCAGCGGGCAGACCATCTGGCACGAGGTGTAGAACATCGTCACCAGCTGCGGGCGGCCGCGTCGATCGGCCAGCGTCTGTCGATGGCCGTCCTGGTCGGTCAGCTGCAGCGGCAGGTTGTACACGGAGTCGCCGGGCAGCGGCGTGGCGGCCCGCGTGCTGCCGAACAGCAGGAGCATCGCGAGCAGGGGCAACAGGCGTTTCATGCATTACCTCACTGGGGCTTCGCGCAACGGAAGCCCATGTTGTTGGTGGTGTCGGCGGCCTTCAGCGCGGACAGCATCGCGATGCGCATCAGCACCGCGTAGTTCTCCTTTTCCTGCAGGCTGATCGCGCCGGCACCGCAGAACTTCAATACGTCGGGGTCGTTCTGGTCGCGGCTGTCGCTGGCCACCAGCAGCGCGTTGAAGTCGTCTACCCACTCCCACACCGGCTGCGTGATGTCGCGCACGCCGTAGGTGTTGGGTGCGCCGCCGATGGCCGGCAGCGGCGCATTGGACGGGCGCGAGTACCAGGCCAGCAGGGTCTCGCGCCAGGCCGGGTCGCTGCGCGCGTCGCGGCGGGTGGCGTCGGCCGCCGCCGCGTACTCCCACTCGTACCAGTTGGGCAGGCGGGCGCCTTCGCTCTCGCAGTAAGCCTGGGCGGCGAACCAGCTGACCCGGGTCACCGGCTGCCTGGGCAGCACCTCACTGCCCAACGCATCGGCACCGGCCCAGTGGCTGAGATAACGTCGATCGGCCAGGATGCTGGCGACGCGATCGCGCCGCCACTGCGGATGGGCCTTCACGAAGGCCAGGAACTCGGCATTGGTGACCGGCTCGGTGCGCAGGCGGAACGGCGCGACCTGCGCCGCTGCCGCCTTGCCGTCGGCCGGCAGCACGCTGGCGAAGCGGCCCCCCGGCAGGGCGGCATAGTCCGCCGCCGCCACCGGCAGCGCCAGCATCAGGCCAAGCCAGGCCAGGACCCATCGTGCGCGCATCGTCAGTGCTCCGCTGCGGCCGCGGCGACGACGAGAAACGGTGGACGTGACATGGGCGGTCTCCGTGAGTCCTTGCGCGTCCTAGCCTAGGCGATCGCCCGGCTGCGCCGCTGACCTGGGTCAACCCGAACTCTGTCGGGGCCGCGCTGCGTCACCCTGCCGCGGCCCGCGCCCCGTTCAACCCGGCTTGCCGTCCGCCCGCGGCGTCAGGTAGATCCATGCCGAGCGCAGTACCCACGGCAGGAACGCCAGCAGCCAGCCGTAGGCGGCGATCACCAGCCACAGGTAGACATCCCCACCCAGCTCGGCACGGATGCGCAGCAGCGCCACCAGCTGCAGCAGGCCGAAGCACAGCCAGGCCACCGCGCCCATCTGCAGCGGGCGGCCGGAATGGCCCATGGTGACCCGCGTCACCATGGCCACCAGCATCGAGCCGAAGAAACCGATCGCCAGCGCATGCAGCGGCGCGCGGCCGAGGATCGGATGCCCGCTGGTCGCGTACACCACGTCCTGCACCGCGTACAGCACGAACGCCACCGGCAGCCACGCGAACGCCAGGTGCAGCACGGCCAGGATGCCCGGGCGCATCGCCCGCCACGGTCGCCAGGTCAGCGAATGCCATGCGAACACCAGTGCCAGCGGCACGTCGACCAGCCACAGCCAGCCCAGCGCGGCTCGCCATTCCAGCAGCAGGTGCGCCAGCAGCAATGCCCATACCACCGGCATGCTCCAGTCCGGCCGGACCACCTCGTAGCCCTTCACCATGTTGCCGGTGAAGAACGGCAGCATGCGGTGCATCACCGTGAAGTAGATCGGCAGCAGCAGGCCGTAGGTGCCCAGCTTGATCGCCAGCAGCGCGCAATCGGCCGGCGCACCGAACAGGTAGGCCAGGAACACCGCCAGCCCCAGGCAGCCCAGGCTCAACGCCATCAGGCAGGAACGCGCATGGCCCTTGCGCTCGGCCACCGAGGCACGCAGCACCCCGCCCAGTGTCCACACGCCAACCAGGTAGCCGACCAGCATCACGGCGATGCCCAGCTTCAGCAGCCACGGCAGGTCGAGCAGGCCGACGTTCGCCAGCACGTAGCCGCCGAACACGCAGCCGGCCACCGGCAGGTAGCGCGTCTTGGGCAGGTCCGGCCGCCCCAGCCAGCGCGGGAACGTGGTCATCAGGAAGCCGAACATGAACAGCGGGAACAGGCCGTACTGGATCAGCATCGCGTGCGCCCAGCCAGGCGGTATCGACGGCTGCGGCCAGCCGGCCAGACCGAAGCGCATCCAGGTCAGCTCCAGCGCCCACCAGGTCATGCTGAGCAACACCGCGACGGTACCGGCCAGGAACAGCGGCCGATGCGGCGCGGAAGCCAGCAGCGCCGTCAGCTGCGCCGGTGCGACCGCTTCCGCCGCGGGAGATCGTGATTCAGCCATGCCGATGCCAACCCGAACGAGAATGATTCACCATGGTGGCAGGTTAGCACCCGCACGGACACTGATCTGTGTCAGCCCCCCGGAGCGCCTCGCGGCGCTCACTCCGGCAGCAGCGCCTGCCCGATCTCGCGCAGCTTCTTCGGATTCAGCAGCTCCAGCTCGCGCCCTTCGATCTCGATCAGCTGCTGGCTACGGAAGCGGCTGAGCACACGGCTGACGGTTTCCGCGGCCAGACGCAGGTAGTTGGCGATGTCGCCGCGCGACATGCTGAGGTGGAAGCGGGTGGCGGAGAAGCCGCGCACGGCGTAGCGGCCGGCCAGGTCCATCAGGAACGCGGCGACGCGCTCGTCGGCGCTGTGGTCGCCGGCGAGCAGGCTGGCGGTGCCCAGCTCCTTGCTCAGCATGCGGAACAGATGCTGCTGCACGGCAGGGATGCGCGAGGCCAGCGCGCTCATCGCGGGGAACGAGAAGCGGCAGAAGTAGGCGGTGTCCAGCGCCACCGCGTCGCACGGGAAATGCTCGGGGTAGATCGCGTTGAGGCCGATCACCTCGCCGGGCAGGTAGAAGCCCAGCACCTGCTCGCGGCCTTCCTTGTCGACCATGCGCGTCTTCACGGTGCCTGCCCGCACGGCGAAGATCGCGCGGAACGGGTCGCCGGTACGGAAGATGTGCTCGCCGGCGCGGAACGGGCCGACGTGCTCGACCAGGCACTGCAACTCGGCCAGCTCCGGCTTGTCGTAGCCGGCCGCGATGCACGCGCTGGAGAACGCGCAGGTGCCGCAGAAGCGCGTTTCGTCGCCGTCGTCGGCAATCGGGCTGGGCGGCTCGGGCAGACGACCTGCCATGGGCTTGGATTGCATGATGACGATGGGCTGCCGGGTTGGGGCTGCGTGGATCAGATCACGCGCGAATAGCGTGGGGCCTGTGCCGCGTCGTCCAGATAGGCGTCGAAGCACATGGCGATGATACGCAACAGCAGCCGCCCCCGCGAGGTGACCCGGATCTCGCGCGGGTTTTCCGTGACCAGCCCATCCTCGATCAGCGGCAGCAGGCGCTGCCGCTCGCGCGCGAAGTACTCGTCGAACAGCAGCCGGTGGCGCGCACCGAACGCCTGCTTCTCCACGCTGCCGTGGCACATCAATTCGTTGATCAGTTCGCGCCGGATCAAGTCGTCCTCGTCCAGCTGCAGGCCGCGCATCAGCGGCAGACGGCCGGCGTCCAGCGCCGCGTAGTAGCCGATCAGGTCGCGTGCGTTCTGGCTGTAGCTGTCGCCGATGCGGCCGATCGCGCTGACGCCCAGGCCGACGATGTCGCAATCGCCGTGCGTCGAGTAGCCCTGGAAGTTGCGTTGCAGCGTGCCGGCACGCTGCGCCAGCACCAGCTCGTCGCTGGCCTTGGCGAAGTGGTCCATGCCGATGTAGACGTAGCCGGCCGCCGACAGGTGTTCCAGCGCGCGGCCGAACAGCGCCAGCCGGGTGGCCGCGTCGGGCAGGTCGGCGGCCTCGATCTGCCGCTGCGCCTTGAACATTTCCGGCAGGTGCGCGTAGCCGTACACCGCCACCCGGTCCGGGTTCAGCGCCACCACCTGGTCCAGCGTGCGGCTGAAGCCGTCCACGCTCTGGAACGGCAGGCCGTAGATCAGGTCGACGCTGGCCGAGCGGAAACCCGAGGTCCGCGCCGCCTCGATCACCTCGCGGGTCTGCTCGAAGCTCTGGATCCGGTTCACCGCCTTCTGCACCACCGGGTCGAAATCCTGGATGCCCACCGAGAGCCGGTTGAAGCCCAGCTCACCCATGGCGCGGATGTAGGCGGCGTCGGCGAAGCGCGGGTCGATCTCGATGCCGTATTCGCGATCCGCGGCATGGCTGAAGCTGAAATGCCGCGCCAGCGACTCCAGCAGCTCGCCCATGTGCGCGGTGTCGAGGAAGTTCGGCGTGCCGCCGCCGAAGTGCAGCTGGCGCACCGGCCGGTCGCGGTCGAACAGCGGCGCGATCAGCTCGATCTCGCGGTACAGCCGTTCCAGGTAGCGGTCGGCCTGGGTCACGTCGCGGGTGATCACCCGGTTGCAGCCGCAGTAGAAGCACGGGCTCATGCAGAACGGCACGTGCACGTACACCGACAGCGGACGCGGGATCGGCTCCTCGTTGGAAGCGCGGATCACCGCGCGCAACGCCGCCTCGTCGAACTCGGCCTTGAAATGCGGCGCGGTCGGGTAGCTGGTGTAGCGCGGCCCGGCCACGTCGTAGCGGGCGATCAGCGCCGGGTCGAATTCGGGAGGAGTGATGGGAATGGCCATGTTGCCGAGTCTGTCGGGACACCCGCCAGCATGCCTTGATCCGGGTCAATTCGCACGCCGGTCGCGGCGACCTGCCGCAGCGCCGGCGTGGCGGCTCGCGTCATCTCCGGTACGGCTCGACCTGCTGCTCGATGGCGCCGAAAATCGAGGCGCCGGTGGCGTCGGTGACGTCGATCTTCAGGCGGTCGCCGAACTTCAGGAACGGCGTGCTCGGTTGGCCGTCGCGCAGGGTTTCCACCGTGCGCTGCTCGGCCAGGCAGGAGGCACCCTTGCCGGTGTCCTGGTTGGCGATGGTGCCGGAGCCGACGATGGTGCCGGCGGTGAGCGGCCGCGTCTTCGCCACGTGCGCCACCAGTTCGGCAAAGCTGAACTGCATATCGACGCCGCACTCGGCCTCGCCGAACCATTTGTCGTTGAGCCAGGTGCGCATCGGCAGGTGCAGCTTGTCGCCGGCCCACGCTCTGCCCAGCTCGTCCGGCGTCGCCAGCACCGGCGACAGCGCCGAGCGCGGCTTGCTCTGCAGGAAGCCGAAGCCCTTGGCCAGCTCGCCGGGAATCAGCCCGCGCAGGCTCACGTCGTTGACCAGGCCGACCAGCTGGATGTGCGCGGCGGCCTCGCCCGGCGTGACCGCCATCGGCACATCGTCGGTGACCACCACCACCTCGGCTTCCAGGTCGATGCCGTAGTCCTCGCTCGGCACCACCACCGGGTCGCGCGGGCCGAGGAAGCCGGCGCTGGTGGCCTGGTACATCAGCGGGTCGGTGTAGAAGCTGGCCGGTACCTCGGCGCCGCGCGCGCGGCGCACGCGCTCGACATGCGGCAGGTAAGCGCTGCCGTCGACGAACTCGTAGGCACGTGGCAACGGCGAGGCGAGCATGGCCATGTCCAGCGCGAACGCGCCGGTGGCGCGGCCCCCGTTCAGTTCATCCGACAGCGCATTCAGCCGCGGCGCCGCGTTCGACCAGTCGTCCAGCGCCGCCTGCAGCGTCGGCGCGATGCCGTCCGCCGTTACCGCGCGGGAGAGATCGCGGCTGACCACCACCAGCGTGCCGTCGCGGCCGCCTTCCTTGAGAGATCCGAGTTTCATCGTGCCGCCTTGTGCCTGCTGCGTGGAGGGATCGCCGTCACGGCGCGAAGTGCTTGCGGATATCCTGCCAGCATCGGTAGTAGTCGCGCTGCAGTTGCGGCGCCCCCAGCGCCTGCCGGGTGGGGCGGATCACCTTGCGCGTCTCGAACATGAAGGCCATGGTGCCGCCGATCACGTCCGCTTTCGACAGATCCGCGTTCGTGGCCTTCTCGAAGGTGGCCGCGTCCGGGCCGTGGGCACTCATGCAGTTGTGCAGGCTCGCGCCGCCGGGCACGAAGCCCTCGGCCTTGGCGTCGTAGACACCGGTGATCAGGCCCATGAACTCGCTGGCCACGTTGCGGTGGAACCACGGCGGACGGAAGGTGTGCTGCGCCACCAGCCAGCGCGGCGGGAAGATCGCGAAATCCACGTTCGCCGTGCCGGGCGTGTCGCTGGCCGAGGTCAGCACGGTGAAGATGCACGGATCGGGGTGGTCGACGCTGATCGAGCCGATCGTGTTGAAGCGGCGCAGGTCGTACTTGTACGGCGCGTAGTTGCCGTGCCAGGCGACCACGTCCAGCGGCGAGTGGCCGATCGCGGCCGTCCACAGCGTGCCCTGGAACTTCGTCACCAGCTCGAACGCACCCTCGACGTCCTCCCAGGTGGCGTGCGGGGTGAGGAAGTCGCGCGCGTTGGCCAGCCCGTTCGAGCCGATCGGGCCGAGCTCCGGCAGGCGCAGCAGTGCGCCGAAGTTCTCGCAGACGTAGCCGCGCGCGGTTCCGTCGGGCAGCTCGACGCGGAAGCGCACGCCGCGCGGGATCACCGCGATCTCCTGCGGCTCGAGCTCGATCACGCCCAGCTCGGTGGCCAGCTGCAGCCGGCCCTGCTGCGGCACGATCAGCAGCTCGCCGTCGGCGTCGTAGAAGAAGCGGCCCTGCATCGAGCGGTTCGCCGCGTAGAGATGGATGCCGATGCCGCCCTGCTCGGCCGCGCCGCCGTTGCCGGCGATCGTCACCAGGCCGTCGACGAAATCGGTCGGCTGCTCCGGCAGCGGCAGCGGATCCCAGCGCAGCTGGTTCGGCGTGGCCGGTGCCTCGTCGAAGCGGTTGTGGAAGCGCTCGTGCGCCAGCGGCGCGAACGGCTCGTGCACCGCCGCCGGGCGGATCCGGTACAGCCAGCTGCGCCGGTTCAGGTGGCGCGGCGCGGTGAATGCGGTACCCGACAGCTGCTCGGCGTACAGTCCGTGCGCCACGCGCTGCGGCGAGTTCTGGCCGACCGGCAGCACGCCGGGGATCGCCTCGCTGGCGAATTCGTTGCCGAAGCCGGATTGGTAGCCCTTGCCCACGATCGTTGCCATGCACCGCTCCTTCAGAGGAAACCGCGCTTCATCTGGTCGCGTTCGATCGACTCGAACAGCGCCTGGAAATTGCCTTCGCCGAAACCCTCGTTGCCCTTGCGCTGGATGATCTCGAAGAAGATCGGGCCGATCGCGTTCTGGGTGAAGATCTGCAGCAGCTTGCGCTGCTTGGTCTCCGGGTCGGCGTCGATCAGAATCTTGTTTCTGGCCAGCCGCGGCACGTCTTCGCCGTGGTTGGGCACGCGCACGTCGATCACCTCGAAATACGCGTCCGGGGTGTCGAGGAATTCCACGCCGGCGTCGCGCATCGCCTCCACCGTGGCGTAGATGTCGTCGGTGAAGCAGGCGATGTGCTGGATGCCTTCGCCGTGGTAGGCGTCGAGGTACTCGTTGATCTGGCTCTTCGGGTCGCTGGACTCGTTCAGCGGGATGCGTACGATGCCGTCCGGCGCGGTCATCGCCTTGGACACCAGGCCGGTCTTGGCGCCCTTGATGTCGAAGTAGCGGATCTCGCGGAAGTTGAACAGCTTCTCGTAGTAGTCCGACCACTTCTGCATGTTGCCGAAATGCAGGTTGTGGGTGAGGTGGTCGATGAAGGTCAGGCCGAAACCCTTCGGGTTCTGCTCGGCGCCCGGGATCGGCGCGTAGTCGGCGGCGTAGGCGTCGCCCTCGCGCGGCACCAGGTACAGCATGCAGTCGCCGATGCCCTTGACCACCGGCACCCCGATCGCGCGGCTGGCTGGCTTGTGCGCGACCGCCTCGCCGCCGTTGGCGAGCACCCTCGCCTCCACCTCGGCCACCGGCTTGCGGAAACGGATCGCGAAGCCGCAGGCGCTGGGGCCGTGCTGCGCGGCGAAATCGGCGGCGAACGAATCCGGATCCTCGTTGACCAGCAGGTTCACCCCGTTCTGCCGGTAGACGGTGATCGGGCGGGACTTGTGCCGCAGCACGGCGCTGAAGCCCATCCGCCGGAACAGCGCGTGCAGCTCGTGGGCGCGACCGGCCGGGGCGGCAAACTCGACGAACTCGAAGCCGTCGATGCCCATCGGATTCTCGAACGTGGTGACCTGCATGCCGGGGTTGGGTTGGGCGTTCATGGCGCTCTCCTCTGAGTCGGTGCACGATGGCCTCACGCAAGCGTGCCACCGGCAGATTGGTCTTGCGTTATAGTTTCATTTGAAACCATTTGCAAGGATCACCGCCGCAATGCCTGCCAAGCGCTCCCCTGTCCCCGCCACGGCCGAACACGCGCCGCTGCAGCTGGAACACTTCCTGCCGTACCGGCTGTCGATCCTGTCCAACACGATCAGCCAGGCGATCGCCGACGACTACCAGCGCCGCTACGACATCTCGGTGACGGAATGGCGGGTGATGGCCGTGCTGGCGCGCTACGCCGGCCTGTCCGCGCGCGAGGTGGCCGAGCGCACTGCGATGGACAAGGTGGCGGTGAGCCGCGCGCTGGCCCGGCTGGTCGAGGCCGGCCGGGTCGACCGCGCGGTGCACGACAACGACAAGCGCCGCTCGGTGCTCAACCTCAGCAGCGCCGGCTGGGCGATCCACGACGTGGTCGCGCCGATGGCCCGCGCGCGCGAGCGCGAAGTGCTGGCGAAGCTCGATGCGCAGGAGCGGCAGTGGCTGGCGCGCATCCTGGACAAATTGCTTTCCTGAGGGAATCCGGAATCGGGAACGGGAAAGGCGGGCGATGTCCGGCGCGCTGGTTTCGCTTCAACTATTCCCTAGTGCCGGTTCCCTGCCTCACCGCACCCCATGCATCAGCCGGTTGATCAGCGGCGCCAGCAGCAACAGCAACGCGCCCGCGCCAAGCAGCACCCAGAAGCTGAAGGTGAAGCCGGACAGCGCCGAGGCCACCGTCATGCCGCGCTCGCCACTGATCGAACGCGCCACCAGGCCGGAGAAGTCGCCGCCGGCGGCCAGTGACAGGAACCAGCCGCCCATCGCCAAGCCGACCAGGCGCGGCGGCGCCAGCTTGGTCACCATCGACAGCCCGATCGGCGACAGGCACAGCTCGCCCAGTGTCTGCATCACGTAGCACAGCACCAGCGGCCAGAACGGGATCAGCCCGGTCGGGCCAAGCAGTTCCTTCAGCGCATACACCAGCACCACGAAACCCAAGCCGTTGAAGATCAGCCCGAAGCCGAACTTGCGCGGGATCGAGGGCTCGGCGTTGCGGCGCGAAAGCACGGCCCACACCAGCGTCAGCAGCGGCGCAAACAGCAAGATCGCCAGCGGCGTCACCGACTGGAACCAGCCGACCGGGAACGTCCAGCCACCGAACATCTGCCGATCCACCCAGTTTTCCGCCAGGAAGTTGAGCGAGGTGCCGAACTGGAAATAGAAGGTCCAGAACAGCACGCTGAAGCCGAACACGATCAGCATGGCGATCACGCGGTGCAGCTGCACGCGGTCGTGGCGCCGCGCCTCGACGATCAGCGCCGCCGCCACGCCGATGAACAGCGCGCCGAGCAGCCACTGCAGGCCATCGGCGCCGACATAGGCCAGCAGCGCGTAGATCAGCGGCACCGCCAGTGCCGCGCCGAGCAGCACCCACAGCACGCGCAGGCGGTTCTCCATGCCCGGCAGCGGGCGGCCCACGCCCTTCAAACCACGCCGGCCGAACCAGAACCACAGGAAGCTCAGCAGCATGCCCACGCCGGCGGCGCCGAACACTACGCGGTAGTTCTGCTGCATCGGCGTGTCGGTGAAGTGGGCCGCCATCCAGCCGGTCAGCAGCGGCGCCGCGAAGGCGCCGGCGTTGATGCCCATGTAGAACAGGGTGAAGCCGCGGTCGCGGCGTGGATCGTCGCGGCCGTAGAGCTGGCCCACCATGGTGGAGATGTTCGGCTTGAACAGGCCGTCGCCGGCGATCACCAGCGCCAGTCCCAGCAGCATCGCCGGCTGCTGCGGCAACAGCAGGGTGAACAAGCCGGCGGCCATCACCGCCGCGCCGAGCAGGATCGAGCGCTGGTAGCCGATCACCCGGTCGGCCACGTAGCCGCCGAAGATCGAGGCGGCGTAGATCAGCGCAGTGTAGGCGCCGTAGATGCCGGCGGCCCAGCCCTGACCCGACGCGTCGCCATGGAAGAACTGCGCCACGATGTACAGCACCAGCGCCCAGCTCACGCTGTAGTAGGCGAAGCGCTCCCAGAACTCGGTCATGAACAGCATCCACAACGGACGCGGATGGCCGAGCAGTTGCGGGTAGTCGGGCGTCGTCACGCTATCGCCGGCGCTGCTGGTCTGGCTCATGCAATCCCCTCGTCGGCATGCGTCAGGCCGCCGCAAGCGCCCAGATGTAACCGGGCGCCGGGCATGGCGTCAATGTTTGTGGAGCAGGGAGTGGGGAATAGGGGATAGGGGATAGGGAATCGGAAAAGCGGGCGAGCTTCGCTTTACCCATTCCCGATTCCCTATTCCCGGCTTTCAACGCACCCCGTGCATCAGCCGGTTGATCAGCGGCGCAACCAGGAACAGCACGATGCCGCCGCCGAGCAGGATCCAGAAGCCCATGGTGTAGCCGGACAGCGCCGAGTCCACGGTCATGCCGCTCGCGCCGCTGACGTGGCCGGCGAACAGGCCGGCGAGGTTGTTGCCGATCGCAGTGGACAGGAACCAGCCGCCCATGCCCAGCCCGACCAGGCGCGCCGGCGCCAGCTTGGTCACCATCGACAGGCCGATCGGCGACAGGCACAGCTCGCCGGCAGTCTGCAGCACGTAGCACAGCACCAGCGTCCACAGCGGAATCGTGCCGTCGCTGCCGACCAGCGCGGACAGCGCGTACATCAGTACCGCGAAGCCCAGCGCATTGCCGATCAGGCCCAGGCCGAACTTGCGCGGGATCGACGGCTCGACGCGGCGCTGGTCCAGCCAGCCCCAGGCCAGCGAGATCAGCGGCGCCAGCAGCACGATCGCCACCGGGTTGACCGACTGGAACCAGCCGATCGGGAACTCCCAGCCGCCCAGGTTGCGGTCGACGATGTGCTGCGCCAGGAAGTTGAACGAACTGCCGGCCTGCTCGAAGAACATCCAGAACAGCACGTTGAAGGTGAAGATGATCAGCATCGCGATCACCCGCTGGATCTGCACGCGGCCGGTGCGGATCGCCTCGATCACCAGCATCACGCCCACGCCCAGGAACAGCACGCTCAGCAGCCACTGGATCGCCACCGCGCCGGCCTTGTCCATCAGCAGGTAGACCAGCGGAATCGTCGCCAGCACGCCCAGCACCACGTACAGCATGCGCATGCGACTGGCCTGTTCCGGCGCCGGGCGGCCGACCGGGCCGAGCTGGCGCCGGCCGAACCAGAACCACACCAGGCTGATCAGCATGCCCACGCCGGAGGCGGCGAACACCACGTGGTAGTTGTGGTGGCCGGGCGTGCCGAACACCTTGTTGGCGAGGATGCTGGTGAGGATCGGCGCGATCAGCGCACCGGCGTTGATGCCCATGTAGAACAGGGTGAAGCCGCGGTCGCGGCGCGAGTCGCCCTGCACGTAGAGCTGGCCCACCATCGAGGAGATGTTCGGCTTGAACAGGCCGTTGCCGACGATGATGGTGGCCAGGCCGAGCATGAACACCGCATGGTTCGGCACCATCACCATGAACAGGCCGGCCGCCATCACCACCGCGCCGAGCAGGATCGAGCGCTGGTAGCCGAGGATCTTGTCGGCCACGTAGCCGCCGAACACCGCGGTGGCGTAGACCAGCGCCA
The DNA here is from genome assembly GCF_000473345.1 of Rhodanobacter sp. OR87. Lineage (NCBI taxonomy): Bacteria > Pseudomonadati > Pseudomonadota > Gammaproteobacteria > Lysobacterales > Rhodanobacteraceae > Rhodanobacter > Rhodanobacter sp. OR87. The sequence continues at coordinate 15,125 of NZ_AXBJ01000017.1, forward strand.
GGTAGGCGCCGTAGGTGCGGCTGGCGTCCGCCTGGCCGGCGTCGTTGCCGTCGTAGAACTGCGCCACGATGTACAGCGTGAGCGCCCAGCGCATGCCATAGAACGCGAAGCGCTCCCAGAACTCCGACATGAACAGCATCCACAGCGGGCGCGGGTGGCCCAGCAGCTGCGGGTAGTCGGGTACCGGCCCGGCGTCGCCGGCGAGTGTGGTGTGGCCCATGCGTGTCCCCTGCTCCGTCGGTCGATCGAAAAATCTTGCGATGGCCAGATGTAACCGCCGGTCGCGCGATCGTCAAATGCGCCGCAGCACGAGCCACGTCATGTCGCTAGCTGCCCAGCACGGTGCGCACGTCCAGCAGCTCGGGGAAGAATTCCAGGTCGAGCGCCTTCTTCAGGAAGCTCACCCCGGACGAACCGCCGGTGCCGCGGCGGTGGCCGATGATCCGCTCCACCGTCTTCATGTGCCGGAAGCGCCACAGCTGGAAGCTCTCCTCCACGTCCACCAGCTGTTCGCACAGGTGGTACTCCGGCCAGAACTGCGCGCGCTGCTCGTAGATGCGCTTGAGCGCCGGCAGCAGCGCCTCGTTGCGCCGGTAGGCTTCGGTCCAGTCGCGCTGCAGCAGCTCGGCCGGCACCGCGTGGCCGCAGCGCGCCAGGTAGCACAGGAACTCGTCGTACAGGCTGGGCGCCTCGAGCACCGCGCGCAGCTCGGCCTGCGCGGCCGGGTCGTGCGCGAACACCTTGAGCATGCCGGCGTTCTTGTTGCCCAGCATGAACTCGATGGTGCGGTACTGCAGCGACTGGAAACCCGACGACGGCCCCAGCACGCCGCGGAACTCCAGGTACTCCGACGGGGTGAGCGTCTCCAGTACCGCCCACTGCTCGAACAGCTGGCGCTGCACCTGCTTCACCCGCGCCAGGATCTTCAGGCAGGCGTCGACGTCGTCCTGCTTGAGGTGCGCCAGCGCCGCCTTCAGCTCGTGGATCAGCAGCTTCATCCACAGCTCGGACACGTGGTGCTGCACGATGAACAGCATCTCGTCGTGATGCGGCGGCTGGCTCAATGGCTGCTGGGCCGACAGCAAGGTGTCCAGGTGCAGATAGCCGCCATAGGTGATCTGGCCGTTGAGGTCGGTCTGGATGCCCGCCTCGATGTCGCGCTGGTTGTCGCTCATGGTGTTCCGTCACGTGGTCGAAAACGCTCATGGTAACGGCAGCGCGTCGAGCGGCCCCTGATCCGCGGCAAGCGCGCCCGTTCGCCGGCCCGGCCCCACGCCCCCGTTCGCGCACAACGCCTGATCCAGGACAGGGCCCGAGCGCCCGCCCGCCGCTACCGTGACCCGGCGCGAAAAGGCCGGCGTGGCGCGGAGCGGCGGCCCGGCGGCGACCGGCGACGGTCGACCCGTACGCCTGCGCATGCTGCGCTGTACCTTGCAGCGCAACATCCCCGCCTGTTATCAAGCGCGGTCTTGTGCGGTCGTTTCGTGCCTCCTGCATCGGAGCCCGGCCACCGCCAGCCCCCTGTCTCTCACCCCCGGAGCGCGTCGTGACCATCGCCGCCAAGTTTGAAATCGAATACCTGCAATACCTCGACGCCGAGGGCAAGCAGGTACGTGATGATCTGCCCGAGTTCGCCAAAGACCTCGACCACATGGTCGAGCTGTACAAGCTGATGCTGTCCACCCGCGTGTTCGACGCCAAGTCGATCGCGCTGCAGCGCACCGGCAAGCTCGGCACCTACGCCAGCTGCCTCGGCCATGAGGCCGCGCACGTCGGCATCGGCAGCGCCATGAAGCCCGAAGACGTGTACGCGCCGAGCTACCGCGAATACGGCGCGCAGCTGTACCGCGGCGTGCAGCCGCGCGAGGTATACATGTACTGGGGCGGCGACGAGCGCGGCAACGACTACCAGAAAGAACCGGCGCGGCACGACTTCGCCTGGTCGGTGCCGATCGCCACCCAGTGCCTGCATGCGGCCGGCTCCGCGCTGGCGTTCAAGATCCGCGGCGAGAAGCGCGTGGCGGTGGCCACCATCGGCGACGGCGGCTCCTCCAAGGGCGACTTCTACGGCGCCATCAACATGGCCGGCGCGCGCGAGCTGCCGCTGGTGATCGCCATCGTCAACAACCAGTGGGCGATCTCGGTGCCGCGCAAGATCCAGTCCGGCGCGCAGACGCTGGCGCAGAAGGGCATCGCCGCGGGCCTCTACTCGATCCAGGTGGACGGCAACGACATCATCGCCGTGCGCAAGGCGATGGAAGACGCGCTGGAGCGTGCGCGCAACGGCCTGGGCGGCAGCGTGCTGGAACTGGTCACCTACCGCCTCGGCGACCACACCACCGCCGACGACGCACGCCGCTACCGCGGCAAGGACGAGGTCGACGAGGCCTGGGCCAAGGAACCGATGAAGCGCCTGAAGCACTGGCTGGTGGCCAAGGGCGTGTGGGACGACGCCAAGGAAGAAGCCTGGAAGGCCGAGTGCGACGACTGGATGGACAACGAGGTGAACGCCTACCTCGAAACCAAGACCCAGCCGGTCTCGGCGATGTTCGACTACATCTTCGCCGAAGTCCCCGCCGACCTCGCGAAACAGCGCGACTACGTCCTCTCGCTTGAAAACAAGGGTCACTGAGCCATGGCACAAATCACACTCATCGAGGCCGTCACCCAGGCGCTCGCCTACGAAATGGCGCACGACGCATCGGTCGTGGTGCTGGGCGAGGACGTCGGCGTCAATGGCGGCGTGTTCCGCGCCACCCAGGGCCTGCAGGAGAAGTTCGGCGAATGGCGCGTGATCGACACGCCGCTGGACGAAATGACCATTGCCGGCGTCACCGTGGGCATGGCCGTGCAAGGCATGAAGCCGGTGGCCGAGGCACAGTTCGAGGGCTTCATCTATCCGATGATGGAGCACATCGCCTGCCACGCCGCGCGCATGCGCAACCGTACCCGCGGCCGCCTCACCGTGCCGGCCGTGTGGCGCGCGCCGTGGGGCGGCGGCATTCGCGCACCGGAGCATCACTCCGAGGCGAACGAGCACCTGTTCACCAACATCCCCGGCCTGCGCGTGGTGATGCCGTCCTCGCCGGCGCGCGCCTACGGCCTGCTGCTGGCCGCGATCCGCGATCCCGATCCGGTGATCTTCTTCGAGCCCAAGCGGATCTACCGCCAGTACAAGGAAGAGGTGCCGGACGACGGCGAGGCGCTGCCGCTGGACGTGTGCTTCGTGCTGCGCGACGGCACCGACGTGACCCTGGTGACCTGGGGCGCGCAGGTGAAGGAAGCGCTGGAAGCAGCCGACGAGCTGGCCGCCGAAGGCATCAGCGCCGAGGTGATCGACGTGGCCACGCTGACCCCGCTGGACTTCGACACCATCGCCGAGTCGGTGCAGAAGACCGGCCGCTGCGTGATCGTGCACGAGGCGCCGAAGACCGCCGGCTTCGGCGCCGAGATCGCTGCGCGCGTGGCCGAGGAATGCCTGTACGACCTGCTCGCGCCGGTCGAGCGCGTCACCGGCTTCGACACGCACATCCCGCTGTTCCGCCTGGAAATGAAATACCTGCCGAGCGTGGAGCGCGTCGTCGACGCGGCCAAGCGCACGCTGGCGGCGAGCTGACGCCCTTGCTCCTCCCCCTGCTTGCAGGGGGAGGCTGGGAGGGCGTAAAGCTCTTGATCTGAAGTCCGGAACAAAGAGCACCCCACCCCAACCCTCCCCTGCATGCAGGGGAGGGAGCCAAACCAACACATATTCTGGAAATCCGCCCATGGCTGACATCAAGACGTTCTACCTCCCCGACCTCGGCGAAGGCCTGCCCGACGCGACCGTCGTCGAGTGGCACGTGAAGGCGGGCGACAGCATCAAGCTCGACGCGCCGCTGTGCTCGATGGAAACCGCCAAGGCGGTGGTCGACGTGCCCTCGCCGTACACCGGCAAGGTCGTCAAGCTGCACGGCGCGCCCGGCGACATCATCGAGACCGGCGCCGCGCTGGCCGATTTCGAGCCCGACCCGAACGCCAAGCAACGCGCCGAGGCCGAAGCCACCGGCCACCACCACGGCCCGAAGAAGGGCGCGGAAAGGAGCGTCGGCAGCCCCGCGCCGGACGACGCAGGCAACGTGATCGCCTCCGACGAAGGCGGCGAAGTGCAGACCGGCGGCACGGACCGCGAGGACGAAGGCACCGTGGTCGGCGCGATGGTCAGCGGCAACACCGTGCACGTCGAGCAGGCCGCCAGCATCGGCGGCGTGAAGGCGGTGCCGGCGGTGCGCGCGCTGGCGAAGAAGCTCAAGGTCGACCTCACCCGCGTGCGTCCCAGCGGTGCCGACGGCGTGGTGACCATGCAGGACGTGAAGAACGCCGCCGCCAACGGCAGCGCCGCGCTGGGCGCCGCCCCGGCGCGCGCCGTGCCCGCCTCGGCCGGTCGTCATCTGGCACCGGAACTGCCGCAGCCCGGCCATGCTCCACAAGGTCAGCAGCGCGGCCCGGTCTCGCTGGCCGGCAAGCCGGTGCGCACCGCGCCGCCGTCGATGCAGGCCAGCGGCCAGCCGGAGCAGCTCAAGGGCGTGCGCCGCAACATGGCCCGCGTGATGGCCGATGCGCACGCGCAAGTGGTACCGACCACCCTGGTCGACGACGCCGACCTGCACGGCTGGATCGGCAAGCAGGACATCACCGCGCGCCTGATCCGCGCCATCGTGGCCGCCTGCAAGACGGTGCCGGCGCTGAACGCGTGGTTCGACGGCAAGAACCTCAGCCGCACGCTGCACCCGCAGGTCGACATCGGCATCGCGGTGGACACCGACGACGGCCTGTTCGTGCCGGCGCTGCGCAACGCCGACGTGCTCGACGCCGCCGGCGTGCGCGCCGCGATCAAGCGCCTGCGCACGCAGGTCGAGGACCGCAGCATCCCAGCCTCGGAACTGTCCGGCTACACCATCAGTCTCAGCAACTTCGGCATGTTCGCCGGCCGCTACGCCACGCCGGTGGTGGTGCCGCCGACCGTGGCCATCATCGGCGCCGGCAAGCTCAGCCACGACGTGGTGGCGGTGATCGGCGGCATCGAAGTGCACCGGCGCATGCCGATCAGCCTCACCTTCGACCACCGCGCCGCCACCGGCGGCGAAGCCGCGCGCTTCCTCAAGGCGCTGCTGGACGATCTGGCACTGCCGAACTGATCGTATCCGCGATCATGCGTTGAACGAACGGGCGCCCAGGCGCCCGTTCGCTTGTCTACGGGACGTCAATCAATAATCGCGCACATCCAGCAGCATGAAGCAACGTGCGACGTAGTCGCCGCCATGCGGCCACGGCACGGCGGTCAGCGCCAGCGTCCCGGCCGTCCACGGTTCATTGTCGAGCAGTGCCTCGCAGCGCGAGTCGCCATTCTCGACATGGCTGTGCACCAGTCGCAGCCAGTGCAATTCAGGTGTCAACGCCTCGCGCTTCACCGCCGCCTCGATCGACGCCAGCGCCTCGGCCGGCATGCTCGCGGCATCCGCACCGCGCACACTGAACGGACCGATGAACACGTCCCACGTGCGCAGCCCGATGTCCCACGCGGCGATCCGCATGCGGCGCTCGTCGGTGACGTACCAGCACGCCGCCAGCAGCACATGGAACACGTTCTGCTCGAACGTGCGCAGCGCGTCGCGGCAGCCGGCGTCGCCGCCGCCCACGCCGGCGAAGCTCTCTTCGATGTAGCGCTCTTCGCTGAGCACCACGTCGACGTCGAGCCGGCCCGGTTCGTCGCTGGCGCCCTCGTGCCAGGCGGCACGGATCGCGGGAAAGTCGCCGTCGGTGACCAGCCAGCCGTCCTCGTCCACGTCCAGCTCCACATCGTGCCGTTCGAACAGCCGCAGCAGGTATTTCTGTAGCGCCGCACTGTCCATCGTCATTCCCGTTGGTTCACGTCGATCGTCGACGGCAATTCGCGCCAGGTCAGGTAGACACGCAGGTCGAATTCCCGCTGGTGGTAGTCCGGCAGCATATACGTGCACAGCTGGTAGAACGCCTTGTTGTGATCGATTTCCTTCAGGTGCGCCAGTTCGTGCACCACGATCATCTGCAGGAATTCCGGCGCGGCGGCCTTGAACAGGCTGGCCACGCGGATCTCCTTCTTCGCCTTGAGCCTGCCGCCCTGCACGCGCGAGATCGCGGTGTGCAGGCCCAGCGCGTTGCGCAACACGTCGAGCTTGCTGTCGTACAGCACCTTGTCGATGGCCGGCGCGTTCTTCAGGTGCTGCTGTTTCAGCGATGCCACGTAGGCGTACAGCGCCTTGTCGCTCTGCACCTCATGGCGCCCCGGGTAGCGCTTGGCCAGGTGCTCGCCCAGGCGCTCCTGCGCGATCAACTCGCGCACCTTGTCTTGCAAGGTGGCGGGGTAGGCCTGGAGGTATTTGAGCGGAATCATGCGGGGTATTCTCGCACTGCACCGCTGCCATGCGTTTCGACAACCCGATGGAGGCATCCCATGCACCACAGCCGACTCTGCGCCATCGTCATCGACTGCCACGTCGACGAACTCGCACCCGTCGCCGATTTCTGGAGCCGGGCGCTGGGCAAGCCGATCGCCAGCATCGACCAGGACGGCGACGGCAAATACGCGGAGCTGCAGACCGCCGCGGACGAACCGATCATCCTGCTGCAGAAGGTCGACCATGCCAGCCGCGTGCACCTGGACATCGAGACCGACGACCTCGACGCCGAGGTGGCGCGGCTGGAGCAGCTGGGCGCGCGCCGCATCGCGTTCGTGCGCGGGCGCTGGTGGGTGCTGGAGGCGCCCAGTGGACATCGTTTCTGCGTGGTGCAGCGGCAGCGCGAGGTGTTCGGGCCGCACCTCAACCACTGGGATTGACGTGTCGTCGCCGGCGCGCCGACGCGACGGCGCGCGCCGGGCGCGTCAGCCGAGCCACCAGCCCAGCCAGGTGGCCGCCAGCACCACGGCCAGGCCCAGCAGCACCGGCCGCGCATAGTCGCGACCGCCGCTCGTCCGGGCAATCACCGCCTTGGACAGGCTGTTGCTGGTCAGCGCGATCAGGATCGGCACCGCGGTGGCCGCGGGCTCGATCCTGCCTGCGGCCGCCAGCGAAGCCACCGATACCGCCGCGGCATGCGTGTCGGCGAAGCCGGCGACGCCGGTGGCGATAGCCAGCCCACGCTCGCCCAGCCAGGCCCGCATCGCGGCCGACGCCAGCAGCACCACGGCGATCATCAGTCCCAGCAGCAGCGAAGCCCTGACGCTGAAGACGACGCTGCCTTGCACCGGGTCCGCCGCGCTCAGGTGCAGGCCCTTCCACGTCCACAACGCGCCGTACACCGCCGCGGTCACGCCACCGCAAGCCAGCGGCACGGCGAGCACGCGCAGCGTCGCCAGGTCGGTGACCGCCAGTACCGCCGCCATCTGCACAAAGGTGGCCACGGTCGACAGCACCGCCGCCGCGACCGCCGACCGCCGCAGCGCCGGCAAGCTGCGCGCCTGCGAGCCCATCACGCCGATGGTGGCCACGCTGGACACGAAGCCGGAGAGCAACCCGGCCAGCGGCAGGCCGACGCGGCTGCCCACCAGCCGCAGCAGTGCGTGGGCGGCTGCACCGATCGACATGATCAGTATCACGATCAGCCACAGCGCGCGCGGGTTGATCGCGTCGAACGGGCCGAGTGGGCGATCCGGCACCAGCGGCAACACCAGCAGCGTGGCGGCGGCCAGCACCAGCAGGTTGTTCAGCTCCTCCGCAGTCAGTACGCCGCGCACGAAGTGATGCATGGGCTCGCGCGCCGCCAGCAGGATGGTCACCGCCACCGCCAGCCCGGCGGCCAGTGGAGCCTGGTGGATGGCTACCGCGCCGAGTATCAGGCACAGCAGCAGGCTGACCTCGGTGGTCAGGCCGCGATCGCTGCTGGTATCGCGCGCATACGCGATCGCCAGCAGCGCCGCCACCGCAGCCAGTGCCAGCAGCAGCACCGCGACGCCGAAGCTCGCGCTGGCCGCCCCCAGCAGCGCCACCACGGCGAACGTGCGGATGCCGGCAACCGCGTCGCCGTCGCCGCCCTTGCGCCGCTCGCGCTCGGCGCCGATCAGCAATCCGATGCCCAGCGCGACCGCGAAGCCGGTCCAGGAAAGAACGACATCCATCGAGCCACACTCATGACGCGCCACGGCCGCATTCCGGCCACGGCGCGATCATGCCGGAGCCCTCGCGGAAAGTCGCGCGCGCGGGTGCGGCCACCGTCGCCGCCCCGGCCCGCCCAGCCGTCGGCCGAGCGGGCCGGGGCGCCGCCGGAATCGCCTGCCGTCAGATGTCGAAGCGGTAGCTCAGCTTGACCAGCAGCTGTTCGTCGTCGCGCAGCGCGAAACTGCGGTCGAAGACGTCGCTGGTGCGGCGCGCATAGCCATCCATCGCGTAGCCGCCGCGACCGTAGACCACGTACAGGTACGACAGCGGCGCCAGCTCGTAGCGGTAGCGGATCTGCAGGCCGAGGTTGCGCACGCCGAAACCGTCGACCGGCTCGTTGCTGGCCACGGCGCGACCGTTGGCCTGCACGCGGTAGCCGCCGCGCACACCTGCGTCCAGCCCGATCGCCTGCAGCTTCACCCGCAGCTCCTGGCGGCTGTCGATGCTCCAGTCGAAACCGGCGTCCAGCTGCAGCGTGTGCTCGTCATACCGGCCGATGAGGTTGTCGTGCTGCCACACCAGCCAGTCCGGCAGGTGCTCGTAGTACGGGCCGGCGTAGACGCTGAACGCGTCGCTGACGAAGTAGGTCGGGATGAACTTGACGTCGTAGCCGAGCTGCCGGTTGCCGCCGAGCCCGCCGCTGACGACCTCCGCGTCCAGCTTGAACGCCCAGTCGCCGTGGCGCGGGCTGATCCGTTCGTAGACCAGGTCCAGCGACGGCGGCAGGAACAACGCACCGTTGCCGCGGGTAAGCAGGTCGTCCCAGCCGGCGCTGTTGACGTTGAGCTGCACCATTTCGGTGGCGCCGTTGCGCAGGTCGCTGTTGCGGCGCAGGCGCAACTGGCGACGCAGGCGCAGGCCGTGGTCGTTGTCCAGGGCGTCGATGCGGAAGCGCCATTCGTGCGAGCTGTAGGCGGAGTCGGCCGGCAGCGCCGTATTGCGCTTGCGCACTTCCCAATGGCCGTAGTTGAAGTTGTTGCGCTCCAGGTAGCCGAAGTCGTTGACCTGCAGCCGGTCGCCGAAATGCATGCCCAGCCACTGCTGGCGCCAGCCGTCGCCCATCTCGTAATCCGCGATGACGGTGCCGCCGCTGTCGCGCGTGTGCGTGCCCGACTGCAGGATGTCGCTGCCGACCACGTTGGTGGCGATGGTCAGCTGCGGCGTCGGCCGCCAGTGATGGTCCACGCCGAGCACGCTGGCCTCGCGGTCCAGCCACGGGCGGTCGACCCGGGTCAGCAGCATGCCCAGGCTCTGGTCACCGAAATCGTGGATGACCCGCGCGGCACCGAAGAAGCGCCCCGCCGCGCCATCCTCGTCGGCGGCCAGCACGCCGTAGCTGGTGGTGCCGAAGCTGCCGTTGAGCTTCACCGCGGCGTTGATGTCGGCCGCACCGAGACCGTCATCGGACGGTCCGCCGACACGTCGCGTATAGACCAGCTGGCTGTAGTCGTCGAGCAGGCTGAAGTCGAAGATGCCCTGGTTCTCGGTGAAGAACGGCCGCTTGTCCCTGACGTAGGTTTCGGTGGCGCTGAAGTTCACCACCAGGTCGTCGCTCTCGACCTGGCCGAAATCCGGGTGCAGCGCGGCGGTGAGCTGGAACTGGCCGCTCGGCTTCCACAACAGGTCGGCGCCTTCCTGGAAGTGGCTGCGGCCGCGCACGTTGTCGTACAGGCCGGACACGTACGGCGTCACCGCCAGCAGCGACTGGCTGTACTGCGGCACCTCGACCTTGCCGAACTCGGACAGGAAACGCGGCAGCGTGAAACTGGCCGCCGGCCACGAGTCGCGCTCGCCGGTCGAGCCGGTCACGCGGTCGAGGTAGACGCCCAGCATGCGCCTGCCGTCGCGCGCCGTGTGCATCGGCGCGATGTACCACGGGATCAGAATCTCCACCGTCCAGCCTTCGGCATCCTCGCTCACCGCATGCCGCCAGTTGCCGTCCCAGTCCTTGTTGAACTTGTTCTCGTTGATGACCACGGCATCGTTGATGCCGCCGGTCGAGCTCACCACGAAGTCGTAGCCGGTGCGTCCGTCGCCGTTGAAGTCGACCATCACGTTGACCCGGTCGACCTGGTCCTCGAAGTCACGCTGCACGCGCTGGTGCGTACGCGGCACGCCGGGCGGCTGCACGCAGCGGAACGCCACCGCCAGCCCCTTCGGCGTGGCCAGGATCCAGGCCTCGGTCGGCAGCGAGCCCGGCTTGCCGGTGAGCGGCTGGGTCTGGCGGAAGTCGGTGATGTGTCGTGCGCCCTTCCACTCGTCCGCGCCGAGGTGGCCGTCGATGTCGACGGCCAGTGCCGGTGTCGACAGTGCGGCCAGGGTAACGAACAGCAGGCATGCCAGGCGCATGTTGAAAAATTTCCACGGGGAGGCGGCGCGGAGGCGCCGTGGAGGCGATGGAATCGCCACGTCGGGTGGCGCACAGCTTGCCGCCTGTGCGCCGCCGCCTCGACCGCCACAAGTCACGCCATGACTTGTGGCAGGCGCCCCATCGTGCGCTGGCGCCGCCCGCTCAGCGGCGCCGGCGGCGCCCCCACCATGCATGGCGCAGCAGCATCGCCAGCACGATGACGGCGGCGAACGCGCCGTAGCCGTACAGCGCCGGCAACACCTGCTGCCAGATCGCGCCACTGGCGCGGCCGAAGCCATCGACCGTGGGCAACTCGACCGTGTCGAAACCGAGCATCGCGCACTGCACCGCGGTGATCAGCGCCAGCAGCAGGGCAGCAACATCGAAGAGGCGCCGGCCGGACGTGCGCGGCAGGCTCTTCGGGTACGCCCAGTAGCCCCAGCACAGGATCAGCAGCAGCGGCGCAAGCAGCAGGATGGCGAGGTAGCGCATCGGTCGATCACCCGCAAAGTGTGGCGCCGCGCATCAGGCCTGCGCGGCGAGTTGATCCAGCGCCGCGCGCAACTGCGCCAGCGCTTCATCGCGCGCCTGCTCGTCGCGGTAATCGGGCGTGCTGGCGACCGTCTCGCCGTCCAGCTCCAGGCTCATGCCCTGCGCCCGAAGCTGCAACACGGCTGCCACGGCGCCCAATGCCCCGAGCCGCTTCTGCAGCGCGCCGGCCGCCTTCGGGTCGGCGAACGGCTTGGACAGCAGCAACTCCTCGCCATCGGCGGAGAACAGTCGGAAGCGGAAGCTGCCGTCGGCGTCGCGGAAGCTGGCGAAGCGCGGCGCCTTGTCGGGTTTCGCCGCCGCGGCCGCCTGCCCGGCGCGCACCGGCGCGGTGGTCATCGCGCGCAGGCCCAGCACTTCGCGCAGCGCGGCCAGCTTCGGCGTGGCGATCGCGCGCGCCTTCTGTGCGCCCTGTTGCAGGATGGTCTCGATCGCGGCCGGGTCGGCCATCAGCGCCTCGTAGCGTTCGCGCATCGGCGCCACGTCGGCCTCGATGCGCTCGTACAGCGCCAGTTTCGCCTCGCCCCAGCCGCTGCCGTCCAGCAGGGCCTGGCGGAACGCCGCGGTCTCGGCCTCACTGGCGAATGCGCGGAAGATGGTGAACAGTGCGCTGTCGTCCGGATCCTTCGGCTCGCCGGGCGCGCGCGAATCGGTGACGATGCGCATGATCGCCTCGCGCAGCTGCTTCTTGCCGCCGGCGAACAGCGGGATGGTGTTGTCGTAGCTCTTCGACATCTTACGGCCGTCGAGCCCCGGCAGCGTGGCCACCTGCTCCTCGATCAGCGCCTCCGGCAGCACGAAGAACTCGTGGCCGTGCAGATGGTTGAAGCGCTGGCCGAGGTCGCGCGCCATCTCGATGTGCTGGATCTGGTCGCGCCCCACCGGCACCTGGTTGGCGTCGAACGCCAGGATGTCGGCCGCCATCAGCACCGGGTACATGTACAGGCCGGCGGTGATGCCCGCATCGGCGTCCTCGCCCGCCGCGGCGTTCTTGTCCACCGCCGCCTTGTACGCGTGCGCGCGGTTGAGCATGCCCTTGGAGGCGATGCAGGTGAGGAACCAGGTCAGCTCCGGGATTTCGGGGATGTCCGACTGGCGGTAGAAGGTGACCCGCTGCGGGTCGAGCCCGGCGGCCAGCCAACTGGCGGCGATCTCCAGCCGCGAGCGCTCGATCCGCGCGGCGTCGTCGCTCTTGATCAGCGCGTGGTAGTCGGCGAGGAAGAAGAACGCATCCACGTCGTCGCGCCGGCTGGCTTCGACCGCCGGGCGAATCGCGCCCACGTAATTGCCCAGGTGCGGGGTGCCGGTGGTGGTGATGCCGGTGAGGACTCGGGTGTTCATGCTGCGCCGCGCAGGGAAAACGCCAGTCTACGACATCCGGCAAAACGGCTCGACCGAGCGGCCCGCCGTCCACCATGGTCGGCGTTGCCCCTTGCCAAAAAAATCACATGGGCGAGTCCAGATTCTGCCAACCCTGACCATGGCGATGGAGATCCGACTCATGAGCGGAAAGTTCACCTTGTTTAGCGGCAAGAACGGCGAGGCCTACTTCAACCTCAGGGCCGGCAACGGCGAGATCATCCTCAAGAGCGAGGGTTACAAGGACAAGGCCAGCGCACGCAACGGCGTCGAGTCGGTGCGCAAGAACGCGCCGGATGCGGCACGCTACGAGAAAAAGACCTCGGTCGGCGGCAAGTTCCACTTCAGCCTGAAGGCGGCCAACCACCAGATCATCGGCAGCAGCGAGATGTACGAGAGCGAGAGCGAGCGCGACGCCGGCATCGCCTCGGTGATGGCGAACGCGCCGGACGCCAAACTCGTCGAGGAGTGAGCGGCCCTTCGACGCGACCCGCCGGGTCGCGTCGAAGGGCCTCGATCCACTTCAGCGGATCAGCGTGGATTTGCCGAACAGCGATTCGACCAGGTCCACCGCCAGCTTCGCGGTCTGGTTGCGCTTGTCGAAGGCCGGGTTCAGTTCGACGATGTCCAGCGACCTCACCCGGCCGGTATCGGCGAGCATTTCCATGCACAGTTGCGCCTCGCGGTAATCCGGCCCGCCGCGCACGGTGGTGCCCACGCCCGGCGCGATGCTGGGGTCGAGGAAGTCGACGTCGAAGCTCACGTGCAGGTGGGTGTTCTCGTCGATTCCGGCCAGCGCCTCTTCCATCACGCGCTTCATGCCGATCTCGTCGATGTGGCGCATGTCGTGCACCTGCATGTGCGCCTCGCGCACCAGCCGCTTTTCGCCCTCGTCGACCGAACGGATGCCGACGTAGCGGAACACGTCCGGCGTGGTCGCCGGCACGCTGCCGCCCAAGTCGATCAGCCCGGCCGGGCCGATGCCGCACAGGCAGGCCACCGGCATGCCATGGATGTTGCCGGTGGGCGTGGCCTGCGCCGTGTTGAAGTCGGTGTGCGCATCCAGCCACAGCACGCGCAACTGCTTGCCTTCGTCGTGGCAATGACGCGCCACCGCCGAGATCGAGCCGATCGCCAGGCAGTGGTCGCCGCCGAGCATGATCGGCAGGCGGCCAGCCTGAAGCTCCTGGTGAACAGCCGTATGGACGGCCGTATTCCAGGCCACCACCTCATCCAGATGCCGGTAGCCGTGCTCAGGTGGCAGCCACGGATTGAGCGGCCCCTGCAGGTTGCCGCGGTCGATCACCTTCAGTCCGCGGCGCTCCAGCTTCGCCGCCAGGTTGGCTACCCGCAGCGCTTCCGGCCCCATCGCGGCACCCCGATGGCCGGCGCCGATGTCGGTCGGCACGCCGATCAATGAAACGGTCTGATTGCCCATGATCCGTGTCTACCTGCCATGCATCGCGGCGGCCGCGCGGCCTGGGCCGTCGCACGCCGCCGACGTCGGAACGACAGCCGGCGAAGGGGCGTTCCGCCACCATCCCGAACGAGTCACCGCCGTCCCAGTGAGAAGGGTACTCGCGACACGAACCGTCGCGAACGAGCCGAAAGTCTACCGGAACAGGCCCGCCGACGCCCGGACCGGCACGGCCGCACCGGCAAGATGCCTGTCGATGGTCGCCCCCATGGCGTTCCACTCAACGCCGCTGCCGGCTCGCGCCGTAATCGCAGCTGCCGGTGCGCCGGCCGGCGTAGGTCATGTCCATCACCACGCTTTGGCCGCCCATGTTGCTGTTAGCGTGGACGCTGCCCCGGATGTCGTCGTTGGGCAGCAGCTCGAAGCGCGCATCGCCGGTCATCGTCGGCGGATTTCCGCCGCAAACCAGGTGGTAGCTGACGACGCTGCCGAGCTGCCGGTAGTCGCTGACCACGCACTTCTGCTGATGCTGCAGCATGGCGCGCATGTCATGGTCCGTGGAGGCGCACACCTCCTGCGTGGTCGTGCGCGCCGGCAAGTCGCCCGCGCCCGATACCTGCATCTTCATGGTGACCGTCATCGTCATCATGTTGCCGGAACCCGACTGCGCCAGCGCCATGGTGGTCCATAAGGTGAACGCGCCCAGGCCGAAGCGGCGCAAGATGGACGAAACGTGCATGGGCATCCTCCGGCTCGATCTGGAAAGGCGCCGCCGCCGGGCCGATGCACGACCGCGGCGATCGCATCCGTTGCATCCACGCTGGCTGCCCGAACCGGCGCGCTCGTCGGTCAGCGGCATCCCGTATGGCGACTTCGTGCCAACTCGTCCTCGCGGCGCGATCGCGCGCCCGGATTCCACGACACCAGATCCCCGGCATTCCGGGGCGGTGAGGCGGCGGGCTTGGCATCCCGAATGATTTTCCCCAGCAGCATCCCTGCAAACAGCGACACTCCACGCCAGAAGGCGGAATGCGCAAGAAGCGTTTGCATGTCGATCACCCCGAGCTGCCCCTGCGCAGCCGTCGAGTGGATCGTAGCAAGCTTTCATGTGGCGTGCATGCCCAACGCCGGCCATGGGGCCGTTGGCAAACCGCCCGTCGACGGCCGGCGTAGTGCACACGATTGAGACCCCGCAAGCACGCCACGACATGGCACGCCGATCATGCCTCGCAGCGGAGTGCGCGGCCGCTGGCGCGACAGCACGCCCGGGATTGCGGCAGGCCGGTGGCGTCAGGCCACGACGCGCTGCGGGCTGGCGGTCCCCGCATAGTGCGCCAGGGTGATGGTGAACTCCGCACAGGCCATCTCGACACTGACCGTGCGGCCAGAATTGGCGTGCTCTTCCCGCGCCAGTCCGCGCGCCAGCCGGATCGCATGCGTGAAGCGCAGCTTGTCGTACAGCACGGCCTCCCCGCTGCAGATGCGCCACAAGCCATGGCGGCTTTCCTTGATCGACAGAACCATGCGCATCGCTGCACTCCCGGACAGAGGAATCGCCCGGAGCCCCACCCGAGCCCCCTTGCCGACGGGTGATGCTGTGCCTCCGGTCTTTGCCCAGTCTGCATCGCGCGGCCCGCTGCGTATGTCGGCGCGCACCTAGGGCTGGCGTACGCAAACGGCCCGGAGAGAGCCCCGGCCCCGGCCGGCTCCGTGCTTTCGCCGCTCCGCTCAGCCAGCCTGGCAAAGACTCTGTTGTTCCGGATGCGGTACCCGGCCGTACCGGGCGAGGATGATCGGTTCCGAGTACTCGCCGCGGTCGATGTCGGCCGCCTGTGCGTAAACCAGCACGCCCTCACGTTGTCTGGCCAGCATTTCACCGCGCGTGCGCGCCAGTTGCTCCATGCCGTGAAGAATCGGTTTGTCCGCGACGACGTCGCCGTCCACCTCGTGAAAGCCCTGCACCACGTAAAGCGTACCCATGATGTGCCCTCGCGCATGCCCCCGGCCATGCGACGGTGAACAGGCGGAAGTAGAGAGATCGCGATGGTTTCGTTAAGACCGGGTTGAAGCGTTCAGCCTGGGGCGGGCGCTCGTCGCGGTGCCACCGACCGCGGAGAAAAAGACGGGCGAGTGGCCAGGCGGATGGCTGGAAGCTGGTGCCGGCAGCAGGAATCGAACCCGCGACCTACTGATTACAAATCAGTTGCTCTACCAACTGAGCTATGCCGGCGAAGGCGATGGATTCTAGCAGGGCACATCACGGCGCGTGTTCAGAAGCAGCCGGTGTCGTGTGCGTCGATGCCGGCGGTGCGGACACGGCTGCGCCAGTCGAAATTGCCGCCGTCGGCGACCACCAGATCCAGCCAGTATTCGGGCACGCTCTCGCTGCGCTCGCTCATGCGGGCGGGAAAGCCGGCCGCAGTGACTTCGTCGCGGCGTTTGCGCGCATTCGCCGGGTCCTTGAACAGGCCCAGCGAGATCGTGTTGGGCTGGTCGCCGGAGCTGACCACGAAGTAGTCGTCGATGTTGCGCGCCGCCAGCTGGCGCGCCACCGCCAGCGCCTGCGCGCGGCTGCCGGCGGCCGGCAGGTAGACCCACCAGCCGCTGGTCTGGCTGGCCTGTTCCTGGCGCGAACGCATTCGCGTGGCCTGCGCGGACAGCGCCTGGCGCGCATTGCGCAGGTCCTGCGGGGTGGCGAACGGACCCAGCGCCAGGCAGCTGTAAACGAGATTGCGCGGTGGCGTCACCGTCGGAGGCACGGCTGCCGACGCCGTCGCTGCCGGGCCGGACTCGGGCAGTTCCGACAGCAGGCGCAGTTCCGCCACGCCGGGGTCGCTGGGCATGCCGCCGCGGGCATACGGCTGCCCCAGCAGCAGCCAGGCGCCCACCGCGATGTTCAGCGCGGTCAACAACACGAACAGCAGACGCAGGAACATCGAACCCCCATCAACCGGCAGCGGGCACCATTCTAGACGGACGGCCCGGGCGTCATGACGCATCGGCCCACACGGCGAGGCCGCGCAGCACGCTGTCCGGACTCAGCCGGGTCGGCAGTGACAGCAGCGGCAACAGCGATGCGGCATCGCCGCCGCCGAGGATCAGCTGCGGCGTCGCGCCCAGCCGCGCCGTGGCCCGGGTCGCGAAGCGTTCGACCAGCGCGGCCGCCGCGTGCCAGCAACCCGAAGCCACCGCGTCGGCGGTGTTGTCGGCCAGCTCCACGACCACACCCGGCCGCTCCGGCCGCACCTGCGCGGTGGCACCCAGCAGCGACTGCTGCATCAGCGCCGGGCCTGGCGCGATCAGGCCGCCCAGGTGCCGGCCATCGGCCGCCAGCGCATCCAGCGTGAGCGCGGTACCGACGCCGGCCAGCAGGCACGGCGCGTGGCCGTCGGCATGCGCCGCCACCATCGCCAGGAACCGGTCCACGCCGAGCCGCTGCGGCTCAGCGTACGCGTTGCGCACGCCGCAGGCATGCGCCGGCGTGCGCAGCCAGGTCGGCGCGCAATCGAACAGGCGCTGCGCCACGGCTTCCACCTGCGCTTCGCGCGCGGCATCGACGACCGACGCCGCAAGCACCCGCGCCGGCCGCGGCAAACCGGCCCAGGCCGATGCCAGCGCGGCCGCCGGGTGATCCTGCCAGTCCACCGCACCGCGTGCCAGCCAGCCTTCCGGCTGCGCCTGCAGCGCCCACTTCAGCCGCGTGTTGCCGAGGTCGAGCAGCAGCCTCATGCGCGGCGCACCGTGACGTCCGCGCTGTCGATCCGGCGCATGCTGCCATCGGCCATGCGCACCTGCAGCGCGCCGCGCCCGTCCACGCCAGCGCCCACGCCGTCGAACACGCCCGGTGCCCCACTCAGCTGCAGCGGCTGGTCGCGCAGCAGGTCGTGGCGCGCGTAGTCATCGACGAACGCGGCGAAGCCCTCGCGCTCGAACTGCCGCAGTCCCTCGACCAGCACCTGGACCAGCGCCGCCGCGGCGCGGTTGCGGTCCGGCGGCGTGCCGCCGGCCAGGGTGGCCAGGTCGCAGGCCGGCTGCCCGGCCTGTTCGCGCAGTGCCGGCGTCAGTCGCAGGTTGAGACCAATGCCGATGATCGCCGCGCACGGCCCCTGGTATTCGCCGCTCAGCTCGACCAGGATGCCGCCCAGTTTGCCGCCGGCCCGGTCGCCGCCGACGGCGAGCACGTCGTTCGGCCACTTCAGCCCGGCTCCGGCGATGCCCAGCTGCTCCAGCGCGCGCAGCACCATCACGCCGACCGCCAGCGACAATCCGCTCAGCGCGGCACACCCGGACTCGAAACGCTTGAGGCAGGACAGGTACAGGTTCAGCCCGGGCGGCGACAGCCACGTGCGTCCACGCCGGCCGCGCCCGGCTCGCTGGGTCTCGGCCAGCACGATGCTGAAGTCCTTCGCCGCGTTGCCACGACGCTGCAGTTCGCTGGAGGTGGAATCGAGTTCCCAGTGCACCTCCAGCGCCCCCAGCGAGCGCGCCAGCGGCGTCGGCAGGGCGGCGCGGATCCGCTTCGCATCCAGCATCTGCAACGGCCAGGGCAGGCGATAACCTGTGGTGCCGCGCGCCTCGATCGGCACGCCACGGGCGCGCAGGGCCTCGACCTGCTTCCAGATTGCCGCGCGGGTCACCCCGGTCCGCGCGGCAAGGCCGGCACCGGACAGTGATTCACCTTCGGCGAGCAGGGCCAGCAATTCGGCCGGCTGCATCAGCAGGCCCCGGAAAGGGCTGCGGCGGCGCGGCGGCGGCAAAAGGAGGGATGGTAGGGCAGCTCAGGCATCGGCGGATTCTAGCCCGGCCGGTCGCCCCTGCGGCATCCCGCGGGCGGGTCGGCAGCACTGGTACGGCGTCGGTGTTTCTGAGACGATCAGGACCCTCGCTTGAGGGTCAGGGAGTTCGATCGCCATGCGTGCCACCCATTGGCTTATCGGTTGCGCCTTGTGCATCGCCGGGCTCGGCGGCGCGGCGGCCACGAGTCTGGACGCCACCCAGGACCTGGACAGCTCCTCGCACGCCACGCTCGACAACGCCAGTTCCCATGACGGCAACAGCAGCGGTGGCGACGTGCTGGGGCTGAGCCGCGACTGCCCGCCGGCCGGCAGCAACGACAATACCGGTGGCAATGCCGGCAACGGCAGCACCCGCTCCGGCGGTGCTTCCTCCGGGCCGGCGCCGGCCCGCCGGCCGCATCTGGGCTGGCAATCGCTGCTGCCTGGCTCGATCCAGTAACGCCCGGCGTCATGCCGGGGCCATGGTGGCAATCGCTGCGGGCGCGTTTTGAACCGGCGCCGATTGCCGACCCACTGTGGCGACGCGCGCTGGCCGGCTGCCCGCTGGCACGCCGGCTCGACCCCGAACGGCAACTCCAACTGCGCCGGCTGTCCGCCCTGTTCCTCGCGCGCAAGCGCTTCCATGCCCTGGCCGGCGCCGTGCTGGACGACTACTGGCGCCTGCTGATCGCCATGCAGGCCTGCCTGCCGGCGTTGCAGCAAGGGGGCGCCAGCCTGCGCGGCTGGCATGAGGTGCTGATCTACCCGGGCGAGTTCAAGGTGCGCCGCAGCCACCACGACGACCGCACCGGCGTGGTCACCGAAGGCGACGAGGTCCGCATCGGCGAGGCGTGGGAACGCGGCCCGCTGGTGCTGTCGCTGGCCGATGTGCAGCTGGACCTGGAGCAGCCGTGGGACGGCTACAACGTGGTCGTGCACGAGATGGCGCACAAGCTGGACATGCTCGACGGGCCGCCCGATGGCGTGCCGCCGCTGGTGGACATTCCGCGGCGGCGCTGGATCCAGCAATTCCAGCAGGCCTACGACCGCCTGGTCGCCACGCCGCCAGACCGCTGCAACAGCCCGATCGACCACTACGCCACCGAAAGCGCCGCCGAGTACTTTGCCGTGGTCAGCGAATTGCACTACTCGCAACCGGTGCTGCTGCGCGAGGCCGAGCCGGCGGTCGCCGAATTGCTGGAAGCCTACTACGGCCGCTCGCCCGCCGAAGGCCGCGAACCGGTGGGCTTCTGCCGCGCGCGCTGAGCGCCCCGCGGAGCCGGCTCAGCTTGCTGCCAGCCTCACGCTGAAGCGCGCGCCGCCTAATTCCGGCGAACGGTCGACCACCAGTTCGCCCTGATAGGCATGCACGATGTCCTGCACGATCGACAGGCCGATGCCGTGGCCCTGCACCCGCTCGTCGCCGCGCACGCCCCGCTGCAATACCTTCTCGATCTGGTCTTCGGCAATGCCCGGGCCGTCGTCTTCCACGCTCAGCCACAGGCCGGGGCGCTTGCGGCCGGATTGCGGCTGCATCTTCACCACCAGCAGCACGCGGTGGCCGGCCCACTTGAACGCGTTCTCCAGCAGGTTGCCCATCAGCTCCAGCAGGTCGCCCTGCTCGCCGTAGAACACCGCACCGTCCTCGATGTCGAATTCGCAGAGAACATTTTTGGCCGCGTAGACCTTCTCCAGGCCCTGCACCAGGTCCTCGGCATGGCCGGCGATCGGCACCGCGCTGGCGAAGGTCTGCCGGCCGGAGGTGGCGGCGCGCGACAGCTGGTAGGCGACCAGTTCGTTCATCCGCCGCACCTGGTCGAGCACGCTGGCGCGCCGCGCCGCCTCGTCGCCGGTGGTCGGCGACTCCAGCTGCGAGCGGATCACCGCCAGCGGCGTCTTCAGGCTGTGCGCCAGGTCGGCCAGGGTATGCCGGTAGCGCGTGCGCTGCTCGCGCTCGTTGGTGATGAACGCGTTGATGCGCTCGGTCAGGCCGGTCAGCTCCAGCGGGTACTGGCTGTCCAACTGCTCGCTGTCGCCGCGTTCGACCCGGCTCATGTCGCTGGCCACCTTGCGCAGCGGGGTCAGGCTCCAGCGCAGCAGCAGCAGCTGCAGCACGATCAGCATCACGCCGAGGATCGACAGCCACACCACCAAGGTATGGCGGAACACTGCGTTCTCGCCCTCGAGCTGGTCCTCGGTTTGCGCCACCAGCACGGTGAGCCGCACCGATTTCCTGTCCACGGTGTCCAGCGCCACGCCGTAGCTGTAGTAGTACAGCCGGCCCATGTGGGTGTCGATCGGCCCCACGAACTGGCTCTGGCCCGGCTCCAGCGGCCTGAGGAACGCGAAATCGCGACCAATCGCCGACGAGGATTCCCAGCGGTAGCCGTGGTCGCCCAGCGCCACCGCGTACAGGCCCGAGCCCGGCTGCGAGAAGTTCGGGTTCGGCGAGGTCTCCGGCGGCAACAGCCTGCCGTACCGGTTGACGTCGGTACTGGTGATGTACGCGATGGCGAAACTCTCGAGCCGGTCGTGCAGCGTGCGCAGCGCGCGCGCCTTGTTGGTCTGGGTCAGGGTCAGCCCGACCAGGCCGAGGAAGCCGGCCAGCACGAGCGTGGTGGCGATCGCCGCGCGTGCCGCCAGCGACAGCGGGCGGCGCGGCGATCCACGCTCATTCGTCGTCGCCGTCGGTGCGCGGGATGGCAAAGCGGTATCCGCGTCCACGTACCGTCTCGATGGGTTTGAGGGTGCCTTCCGGGTCGAGTTTGCGCCGCAGACGGCCGATGAACACTTCCAGCACGTTGGAATCGCGGTCGAAATCCTGCTGGTAGATGTGCTCGGTGAGGTCGGCCTTGGACACCAGCTCGCCGGCGTGCAGCATCAGGTATTCCAGCACCTTGTACTCGTAGCTGGTCAGGTCGACCGGCTTGCCTTCCACCATCACCGTCTGCGCGGTGGTGTCCAGCTTGATCATGCCGCAGGCCAGGATCGGCTTCGACCAGCCGCTGGCGCGACGCACCAGCGCATTGATGCGCGCCAGCAGTTCCTCGACGTGGAACGGCTTGACCAGATAGTCGTCGGCGCCGTACTTCAGCCCCTCGACCTTGTCCTGCCAGCTGCCCCGCGCAGTGAGGATCAGGATCGGGTAGCGCTGGCCGTGCTCGCGCAGCGCCTTGACCAGTTCCATGCCGGACATCTTGGGCAGGCCCAGATCGATGATCGCCAGGTCGAACGGCACCTCGCGGCCGAGGTAGATGCCCTCCTCGCCGTCCTGCGCCGCATCGACGGCGAAGCCGTCGCGTTTCAGGCGTGCCGCCAGCGTCTCGCGCAACGGCGCCTCGTCCTCCACCAGCAGGATGCGCATATCAGCGTTTCTCCTTGCGGCCCGCATTCTTGGCGGGCGAGTTCTTGGTTGATTGGGCAGATGACGGATTCTTGCCCGATTCTGAAGAGACCACCATCACCTTGACGTGACCGTCCGGGGTGAGCACCTTGATGCGGTATTCCTGCCGGCGCCCGACCCCCCGCTGCTCGGCCGACAATACCTTGCCGCCGGTCTCCTGCTGCACCTGGAGTACCGCCTGGTCCAGCGTCACCGTCGCCTCGGCCGACTGCGCCAGGGCCGACCCGAACACGCCGACGAACAGCGATATGAGCAGAGCCGAGATGAAGTTTTTGTGCGTCGTCATGCGTGAAGTTTCCACCCGGCCCTTGCCCAGGCGCCCAGCCTAGGCAGTCGGGCCTGAATACTGACCGGACGGGCGGCGGCTGTCACGCCGCCGCCGCGCAGGGCGCCATCGCCTGCTCCAGCAGCGCCCAGCCGGCGCCCGGCAGGTGTGCGCCTTCGCTGAGCGTGCGGCGGAACGCGCGCGCTCCCGGCTCACCCTGGTACAGGCCGAGCAGGTGCCGACTGATGTGTTTCAGCGCGGTGCCGCGCGCCAACTCGGCCTCCACGTAGGGACGCAGGCGCTGCAGCACGTCTTCGCGGCGGGGCAGCGGCTCGTCGTGCAGCGCGTGTTCGAGCTGCGCCAGCAGGTACGGGGCGTGGTAGGCGGCGCGGCCCAGCATCACGCCGTCCAGCTGTGCCAGGTGCGAACGCACCTGGTCCACCGTGCTGATACCGCCGTTGATCACCACTACCAGCGGCGGAAACTCGCGCTTGAGCCGGTACACGCGCGCATAGTCCAGCGGCGGGACCTCGCGGTTCTCCTTCGGGCTGAGGCCTTTCAGCCAGGCCTTGCGCGCGTGCACCACCAGCACCTCGACGCCAGCCTCCAGCATCAGTTCGGTGAACTGCTGCAGGCCGGCGTAGTCGTCCTGGTCGTCCACGCCGATGCGGCACTTCACCGTCACCGGCACGCTTACCGCGTCGCGCATCGCCTTCACGCAGTCGGCGACCAGCGCCGGCTCGTACATCAGGCAGGCACCGAAGCGACCCGACTGCACGCGGTCGGACGGGCAGCCCACATTGAGGTTGATCTCGTCGTAACCCGCCTCCGCACCCAGGCGCGCCGCCTGCGCCAGTTCGTACGGCTCGCTGCCACCCAACTGCAGCGCCAGCGGATGCTCCTGCTGGCTGTGCTCGAGCAGGCGCAGCTGTTTGCCGCGCACCAGCGCCGCGCTGGTCACCATCTCGGTATACAGCCGCGCGCGCGGCGACAGCAGCCGGTGGAAGTAGCGGCAGTGCCGGTCGGTCCAGTCCATCATCGGCGCCACCGAAAGCTGCCAGGGCGGGGCGCGGTGGTGGTTTTCGGCCATATTCGGAACATCTCGGGGAGTTTCCGGGTGAATGCTACGTCACCCCGGCGTTTGCTCCTATGCCCGCGCGCTGCGCCGTGCCTACCCGTTCACCTTCGCGGCCTTCTTCACCGGTCTGGCCCGCGCCTTCTTCACCGCACTCGGCGCCGCCACGGCGGCGCCTGGCACCAGCACCGCCCCGGCCCCGGTCTGCAGGCCAAGCCTGGCCTGCAGCAACTGGCACAGCGAGTCGAACCGGCAGCAGCATTCGACATAGCTGCCGTTGTCACCGGTGACACCGAGCACCGCGTAGTGATGCCCTCCGCGCGGCGGCAGGGTGGCGGGTGCGCCGTTCGCCAACGGCCAGTCGAGCTGGCCGTTGCCGGCCACGCGCGCGGGAATCAACCAGTACTCGCCGGTGGCGTACACGCCACCCGGCTCGAAGGTGATCTGGACGCCGTCTTCCAGTGCCATCGGCGTGCCCTCGGCCACGGCCAGCACGCCTTGCGCATTCACCGCATCGCGCTGGTCCCAACGGCGCAGCAACGGATGCTGGCGCGGATCGCTGTCCAACGGCCATGGCGCGATGTTCTTCGGCACGTTCAGGGTGGCGCTGCCATTCGCCGGGTCGATCGCGATCACCTGCAGCAGCGGATACGCGCGCTGCCCCAGCGTGTAGCGGTCGTCGACCAGCTCCACCCAGTCGTTCGCCGCCAGCCCGAGCCGGGCATCGCGGCCGAACCGGGCCAGCGTCACCGTCAGTGGCGCACTGCCGTCGTCCGCCGTGGCGCCGAGATTGCTGCGGGTGACCGGGAACACCACCGAGCCGTTCTCGCGCGACCACTTGAAGCTGGCGGTGCCGGCCGGCCCACCCTGGTGGATTTCGACCCGGTACAGCTGGTTCTCCATGCTGCGGTAGCGCGCGTCGGCGGCGATCACGCAAGGATCGTCATCGGTCTCGTGGGGGCCCAGCTCGGCGCGCAGCCGCGGCGACGCATAGGTCGCGCGCGCATCGAGCAACTGGCGCACCAGCGCGCAGGGCGAGGCGTTGGCCTGGTCGCCGCCGTCGAGGCTCTTGCGCAGCGAGGCCACCTCGGCCAACTGCTGCTTGATCGCGGCGGCACTGGTCGGATTGTCCGCGGCTTGCTGACGCGTCTTCAACGCCGTGGTGACGTCGTCGAGCTGTTGCTGCGCCCGCGGTTGGTCGAGCATGCGTAGCTGCCACACCACTTGCGCCCGCGAGGCGGTGTCGACGCCGTCCAGCGCCGCATCGGCGATGCCCGGCGCTTCCACCGCGCACAGGTGCCGCTCCCACACGTCCAGCCACAACGCGTAGCCCTGCGGCGGGTTCTCGAAGCCGCTCTTGCCATCGGCCACGCCGTAGTCGGGCGTGGGCGCGTACGGCTGTTGCGCCAGCGTGCAGGCAGCCTCGTTCACGCACAGGATGCCGTCGACGTAGAAGTGCCCCGGCGCCAGTTGCCAGTCGGCCAGCGGCAGCGGCTTGCTGCTGCCGTCCGCGTTGGTGACGCTGGCGGTGATGGCGAAGCCGCTGCCCGCGGCCCAGCACGGGCCGACCAGGTCGCGCACCAGGCTGCGCAGCAGCTGCAGCTGGATCTGCGCCTGTTCGTTCCAGTCCGCCTCCAGCAACACGCGGCCCTGCTGCTGGAACACCTGGCTGTAATGCCGGGTCGGATCGAAGCTGACGCGTGCGAAGTCGCCTTTCATGGTCGATCTCCTAAGTCGCAAAGAGGATGCCGGCGTCCGTGCCCGCCGGAACGTATTCGGTCAGCCGCGCCGCGAGGTTCGCCTCGCGTTGCGGCTCGTACAGGTCGTGCCAGACGCCCATCGCCGAACGGTCGGACGCACCGCGGCGGATCTCCGCGCAGCAGCCATCGGCCAGGCGCAGGTAGTGCGGCGTGCCGTAACGCCGGCTGCGGACCTGCGGCACCACGCGCAGCCGTTCATGCGCGCGCTGCTCCGGCACCACCGCGGCCAGCGCCAGGTCGGGCTGGCAGTGGAAGCGTCGCGGCGTGCGCGAACCGTCGGCCACGTAGCAGAAACGCACGCAGCCCTGCTGCCGGCGCAGCACGCGCAGCGGGCTGGCGAAGATCGAGTCCTCGGCCAGCACGATGCCGTGCGCCTGCACCGCGCCGATCACCGTGCAGCGGCGGAAGCTGGCCTCGACATACGCCACTGCCTCGTCCGGCGCGCCCAGCGCCACGCGCTCCATGCCGGTGGCGTCGAGGATGCTGTCGCACAGTTCCAGCGGCGGCGGCTCGCCGCGCTGCTCGGGGCTGATCACCATGATCGCGCCGAGGATGCTGTGGCTGACGCGCAGCGCAGCGCGCGTGCGATCGAACGTGACGCTGGGTTCACCCGGGCGCTTCGGATCGCAATCGCACTGCAGCGCCCAGCCCGGCACCAGGGTGCAGTGCCGGATCACCAGTTCGCACAGGTCGCCGGTCGGCGCGTCATCTTCTTCCGCCGGTCCATGCACCTCGACGCCGCGGCCCACGATCAGCAGGCCGTCGAGCAAGACGCGGCTGCCGGCATGGCCACTGACGCTGAGCGCGTCCGGCTGGCTGGCGCGCACGTCGAGCAGGCGCAGCACCGGCCGCGTGCGTTCGGCGGCGCGCAGCTGGATCGCCTCGCCGGCATCGAGCTGCAGATCGAGGCTGCCTTCATACACGCCGCTCTCGGCCAGCTCGATGATCAGCGCGTGCAACGCCGGCGTGGCCGCCTTGGCGGCGGCCCACGCCGCCAGCGCCTCGGCGACGCTGCCGAAGTGGCCGGCCGGCCAGCTGGCGTTTGCCGCACGATCCGGCCGCGTCGCATGCACCACGTAGCGGGTGGCGCCTTCCAGTTCCGGCGTGACCCGTGCGTACTCGCCGCCGCCGAGATCGGCGGCAAAACCGTACTGGTAGCTCACCCACACGCCGCGCTTCGGCCGCTGGTTGGCCGGAAACAGCAGGCGGCCGCGCTCGGGATCGACTGCCACGCGCCCGCGCTTCACCTGGCCACCCCAGCCGGACAGATCCGCCGGGATCAGCGCCTCGCGCGGCACCGGCACGCCCTGCCCTTTCGCCGGCCAGTCCGGCGCCCACAGCTGCACGCTGCGGCCGTCGCCGTAGAGTTCGGCCGCCACGCTGGCGTAGTCGGCCAGCACGCCGCGCTCGGCGAAACGCCAGCGGCGCTGCGGCAGCGGCAGGTTGCGCTCGTCGGCGATGTGGGTGGGTTCGGTTTCCGCGACCGGGCGCTGGAACAGTGGCGTGTCGTTGCCGAGCACGCTGAAGCTGAAGCAGTGCGGGCCGCGCTCCTCGATGCAGTACGCCGGGGTGCAGCTCACCGGGTAGCTGCGCAGGCGGCAGGCGAACACGCCCACCGCGGGGATGTTGTGGCGGCCGCGCCGATGCGCGCTGCCCAGGCGCCGCAGGTCGACGCTGTGCGCGAACGGATCGAACGCGCCGTTGGCCCAGCCGAGCCGCTGCAGCCGCCCGGGATCGCGCAGGTCGGCCGTGCCGCCGCGCCGCGGATGCAGGTGGTCGAGATGCTGCATCCAGCCGAGCCGGCGGTAGAACTCCACCGCGCGCGCCGGCCAGCCCGCCGCGTCGCGGGACAGGTCCTCCAGCAGCGACAGCGTGCCCTTGCGCCGGCGCGCGTCGATCGTGTTGGCCACGTCGGCGCGCGGTGCCAGCACGCGGCCGAGGCCGCCATCGCGACCGCCGTCCGCGCCCAGCGTGGCCGCTTCCGGCAGCAGCGTGTAGCCGAGCAGGTCGCCGATATACGGCACCACCCAGTCGTCGCAGGTCTCGATGAAGGCGTTGCCGTACAGCCGCGCGATGTCCTGCTCGATCACCTCGACTTGGCTCGACAGCACGCGCAGGAAATCGCGCAGCGCATAGCCCTGCTCCGCATCGCGCATGCGGTAGACCACCGGCAGCAGGTCGAACAGCCGATCCGCTCGCGCGCTCATGGCGCGCCCTCCTTCCGCTTGCGCGCTCATGGCGTGGCCTCCTGCAGCAGCAGTGTGTCGGGGATGTTCGGCGGCAGGTAGGCGAGCTGCGCCGGGCGCAGCGTGCCTTGATCGTCGTAGCGGGCGGGCAGCACGCGCACGCGCGGCGGCACCGTCGCAACGGTCGTGGCGGTGGCGTGGCTCATCAAGCCAACGCCATCACCCTGCTTGTCGCCGCTCACGCCGAAACCGGCCAGCAGGGTCGCCTCGTCGAGGCTGCCGAACGCGTCCACGTCGACCCAGGCCACGCCGCGCACGGCCTGCACGCAGGCGACCAATTCGCTGAGGTAGACGCTCTGCGCCAGAGCGCGCCGCTCGAAGCCGAACGCATCCAGCAGCGCCGCGCGCACGGCCGGCTCGACCGACTCCCACGCGAAGTCCGGCAGCAGCCCCACCTTCGCGCTCACGGTCAGCGCCAGCAGCTCGCGCACGCCCAGTTGCACCGACAGCGACGGATCGCCGTAGCGCTGCAGTGCCTGCAGCAGGTTGCGGTACAGATCGGAAGACGAGTCGATCGGCGCATCGGCGGCACCGGCGATGGTCACCTGCACCCGGTGGCCCAGCTTGATCGCCGCCGCCTTGCCGACGCCGCCGAACGTGCGCGCAAAGTCGGCGTAGTCCGGCACCGAGACCAGCCGGTCCAGCGCCAGCACCGCCAGCGGCACGTTGCGACGCGCCTGATCGCGCGTCTCCGCGTCGGCGCCGCCGGAGGCGCGCAGCGGGTTGATCACCTCCTTGACGCCGAGCGGCCGGGTCGCCAGCAGGCTGACCTGTCGTGCGCGCACGTTACCCGGCGTGCCGATGCCGTTGCGGTAGGTGGCGACGATGTTTTCGATGCCGGTCGGCGGACGCGCGCCATGCGTGCCGTCGCCGAACTGCACCGTGGTCTTGCCGCCGTCGTCGATGGCGGTGACGAAGCTGCGCTCGGCTGCGCCGACGAAGGCGAGGTTGCGCGTCTCGTGCCACCGCATGTCGTTGACGCGCAGCGTGAGCGTGCTCTGCACGCCGTCGACGGTGGCGGCGGAAACGTACGTCAGCGGCGACTGCTTCAGCACGAACGCCTGCATCGTCGCGGCACCGTTGCCGCTGCCGAGCACCTCGTTGCGCGTCTCGCCATGGCTGGCGCGCACCACGTTGGCATGCACCGCCACGCTGTCGCGCACGTAGCTGTATGCCAGGCCCTGGCTGGCGAACACCAGGGTGCTGTGCACGGTGTCGCCCGGCAGGTTCGCATCCGCGCCCTGCTCCACCGCGGCCAGCATCACCAGCTCGGCGGCCGTCACCGCGTCGGTGCCCGGCACGTCGCTGCGCCGGCCCTCGACGATCACCCAGCGGCCGACCTTGAGGCCGTCGACGGCGGTATCGAGGGTGAGCCGGGTGGCGTTGTCCCCGGTCGTACGCGGCGTGCCGTCATCGGCGACCCGGCCGATCGTGTCGGCGATCGCCAGTTCGGCCAGCGGCAACGGTTCGCTCTGCGCATGCGCCTGCGTGCCGCGCAGCATCGCCATGTCCGGCGCCCGCCAGACGGGCGAGCCACCACCCGTCGACGGATCGTCCAGCACGATGTCGGTGGTCTTGCCGCTGATGCCGTAGTCGCTGCGCGGATGGATCCGCACGCTCTTCACCTTCGCCACCGCCGGCACGTCATCACTGCTCGGCTGGATCAGCAGATAGCTGCCGGCAAGCACGCCGTCGTAGGCGTTGTCCAGTTGCACGCGGTCGTCATCCTCGGCCGCCGTCCAGTCGCCGTCGGGCCTGGACACATACGGCACCGTCGCCTTGGTGCCGGCGTCCGTGTTCAAGCCCAGCCCCATGATGTGCGGTGCGTTGTAGCCGAACAGCGGCGCGGACACGCGCAACGCATGGACGCCGCTCAGTGCCGGCGAAGGTTCGCCCTGCGGCACGCTGGTCCAGGCGCGGTAGAAGTTGTCGGCCAGCCGCGCCTCGAAATTCAGCAGCAGCTGCGGTCGCACGTCGCTGGCCTTGCCCAGTGCGCTGGCGACGTTGCGCTGCAGGCGGAAACGGCTGGCCGGCTGCAAGGTCGGCGTGAGCGTCAGCGCGCCGAACAGCGCGCCGAAGCCGGCCGGCGGACCGGCGGGCGCCGGAACGGTGCCGAACGCCGCGTCCACCGCGCTCTTGAAATCGTCGACGGCCGGCGGCCCGGCGGGAATGCCATCCAGCCGGCGACTCATCAGCACGTCGAAGCTGCCGCCGTTGTCGCCGCCCAGCAGCAGATCCCTGCGCGCGGACTCGATGCCTTCCAGCCATCTTTCGCGATGGGGCCCGGCGGCCGACGCGTTCAACGCGGCGATCGCCTTGCTTGCCGCCGCCACGATCGCCACCGTCGCCGCATCGACCGGCTGCAACAGCACCTTGCTGCGCCCGCTCTGCTGCTGCACCTCGACCGACTGCACCAGGCGGATCGCCTGCACGCCGCTGGCGAGGTCGCCGAACAGGAACAGCAGGCGATCGTTCGGCTTGAGGTTGCTGGCGGTGCCGGCGATCCACAGCTCGCCGAGCCCGGCGACGTTGTCGAGTGTGATGTTCTGCGGCCGGGTCAGCCGCGGCTGCAGTGCATTCCATTCGAAGCGCGCATCCAGTGGCTCGGCCGTCTCGAAGGTCTGCATCTGCTCGCCGGGGGCCGGCACCGATTGCGCCCGCGCACGGGCGGGGATGGTCACCGGCGGCGAATCCTTCTCGACGGTGTAGGCGAGGTAGACGCTGGCGGCGACGCCGGGGCGCAGGCGGTAGTCGACCAGCCGCGCCAGCTCCAGAACCGAGCGGCGTTCGGTGGCGGTGCGCAGGTAGGCCTCGTTGGCGATGCGTTCGGTATAGAAGCTCAACACGTCGGCGCCGACCGCCCAGGCGTCGAGCAGCGCCATCGCCGGATCGTCGGCCTCGCGCGTGCGCAGTCCGGCCAGCGCCGGCAGCGCGGCGTCGCTCAAGCCGGCTTGCATGGTCGCGCGGAAGTCGGCGTAGGTGCCGACGCGATACGCGAGACTGTCTAGCCCCGGCCGGTTGGTCAGCGGCAGCGGCGTGCCGGCAGTCGCGCCGCAACCGCAGGCGCAGGCATGCGTGCCGCAAGCGCTACAGCAGCTCATCGGCCACCTCCCAGCGTGAACGCGATGCTTCCGTGGTCGGGATGGTCCGGGTCGTTGTCGACCTGAGCGATTTCGCGTGCGGCCAGGTGCAGCACGCCGTCGTCGGGCACGCTGCCATCCACGCCGTCGGCGCGAGCCAGCGTGGTGACCTCGACGTGGGCCACGCCGGCGATCGCCTGCGCCTCGGCCAGCAGGGCGCTGGCGAACACCGGCGCGCCCAGTTTCAGCCGGTCCGGATGGAAGAAGCCGGGCGTGCCGTCGCGGCGCAGGCCGGCGCCGAAGCGGTCGCGCAGCCCGGCCTCGACGTGGGCGACGAGGAAGTCCGGCAGCACGCAGACGAACAGCGCGATGCGCAGCGGCACGTAGCGGGCGGCATGCACCTCGACGTCGTGGCCGATGCGGCGGTAGCGCTCCAGTTGCGCCCTGATCCGCCGCGCCAGTCCCGCCGGCAGGCTCTCGCGGCCCAGCGGGTCGACCACCACGTCGGCGGCGTACCAGCTGCCGCTCCACTCCAGCGCGGCGGCGGCGCCCTGCAGCTGCGGCGCGCGCGCGGCGAAGCTCGCGTAGTCGTCGGCGACGACCGCGCGCAGCGGCTTCGCGCGGAATGCGCCCGGCGCGTACAGCTTCACCTCGGCCAGGCTCTCCGGCGCGGTGCCGCCGCTGGCCGGCAGCGGGTTGCGCGGCTGCAGCTCGGCGGACAGCACGCCGGACTTCAACGCCAGCCACACGATGCTGTCGCGGCCCGCGTTGCCGGCCGGGCCGTTGCCGACGCGCGAGGCGGCGCGGAAGAAGTCGCCGGCCTGTGGCTGCGCGCCCAGCACGCCGTCGCCGAAGCGCAGGTGCGCGGCGCCGTCGTCGTCGATCTCGACCACGAAGTGGCGGTCGTCCGGACCGCTCGCCAGCAGGTCCTGGCGGGGCAGCCACTGCCAGCGCGGATCCGGCGTGCCGGCCACCAGCACCTCGTCGAGCGCGCCGCCGTAGACGGTGAGCTGCGGCAGCGCCTGGCGTGGATCGCGCGCCAGCAGCCGACACACCGGCGCGTGCGGCGGCAGCGGCTCGGCCCAGGTCAGCGGCGTATCCGGCAGCACGTGGCCGGTGTCGGACGGCGGACGGCGCACGTCGGGCACGGCGCCGTCGCAACGGCAGCAGCCGTATTGCGTGCCGCCGGGCACCAGCCAGCAGTCCTCGGCCAGCGTGCCGCAGCGCGTGCAGGCATCCGGCATCGCGGCGAGCGCGGCGGCGAGGCCGGGGTAGTCGCCATCGCCACCGGTCGGCATGCAGATCGCCGACGAAACGCACTGCCCGCGCACGTGTTCGCCATGATCGACCAGCAGCACGTTGCCGCGCGCCAGGCTGACGTCGTGCAGCCATGCGCAATCCGGCGCCGGCGTGCGCACCGACAGGCACAGGTCGAACGGCAGCGCGTCGCAAGGATCCCACGCCACCTCCAGCAGCAGCGTGCCGTCGAGCGGATCGACGGACGTCCGGACGTCCGTCAGGCGCACCGCGTGCCGGTGCGTGGGATCGGCGTCGGCCGGGTTGCCGGTCTGCGGGCCCCGCACTTCCTCGAAGATCAGCAGGTCGCCAGCCACGAGTTTCAGTGCGCGTTGCGGCGCCGTGGCGGCGGCGACATCCGTCGTCGCCGGCGGCGCCGATGGCGGCGTGTCGACCAACGTCGCCCGTGTGCTGCCACGCGGCAGGCAGCACAGCTCGTCGCCCCAATTGTGCAGCCGGATCGCGCTGTGCGCGGCGACCACGTCGAACGTGGTCATGCCGTCCAGCGGCAGCGGCTCGTAGATCAGCGCGCCCTGCGCACGCGCCGCGTCGAGTTGGGCCGCGTCGATCACGCCGGGTTGCGGATGGCCCTGCCCCGGCGGCGGCACCAGCAGCAGCAGGTTGGCCAGCTCGAGACTCAGATCGTCGCTCGATGCCAGCGTGACGAAGGCGCGCGCATTGCAGCCTTCGTGCATGCGGTAGTCGACCAGCCGCGCATGCCGGCGCACCGAGATGCGCTTGCGCGCGGTACCCAGGTAGGCCTCGGTGGCGACCGCGTCCTGGTAGTAGCTGAGGTAGTCGGCGGTGTACGCCAGCGTCTCCACCAGCGCGATGCCGAGGTCCGGTACGTGACGCTCCTGCCATGCCGGCAGGTCCAGCGCGAGGCGGTCGAGGAACAGCTGGCGGAAGCTGGCGTAGTCCTTCGCCAGGTAATTGATCTCCGGCGCGGGCGACGGCGGCGACACGCACGGCGTCTCGTCGGCGCAGTCCAGCGTCTTCGCGCAGTCCAGGCGGAAGTGCAGCGTGACGCAGGCGTAGCGCGGATCGAAGCCGGGGTAGGCCTGCCAGCTCGCCGCGTCGCTGCCCGAGGCCGCATCCACCAGGCACAGGCAGTACGCGGTGTGGTCGCCTTCGCGATCGAGCACCACGCGCAGGCAGGCGTCGTCGTGCAGCTCCGGCTCCAGCTCGGGGTTCACGCTGAGCACGCGCAGCCCGGTGATGCGGTCGCCGCCGCTGATCCGCACGTTGGCCACGCCGAGGCCTTGCGGAATCTCGCCGAACAGGTGCACGCACAGGCTCACGCCGTCGTCGCTCACCTCGACGTAGTCGATGCCGTTGAGCGTGCCGGCCTGACGCAGCTTCTCGCGCCGCGCCGGCACGCTGCAGGCCGGCAGCGGCGCGCAGCCGATCGTGCCGAGACTCGCATGGGCGTTCGCGCGGTTCATGGCAGGCTCCGCACGAAGCTGTCGCTGCGCTTGTCGCCGCTGGCGCGCACGGTGTAGCTGAGGTCGACGCGCAGGGTGGCGTCCTCGCTGCTGACTTCGAGCTTGCCCACGTCGATCACGTCGCCCAGCCAGCGCTGCAATGCCGCCTGCAAGGTGAACTGCAGCGCGGCGGCCAGCTCCGGGCTGTTCGGCGCGAACACCAGCTGCAGCAGGCCGCTGCCGAAATCGGGCCGGTTCACCCGCTCGCCCGGGCTGGTGAACAGCAGTTGCTCGATCATGTCGCGCACGTGCTCGTCGTCGCCGGTTTCCGCGACGCGGCCGCGGGGGTCGAAATGGAACGGGTAATCCATGTTCATGATGGGACCCTCACATCGCGGTGACGCGCGTCTGGCTGGCGACGATCAGCAGCGGCGTGCCGGTCGGCGCGCAGATCGCCTGGCTGTCGATGAGCAGCAGCGGTTGTCCGTTGGAAGTCACCCGGGTGGCGGCGGTGACGAACTGCGCGGTGACGCACGGCCCGTTTGCCGCCGTCGGTGGCGGCAGCGCGCAGCCGGCAACCAGCCACGGCGCCGGCATCGTCACGCTGGGCTGGCCGCTGACGGTGACGCGCGGATTCGGAGCGGTGGCCTGCGCCTGGCCGCCGTGCGAGCAGAGCACGCTGGCGCCGACATGGAGGAGGAAGCCCGGCATCATGCATCTCCCTAGGTCACGACCAACGCGCCGTTGTTGATCGTCACCGTCGGCCCCGCGAGCACGATGGTGGCGCCCTGGCCGTTGGAGATCGTGATGCCGACCTCGTTGACCATGATCATCGCGCCGGTGACGCTCTTCAGCAGGATGCCGCCGGCCGGCCCCGGCACGTCGCTGATCGCGATGGTGTGCTGCAGGCCCGACTGCAGCACCACGCTCGGACTGGCCGGATTGCCGGCCAGCGCCAGCGCCGGCACTTCCGCCGCGCTGCCCCAGAAGCCGCCGACCCAGACCGGATAATCCGGATCGCCCTGCTCGAACTCGACCCACACGCCGGCGCCGATCTGCGGCACCACGTAGACGCCGCTCTGCTTGCCGGCGATCGGCACGCACGGCATCGCCCAGCTCGACGGGATCAGCCCGGACACGTCCGGCACCATCACCTGGAGGCGCCCGCGCTGTTCCGGGTCCACGTTCTGGATCACCGTACCGCGGTACTTGCCGTAGAACCGGTTCATGGCGGCATCCTCATGACGGCACCAGCGGCACGGTGGAAACCAGGCCCTTGCGCGACAGCTGGAAGCTCTGCCGGTACTCGCCGCGGCGGATCGTGTGGCGCACCTGGGTGACGTAGTGCAGGCCGTCGAACGCAGGGCCGGCGCCGCGCACGCCGACCAGCTGGCGCGGCTGCAGCACGCGGCCGTAGCGCACCACGTCGAGGCTGCCGCGGCCGGTGACGGTGTCGGCCGATTTCGCCGCCTCGGCCATGCCCAGCAGCAGCGCGCGCTGCGGCGAATACTTCGCGGTCTCCGGCAGCGGGCGGAACTGCTGCGGCGGCGGATCGATCAGGCCCAGCGGCGGATTGAGCGGCCCGATGTCCGGAATCGGCAACGGCAGCGGCACCTTGGTCTGCTCGTTCTGGATGTAGACCACCGGCAGCTGCCGCGCGTTGCCGTCGTAGCTGAAGCTGATCTCGTCGACGTTGCTCGCCGCGTCCATGTCCACGTTCAGCGCCGGCTGCGGCACGCCCACCTTGATCTTCGGCCCCCAGTACGCGGTGCTCATGCCGGGCAGCGGGCCGGGCTCGAGGTAGAACACGTAGCCGACGCGCTCGGCCAGCAGGCGGATGTACTCCAGGTCGCTGCCCTGCTGGGTAGGAATACGGTTGGTCGGGATCGGCACGTCGATCGCGATGCTGGGGATCACCAGCGGCACGATGCCGAGGAACGCGTACTTCGCCAGCAGCAGCGCCACGATCGCCTCGGCCGGCATCGCCGGATACGGCAGGCCGGGCAGGCCGGAGAACTCCAGCTTGGTCATCACCGCGGTGAGGTCGTCGCCGGTGACCTGCAAGGTGGTATGGCGCTGGTCCGCACCCGGCACCACCTCGGTGCGGGTCACCACGCCGTCGATCAGCACCTGCGGCATGCCGTTCACGGTGACCACCACGATCACCCGCAGCAGCGGCACCACGCCGCCGCCCGAGAGCAGGAACAGCGTGTGCAGCGGCGACTGCACGCTCAGCGTGAACTGCAGGGTGAACGCACCGGCCGCTTCGTCCGGCGCGTTCACCTCGATCCGGGTCAGCGCATCCAGCACGAGCTGCGGCACCGGCACCGGCACCACCGGGCCGACCAGCAAGGTCAGGTGGATTCCCTCAAGCATGCGGCACCCCCGGGATGCCTTCGGGCAAGGTGATGCGCAACGGCTTTCCTGTCGTCTCGGTCAACTCCCCGGGACGCAGCGCGCGGTTCGCGTCGCACAGACGCCAGAACTGTTCCGGATCGCCCAGGTACTTCGCCGCGATGTTGTCCAGCCGCTCGCCCTGCACCACGCGATGCCACTGCAGCAGCGCGAGGTTTTCCGGCGGCGGCACGAACCGGCGCTTCAGGTACGTCACCGCGCTGCCGTCGGCGCGCACGAGACTCGCGGTGGGCGTCAGCGCGTAACGGCTGGTGGGAGGAAAGTTCGCGTTCATCACGGCACTCCGCTCAAGCCCAGCGCGGACAGCTGGCCGCCGGCGCCGCCGGCCAGGCGCTCCTTCTGCTGCAGGTAGCTCATGAACAGGCTGGCGGCCTTGTGCCCGGACGGCACGTCGTTCACCGACAGCACGCGCAACCCCAAGCTGACCTTGGCGCGGATCGGGTTCAGCGCCGTGTCGAACGCCTCTTCGGTGATGCCGAACTCGGTGACGCGCACCGGCAGGATGCGCGACTTGCTCCACACGAACAGCGCCAGCGGCGTTTCCATCGGCACGATCTCCAGCGTGCCGATCTGCGCCAGCAGGTCGTTCGCGCGCAGCTGCCCGCTGCTCGGATAGACCATCGTCTCCAGCGCGGCCAGCTGGGCGAAGATGCCGGACTGGGCGACGCCGCCGTTCTGTTCCGGAAACTCCAGCTGGTCGGTGGCGTCGATCTCCGCCTCCAGCTTCAGCGTCTCCACCGGCGGCCCCTTCAGGCGCAGCACCTCGGAGCGGTCGCCGCCGTCCGCACTGACGGCCTGCACCTGCAGCGAGCGCGTGAGCGAATCCGGGTTGTACTGCAGCGCGATCACCCGCAGCACCGCCGAGCTGGCCGCGTCGATCAGCACGATGCCGCCCTTCAGAATGCGCGGGGAGCCGGGGAATGCGCTCATGGCACGTGGCCGTAGCCGAGCAGCTTGTCCATCCGGCTCAGCACATAGGAGAAGCCCTGCACGCGCGGACTGCGGTTGCCCTCGATGGTGTACAGCATGCCGTCCTGCACCGAGTGCACCAGGCCGGTGTGGCCCAGCCAGCCGGCCAGGCTGACCCGCCACCACACCACCACGTCGCCCGGCTGCGGCAGGTAGCCGCTGCCCGGCGCCGACGCCCAGCCCTGCTGCTTGAACTCGCCCAGCAAGCTGCGCGCACTGGCGATATAGGTGAACGGCATCGCCGCCTTGTCGCCACCGCTTGCCTGCATGAAGCACCAGCTGACGAAACCGGCGCACCACGAACTGCCTTCGTCGAGGCCGGCCGGCGCGAGGTATTTGCGCACAAACGGACCGCAGTTGTTGCCGCCGATCTCGCGCGCGTTCGCCTTCAGCTCGCCGATCGCCGCGGCGAGTGCGGCGCGGCCAAGTTTGCTGCCGCCGCTGGCCGGCAGCGTGGCGTAGTCGACCGCCGTGGGCGTGCGGATGAACGGCTTCGGGTTGCGCAGGCTCCACCACGTCAGCGGCCCGACCACGCCGTCGACCACCAGCGGCTGGCCGTGCTGGTCGAGGTTCTGCGTCTGGAACGCGCGCGTCGCCTGCCAGGTCTTCGTGTCGAACGTGCCATTGGCATCGACTGCGTAGCCACGCTGCGCCAGCAGCTTCTGCAACTGCCGCACCGGCGGTCCCCGGTCGTTCCTGCGCAAGGTATCCATCGTCGTCGCCTCGTCGCTCATGGGTGGCCGTCCGTCCTGGCCGCACGCAGCACGGCGGCGTTGATCTTCACGTTCGGGTCGATCCGGCGGGCCGCCTCGACGTTCGCCTGCGCCTTCTGCGGCTGGCCCAGTACCACGTAGGCCTTGGCCAGCGCGGCATGCGAGGCCGCCGGCAACGGCGTGCCGGTGCCTTGCAGCTGGCTGGCGATATCGGCGATCTCGCGCTGCTGGGTGGCGGTTGCGGCGGGCGCCGCCGGCGGCGTGGTCGTCGACGCGATGGCCGAACTGGCAGCGGCGGCCGGCATGGCCGGTTCGGCGATCGGCGCGCCCGCCTGCACCTGGTTCAACTTCGCGGTGAGCACCGGCACCAGGGTGGCCTGCACCTGCGCCGAGGGTTTCTCATGCAGCACCGATTGCGCCAGCCGATAGGCCTGGTCCAGCTCGCCGATCGCGCGGTAGCCGTCCGACACCTGCGCCTGCAGTTGCGGATTGCCGGCCGCACGCTGCTCCAGACTGGCCAGCGTCCGCTCGGCCTGCTGCTTCTGCGCCGGATCGGCGGGGGCCTGCGGCTGCGCGCGGATGCGGTCCAGCTCGACCGTGTCCTGGCTGAACTTCACCGCCTGGATGCCGGGAAAGCCCATCAGCACGATCGCGAACACGATCAGCCCCATCGCCATCTTGAAGTCGCGCCGCTGCACGATCATCACGGTGATCGCCGCCAGCGCGAACACGAACAGGATGAAGCCGCAAAGCAGCATCAGTTTTTCGTAGCCGTACAGGCCGTCGAAGATGTTCATGGCGAGCTTTCCATCAGGGTTTCCCGGGCGTGCCGAAGTTGAACGGGCCCGGCGGGTTGATGCCGAACGATTTCTGCGCCGCCTCCAGCACCTCCGGGCTGCATTCGACAGCGCTGGGTTCGTCCCGTGCCGGAACGCCGGGCTGACGTTCGCGCACGACCTGCGTGCGCTGTAGCACGATGGCCGCCCGGCGCATCAGTTCGTACGCCTGTTCGCGCTGCCGGCCGAACGGCATGCGCTCGAATTTCGCGCGTTCCGCCGGGTCGGCAGGCGCCAGCGGGTCGGGCGTGCCCTGCTTGCCGAGGAACTCGTCCACGGCGCCATGCTCCATGCCCGGGCCTTTCGGTTCGGGCTCCTGCTGGCCCTGTTCCGGCGGCAGTTCGCTCTCGCCGCTTTGTCTGGCGCCGGACAGGTCGCAGCCGGCGCACACCTTCGGGTCCGCCAGCCAGTCACGGGCCGCCTGCGCGCGCTCCTTGGCCAGCTCCACATTGCCCTCGAACTGCGGCGCGTGTTCGGAACCACGCGGTCCCTCGGGCGAGGTAAAGCCCTTGATCGAGGTGACCCGGTAGCCCTGTTCGTTCAATGCCTGGATGTCGGTCGGCAGCCGGAAATCCTTGCGTACTTCGTGCCTGGCGTGCCGGAAGAACACGTAGCGCGTCTGGGTGTCCGTCCGCGTCTGCGCTGGCACCTCCGGGACCGGCGGCACATGGGTGATCTTCTCGCACGCGAAGACGAGCTTCTGCTTGCCTTTCTTGTGGCAATCGACATCCTTGGTGGCCGCGCCACCGCCGATGTCGATGGTGAACATGCACGACTTCGCCCGCGGGTCGCAGTTGACTCCACCGGTCACGGTGACATCCGGGGTCTGCACCTTCACCGACCCGCCGGCACCGGCGACGCCCTTGTCGTCCAGCCTGACCGACGGCGAGAGCGTCACCGTGAAGTTCGAGCCCTGGATGAAGGTGACCTTCAGCGCCGGATTGATGGCGACGCCCTTCAGCGCGTCGGAGCCCGTGACCAGGTTGGCGACGACCGAGCCGAGCGCCGGTGGCAGGTCCACGCTCGGGCGGACGTTCACCTGGGTGCCGCCCTTGCACAGTTCGATGTCCAGCCAGATTTCCTTGAGGCTGGCACCGGGCGTGACCGAGCCATGGAAGCCGGGCACCGGCGGTCCGTCCATGGCGGTCATCGTCACCCGGTAGTCGGAGCCGTCCGGGCAATGCACCTTGCGCACGTCCGGGCTGTCGCCCGCGCTGGCGGCGCACCCGCGCATCCGCCGACGCACCAGCCCGCCGCCGCTCGGCGCAACGGAAACCCGCTCGCCCCGCGTCACCGCGTCGGCCGCCCGGTCGGCGGCGACTTCGGAGGCGTCGCCGGGCTGCCCGATCGCCAGCGACGCGTGCAGGCCGCCAGCGCCGGGGTCCTGCAGCGTATGCGCCAGCTCGTGCGCGAGCAGGTGGCGGCCCGCGGGCGTGCCCGGTGCGTACTGATGGGTGTCGAACACGACATGGCTGCCGACCGCATAGGCCAGCGCACCCACGGCGCGCGCGGATGCGGCGGCGTGGCCGTCGTCGTGCACGCGCACGCGGCTGAAGTCGCTGCCGAAACGCGGCTCCATCCAATTGCGGGTCGCGGGTTCGAGCGGCCGGCCCGCCGTGGCGAGCACGTCGTGCACGAGCGACGGCACGAGCATGGGCGAGCTTCTCCCGGCGCTGCTGCGCCGCAGTCGCTTGCTCGCGCAATCCCGGCATTCGCCGCCGTCCGGCGTGTGCGTGCCGCAAGCGCACTTGCGGCGCAGGCTCGCCGCGAAGGGGGCTGCATCCGGGGGCCGCGCACAGGCGAAGGAGCTATCCGCGCTCATGCTGCCTCTCCCACGTCCACCTGCTCGAAGAAAAGCACCCGCCGGTCGGCATCCTGACGTTCGATGGTGAACACCATCGTCGGCTCAGGACCAAGCAGACCGACCAGCCCCTGCAGCGCGCTGCAGCTTTCAGGTATCGACACCGTGGCCGTGTACAGCGCCGCGGCGGGATCGCCTTTCAACAGTGGCGGCAGCAGATCGGCCATCTCCGGTGCCGTGCCGCGCAGGAACTCGACATAGGCCTTCGCCGTCTGCAGGCGCGGCCCCCGAAACGCCCCACCCGACAGCGGCGCACGCCAGATGTCCTGACGCGGATGGAGCACGTACCGGTCTCCTATCGCGGTCCACGCGTATTCGGGCACGACGGCGACAATGGAATCCAGGAGCGCTCCGGGCGTCCCGTGCGATGCCGCCTGCCAGTCGTGGGACGCGGCACCGTTCTGGATGAAGCACAGCGCCATGTGGTGTTGCCCGCGCAGATATGCAGCGGCTTGCCTCGGGGTGAAGACGGACGAACCATCGGTTCGGCGGGCGGGAGTATTCATGGCATTCCCTCAGGTACGCGTGACTGTGCCCGAGCAACTGCTGCCCGACTTGGTGATGACGAAGCGGATCGTCCGCGTCTCGGCCAGCGTGCCGCCGACGGACAGCTTCTGCGTGTAGGTTTCGCTGCATCCGGCCGTGCCGAAGGCGGCGTTCGGACCGCACAGCGCATAGGTATCGTGGCAGTTGCGGATGATGCCGTGGCCAGGCAGCAGCGGTGGATGTTCCTCGATCGGACAACCCGCGCCGGTGGTCACACCGCCGGGGCCGCAGCCGTTGTCGGTGGTTACCGATTCGGTGACACGCAGGCCGTTGAGCGTAGCCGGACAACCGCTGCCGGTCGCGGTCACGCCGGTGACGTCGTACTCGATCTGCGCGCCGCAGTTCGCTCCACAACCGGTATTCCGGACGTTCTCGTAGTGGATCGCGAAGCTGCAGCCACCCGCGCCGGAACCGGGGCCCACCGGCCCCATGATGCCGGGCGGCGGCGTGACCTGCGCCGTGCGCATGATGCCGCCTGCGCCAGCACCTTCGTTTTCCTTCGGCTGCTCGCCAGCCTGCTGCAGGGCGCCCAGGCGGGCAGCCGCGTTGTGGCGCACCGTGCGCACGTCGATATCCATCTTCCTGCCGCCGTCGTCTGCTCTCGCCATCGGCACGTTGGCGCCGTTCACGCGGATACGCGAGAAATCCCCACCGAAGCGCGAACGCATCAGTGAAGCGGTCAGTGGACCGGTAGTCCGCAGCGCGGCGGGCGGCTCCGACCTTTGCGCCGAACGCTGCAGGCCCGCGTGCTTTTTTTTGCAGGATTCGCATTCACCGCCACCAGGCACGTGCGCACCGCACGCGCACTTGCGGCGCAGCAGGCCGGCCGCGGCCGCGTGACGGGCGAGCGGCTTGCTCACGGCAGTGGCGCTGCGCTCAGCCATGTCGGGCTCCCGCGCGCGGCGCCCGTTTCTTCGCGGTCGCCTTCGCCTTGCGCAACCCGGCAAGGAAGGCGTCGAGCTTGCCCGCATCCAGCCCGCGCTTCTTCTTCGCGGTGTCGATCGCATCGATGATCGCGTAGGCCTCGTCGCAGTACTTGACGAGGAAGGCCCAGCTCATCTGCTGCTTGCGGCCCCAGGTGACGCAGACCGGGCCGCTCCTGGTGTAGCCGGGCACGTAGACGTAGTGGCCGTTGCGCGGGTTCGGCTGGCCGGCCTTGCCGCCCACCACCGCCCACGGCTTGCCGGCGTAGAACTGGGTCAGCGCCGCGTCGGGCAGGGTGAAGCCGAGGCCGACGCCGATGTCCATGAACACCGCGCGCTTGACCTCGCTGCGCTTGCCCTGGTCGATCTGCGCGAAGGCCTTGATCTTGTAGCGCCGCTTCGCGGCGAGCCAGCCCCGCTTGCGCCATTCCTTCAGCGAATCGAGCACGACCAGGCCGCTGTCCGTCCCACCGGTTTCGCCGAAGTACTCGTGCAGCACGTCGTTGTCGCCGATCGCGATCAACTTGTTCTGCTCGGCCTTCTCGAAGCGCAGGGTCTGGTGCGCGCGGCCGGCGATCACGCAGTCGCCGTACTGGTCGTTGCCGAACATCGGCGTGGGGATGCCGTGGTGCACCACGTCGAAGTCGTACTCGGCCGGCAGCGCCGGCGGCACTTTCAGCAGCGTGGCGAACAGCAGGTTGCGGTCGTCGCGCTTGGCCTTCCGTTTGCCGAAACGCACGATGCCGTCGGGGCGGGGTTTGGGGATCGCTTTCATGTCAATGCTCCTTGCCCGCGACGCGCGCGGCGGGAGGGATGCCGAGGCCGTGCTGCACCGCCGTCGCGATGCGCACGCCGAGGCGCTCGTGCGGGTGGCCGGCAGTCGGCAGCGTCGCCGGCGGCAGCGTGGCCACGGCGCCGAGACCGCGCAGCGCGTCGACGGCGCCGGGTTGCGCCAGCCGCCGGGCCAGTTCGCGCTCGATCGCGGCACGCACGCCGGCAGCGCGCTCGCCGCCGAGCGCGGCTTCGTCGATCACCAGCCGTTCGATGTGCAGCTCGATGCTCACGGTTTGCCTCCGGCGCTTTCCAGCCAGCGGAAGTCCGCCTCGTTGATCGGCTTGTCCAGCTTGCGGTATTCGGTGCGCACGGCATCCAGCAGCAGCGGCATGCCGATCGACACACCAGCCTTGGCCGCCATGAACGCGGCGTTGAGGGCGATGCCCTGGATGCTGCCGCCGGTGAGAGCGAGCCGTGCCAGCCGGTCGAAGTCCAGCGCGCCCACCGCCGCCTGCGCCGGGAACACCGAGGCCCAGATCGCGCGGCGTTCGGCCGTGCCGGGGAACGGGAAGTTGATGACGAAGCGCAGCCGGCGCAGGAACGCGCTGTCCAGCGCGCCCTTCATGTTGGTGGCCAGGATCGCCAGCCCGCCGAACGACTCCAGCCGCTGCAGCAGGTAGTTCACCTCGATGTTGGCGTAGCGGTCGTGGCTGTCCTTCACTTCGCTGCGCTTGCCGAACAGCGCGTCGGCCTCGTCGAAGAACAGGATCGCGCCGCCGCCCTCGGCTGCGTCGAACAGCTTGCGCAGGTTCTTCTCGGTCTCGCCGATGTACTTGCTGACCACCGCCGACAGGTCGATGCGGTACAGCGACAGGCCCAGCTCGCGCGCCAGCACTTCCGCCGCCATGGTCTTGCCGGTGCCGCTTTCGCCGGTGAACAGCGCGCTGATCGACAGCCCGCGATTCATCC
The DNA here is from genome assembly GCF_000473345.1 of Rhodanobacter sp. OR87. Lineage (NCBI taxonomy): Bacteria > Pseudomonadati > Pseudomonadota > Gammaproteobacteria > Lysobacterales > Rhodanobacteraceae > Rhodanobacter > Rhodanobacter sp. OR87. The sequence continues at coordinate 58,301 of NZ_AXBJ01000017.1, forward strand.
GCTGGCGGAAACCCCAGTCGTCGTAGACGGTCGTGCGCTGGGCCACCTGGTCGGCGATCTGGCGCAGCAGGGCCTTCTCGCTGTCGGGCAGTTTCAGGTCGTCCCAGCCGGCCTTCGGCTCGATCCGCTGGGCAAGTTGATCCAGCGCCGGCCGCGTGTGCGCCAGCGCGCCCTGCCACAGCGTCTGCGCCAGCGCGGCGGGCTTGCCCTCGGCCGCCGCCAGCGCACCGTGCGCGATCTGCTCGATCCGGCCCAGGTTGAAATCGAAATGGCCGGCCAGCCGTTGCGGCTGCGCGCCGGCGGCGTCGCCGAGCAGGCGCTGCCACAGCGAACGTTGCTCGACCGCGGTGGGCTTGGCCACGTCGACGCTGAGCGCCTGCGTGGCCGCACCCGCCCACGGCTCGCGCGCGTCGACGAAGGCGAGCCCGCCGGTGCGCGCGAAGAAACGCCTGACCCACGCGGCCGCGGCGTCGCCGTGTTCGACCTCGGCCGCGTCGAGGTACAGCGCCAGCGGCAGCAGCTGGCTTTCGCGCTGCCACAGCCGCAACAGGGTTTCCTGCTCGGCGACCGCGGCCGGCAGCAGCTCGGCCGACAGGCGATAGGCCTGCGCGCCGAACGCGGCTGCGATCGCCTGCGCGATCGCCTGCTTGCTGACGCTGTCGCTGCCGAGCAGTTGCACCAGTGGCAGCGGCTCGCCCGGCGGCACGTGGTGCAGGCTGTCCAGCAGCTGGTCGGCGATCGCCTGTTGCGACGGCGGCAGCGTGGCCGGCGGCAAGGCGGTGAGCAGCGGCGTCAGCCGGTCGTCCAGGTAGTTCATGCCCTTGACGAAGTTGACCACGCGCTCGTCGGCGCTGAGCGCCGCGCCGATCAGCGGCTGCGCGCCGGGCTGGTGGATGTCGAGCAGGCGCCAGTAGCGCAGCGGCCGCTCCGGCGACAAGGCATCCCAGCTCGGCTCGTCCAGTACCGCAAAGGCCAGCGCGAACGTGGGATACGGCCTGGCGGGATCGTGCTGGGCCAGTGCGCACAGCGCAGGCAGACGCGTGTCCAGTTCCATGCCGATGCACAGCAGGAGCACGTCGCGCTCGAACGCGGACAGGCCGAGGCGGTTCGCTAGCACGGCCAGCGCGGGGGTGTGGCCGCCCTCGTCGTCGCCCGGTGCGGCAGCAGCCACCCCGTCATCCGGCACGGCGGCGACGAGCGGTTGGGCGGCGGGCGGTTCGTCGGCCTCCGCCGCAAGCGACGGCGGCGCGTGCTGGCCGCCGAACAGCCGCGCGACCCAGGAATGCCTCGGCCCGGCCGGCGCGCTCACCGCCGGCGTGGATTCCATCAGCGCGGTGGCCGCCGCCGGTGCCGCCGGCGGCGTGTCGTGCCGCTGCGCGGCGCGTTCCAGCCGCGCGCGCATATCGGCCAGCGCACCGGCGAGGTAGCGGTCGTTCGCTTCCAGCCACGGCGCGTAGTCGTTCATGACACGACCACCTGCTGGTCCGCGGCGAATGCGGGCGTGCTGCCGCTGAAGTCGACCGGGATGCTGTCGGCGCCATCCACGCGCAGGCGCACGGTGTACCTGCCCGCGGCCACGCCGGTGAGCTGGAAGACCAGCGCGGTCGGCTGGTGCGTATCGGCCGGGTTGCCGAGGCTGGCCGGCGCCAGCAGGCGGTCGCCGAACAGCAGGAACACGCGCTGGCCGTCGCGGATGCGCGGGGTGCAGGTCAGGTTCAAGGCGAAGTCGCCGGCCGTGGCGGCGAGCGAGCCGAGCGTGATGCGCGGCGCCAGCACCAGCGGCAGCTCGTTGCTGAGCAGCGGCGGCAGTCCCGGCGGCTGCACCAGCAGGGCCACGGTGTAGATGCCAGGCGCCCAGCGCGCGACGGCGTCGGCATCGTCGGCGGTGTCGGCGAGATGCACGCGCAACGTGCCGGCGGCGTCGCCGGGCAGCGGCGCGAGATCGATCGGCGCATCCAGGCGCAGGCTGCTGAAGCGGGCCAGCGCGTGATCCGTCGCGAGCTGGCGCCCGTTCAGCACGATGTCCTCGCCGAGGCGCACGGCCGCCTGATGGCGCGGGTAGTCGAGCGCGTCCAGCACCGCGGCGGCGGATGCGGTGGCGATCACGCCGCGATCCTGCGGGCCGCGCCGCAGCACCGGCAGCGGCGCACGCATCGCCGCCTGGCTGTCGATCAGCACCACCGCCGCCTCGTAGACGGCCGAGGCGCGGTAGTTGGTCTGGAACGCGGTCCACAGCCGGGACAGCTCGTCCACACTCTGCGGCAGCGGGGTGACCCGCACGCGCTCGACCTGGCCGGCCAGGTCGTTGTCTGGCAGCGCGTTGCGGATGTCGTTGCCGTCGAGCACGCCGCGGTCGTGCAGGGTGCTCATCGCGGCGGCCAGCACGCGGTGGCTGATCGCATCGTTGTCGTTTTCGCCGCGACCCCAGGCGGTGATCACGTAGTGCAGGTTCAGCGCCAGCGGCGGCGGCGCGGTCTCGCCGGGACGCACTTGCCCCGGCAGGTCGAGGTTGCGCCAGGCGGCATTGGCGACCACCTGGTACAGGAACAGGTTGAGCTGCGCCTTGCTGATGCCCTTGCGCGCCACGTCCAGCGGCTGCAGGGTCACCTCCAGGTCGCTCAGTTCCGCATCCAGCACCGGCATCTGCGCCAGCAGCAGGTTGCGCAGCGTGCGCGTGGTCGCGGCGATCGCCAGCACGTTGCTCATGGCAAGGCCTTGCCTGCGCGTTGGCGCAGGTAGTCGTCGAGGCTGCCGGGCTGCGGGCCGCCGCGACGACGCGGCGGCGCGGCAGCCGCCGGCGCGGCGCGCACTTCGAGCCGGCCGATGCTGACGTGCACCACCGGCTCGCCCGCTGCATCAGCCTTGCCTTCGGTTCGCGCCGCCGCGGCCCGCGCGGCGACGGTGCGCCCGGGTCGTGCGGGCGCCGCAAGCGTTACGGCAAACACCGGCGCAGGCGCGGGCAACAAGACGCCGTTCGACGCCGGCGTCCGCGCCGTTTCCGGCCGATCCGGCGCCACGCGCGCCTGCCGCGGCTGGACCGGCAGCGGCGATGCGGGCATGGCCGGACGCACCGACACGGATGGCGCTGCGGGACGGTCGACGGCAGGCGTGGCGGCCCGTTCGCCGATGATCGGCGGTGCCGATGCGTGCCGCGCTGCACTCGTGGCAGCGCTTGCCGGCCCCGCCGTCGCCACGCGCTCGATGGTCCTGACCGGCGCTGCGGCCGGCGGCGCCGACGTGCTCGCGGGCGTGGCACTTGTCGGCGCCTCCACCGGCACCGCGCGCATGGCGGCTGCGGCATCGCGCCGGTCCGGCGGCGCCTCGTCCGCATCGGCCGGCGGCATGATCGGCGCGCGCTGCAGCGGCTCGAACAGCGACGGCAGCCGCGGCGCCAGCGTGGTTTCGCTGCCGATCGCGCGTGCCGCCAGCCGGTCGAGGAAATCGCTCATGGCGCGCACAGCTCCAGGTAAGCCTGGCGGCGGCGCGGGCTCAGCGCGAGGATGTCGGCCTCGGCCCAGTGGTAGGCCTGCGCCAGGGTGTCCACCTCGCGCAGCATGTGCAGCGCCCAGGCATGCAGCTCCTGCCACAGGAAGCGCGCGATATCGAACAGCGGCTGGCATTCGTGGCCGCAGTCCGGGCAGCGGAACGCCAGCTGCAGGTCGGCTTGCGGATCGGCCTGCGCCATCGCCTGCGCGATCTCCGCCTGCAGCTCGTGCGGCAGGCCGCGCGGCTCGCGCGATTCGCCGCCACGCTGCGCGGCGAGCACGCAACGTTCGAGCAGCAGCGCGCGCGCCGCCCCGGCATCGCCGCAGTTTTCCAGCGCCAGCAGGTCGCGGCTGTCGGGCAGGCGGAACTGCACGCGGATGCCGTGTGCGGCGTGTTCCAGCGTGGTGGCGGCGGCTTCCGCATCCGGCAGCCGCAGGTCATCGCAGCGGAACGTGGCCTCGACCGTGGCCGCGCATTGCGGGCACGTCGCCACCGCGTCGATCGCGGCGCCGAACAGGCGCTCGCGCAACTCCAGCAGCAGCGCATCGCGCCGGCCCAGCGGCAAGGCCGCCTGCGCTTCGGCGGAGTATTCGTCGCAGCTGCAGCCGAGCAGCAACAGTCCGCGTGCCGCGGCGGACGGGTCGCCCCCGCGTTCCCAGACCTGCAGCAGCTGCGCGGGCGTGGGCGTGTGCATGGCGCTCAGCCAGCGGGTACGGTGAAGCTTGGCTCGGCCGGCTCCGGCACGCCGACGTCGCGCTCCCAACCCTCGTTCTCGAGCTTCAGGTGCTGGATCGCCACCGCGTTCGCGTTCGCGTCCAGGTCCGGCATCGCCTGGTACTCCGAGACCCAGCAGCGGTACAGCTTGTAGGCGAGCGCGAGCTGGCCGGCCTCGTTGTAGACCTCGAGGATCAGGTCCTTGCGGAAGTCCTTCAGCGAGACTTCCGCGCCGAGCCCGGCGCCGAAGTTCCACACCTTGTTGGCCCACTTCTCGAACTCGGTGTCGTGGGTGACGCCGCGCTCGATGGTGATCGCCTCGTACTCGGTGCGCCCGGGCGACTTGCGCGTGCTGCTGGGGTCGCCGCCCTCGCGGTGCTTGACCACCTCGGTGGTGCGCTTGAGGCCCGACACCTTGCTGATGCCGGCCACGTAGCGGCCGTCCCATTTCACCCGGAACTTGAAGTTCTTGTACGGATCGAAGCGCTGCGCATTGACGCTGAACTGAGCCATGGATGTGTCCTCAGGTCTGGATCTGGCCGGCCATCTGCTGCAGCTGGATGACCACGAACTCGGCGGGCTTGAGCGGCGCGAAGCCGACCACGATGTTGACGATGCCGAGGTTGATGTCGTTCTGCGTGGTGGTTTCCTTGTCGCACTTCACGAAGTACGCGTCGTTCGGCGTCTTGCCCTGGAACGCGCCCTGGCGGAACAGGTTCTGCATGAAGGCGCCCACGTTGAGGCGGATCTGCGACCACAGCGGTTCGTCGTTCGGCTCGAACACCACCCACTGGGTGCCGCGGAACAGGCTTTCCTCGATGTACAGCGCGAGCCGCCGCACCGGTACGTACTTGTATTCGTCGGCGAGCAGGTCGGCGCCGCGCAGCGTGCGCGCCCCCCACAGCACCGGGCCGACCAGCGGGAAGCTGCGCAGGCAGTTCACGCCGAGCGGATTGAGCATGCCGTTCTCGGCGTCGTTGAGCGTGGCGGCGAGCCCCTGCACGCCGTTCAGCGCCGCGTCGATGCCGGCCGGCGCCTTCCACACGCCGCGCTGCGTATCGGTGCGCGCCATCACCCCGGCGACGATGCCGCAGGGCACGAAAGTGTCGAGCTGGCCCTGGCGTTTCGGGTCCGATTCGATTACCCGCGGGAAGTACAGCGCGGCGTTGCGCGCGGCCGTGCCGGTGAGGCCCAGCGCCGCCAGCACCGCCGGGGTGATCGCGCCGGCGCTGCTCCACTCGGCCGGCGCATCGACGATCAGCAGCGCACGACGTTCCACGCACAGCGCCATTGCGTTCTGATAGACCGACTTGCTGGTGTTGCCCCCCCGCACGTCCGGCGGAATGCACAGCAGGTTGAACAGGTCGGCCTTCTTCAACGCGTAGATGCCGGTCTTGGCGTCCGCACTGCCCAGGTACGCGTTGTCATCCAGCGCCGCGCTGTCGACGGCCTGGCCGGCCGCGGCAACACCGGTGGAGGACTTGTCCTGCTCCCACACGGTCTTGCCGGCGTCCGCGTCGAGGTGGGCGGCGGGCACGGCGGTGGCGGGCAGGACCAGCGACGACGCCACGCGCAGCAGCGAGGAGCCCGCCTTCAGCACACGGTCGACCCGCCGCGGGCTCTCCTTCACGCTGAGGTTGAGGAAGCTCTCCTGGGTACCGCTGGCCAGGTCGCGCACGGTGAGGTTGAACAGGTCGCCCACCGCCAGGCCGAAGCCGGTGGCGATGTCGGCGGACACGTTGCCGTCGATGCGCACGCGCAGCTGATTGCCCCAGCTGCCGGCCGAGGCTGCCTCCAGCGGCAGGTTGGCGATCGCGATGGCCGCCTTTGCCGGCTTGCCGTCGGTCCCCTTGTGCAACCGCACGATCGCCGCCTGCGCGCCGCCGTTGAGGTAGAAGTCGCGCACGGCATAGCCCATCGGACAGGCCGGATCGAGGCTGCCGAAGTTGCGCTCGAAATCGCCGTAGCTGTTGACGATGACCGGGCTTTCCGCATCGGCATCGATCGGGCCGCGCGCGGCACGGCCGACGAAGGCGGTGATCGAGGTGGCCACCCCGGTGATGGTGCGGACGCCGCTGGGAATTTCCTCGATGTAGACGCCCGGATAGGTGAGCGCAGATGGCATGGGATCGGTCCTCCGTCGTGAAAACCCGTGTCGCGGTCAGTTCGGCTGCGGCTGCCTGGTGTGCCTGTTCAACGCGTACAGCACCTCGCCGTCCGGCAGCTCGTCGCGGTGCAGCAGTCCCTCGGCGACCAGCCGCTCCAGCACGTGCTCGATGCGCAGGCAGTTGCTCTCGTAGCGCTGCCGCGGCAGCCACCAGTTGACGATGCCGCGGAGGGTGTCCGCCGCCTGCGGATGGGAATGCAGATACGCGAGTACCGAACGCTCGATCTCCATCCCGCTTTCGCCTGCCGTGCTGTGGCCCTGATGCCTGGTCATGACACCCTTCTGCACATGTGCATGGGGACCAAGGCAACAGGCGTGCCAGCGGAGCAGACCGGCCGGATGGGCTGTGCCAAGGGCCTGGGCGTGCCAGCCTGCAGCAACCGGGTCAGCGGTGACCCGTTTTGCCGGCGCACCGGGGAAGATTGCACCCGGGCCGGACGCCCCGTTCAGTGCGAGCGGAACTGCTTGGTCTCGATGCCGTGCTTCAGCAGCAGCTTGCCAAGCTGGCGGCGCTCAGTGCCGGACAGGCGGGCGGCGGCGCTGATGTTGCCGCAGGCCTGCTGCATCAGCCGGGTGAGATAGTCGTGCTCGAACTGGCGGATGGCATGCAGCTTGGCCGCGCTGAAGCCGAGGTCCGGCTCGTCGGCGCGGCGCCGCGGCACCGATGCGGTGCCGGCGAACGCCGGTTCCGCCGTCACCAGCTCGGCAAAGCCGATGACGTCGCCCTCGGTGGCCATGTAGGCGCGCAACACGACGTTCTCCAGTTCGCGCACATTGCCCGGCCACGCATGGGCCCGCAGCGCCTGCAGGGCGGCTTCGCTCCACTGACGGACCGGCCCGCGCAGGCGCAGGGCGACGGTATCGACGAAACGCCGGGCGAGCAGGGCCACGTCGTCGCTGCGCTCGCGCAGCGGCGGCAGCCGCAGGTACAAGGCGTTGAGTCGGTAGTGCAGGTCGCGGCGGAAGCGCCCGGCCGCCACCTGGCGCTCCAGGCTGGCATTGGTGGCGGCGATGATGCGCGCGTCCGACACCCGCGCCGCGCCACCGCCGACCGGGCGGTATTCGTTGTCCTGCAGAAAGCGCAGCAGGGTCACCTGGCCCTTGTCCGAGAGTGCGTCGACCTCGTCGAGGAACAGCGTGCCGCCGCGCGCATGGTCGACCAGGCCGGGTTGGGCGGCGCCGGCGTCGGTGAAGGCGCCGCGGCCGTGGCCGAACAGCTCGTTCTCGATCAGGCTGTCGGGGATCGCGCCGCAGTTGACCGGCACGAACGGGTGGTCGCGGCGCGTACTGGCGTAGTGGATCTCGCGCGCGGCCAGCTCCTTGCCGGTGCCGGTCTCGCCCTCGATCAGCACCTGCACGTCGCAGCCGGCATAGCGCTGCAATTGCGCCCGCACCGCCTGGATTGCCATGGATTGGCCGAGCATGACCGGCATCGTCCGTCCCCGAAGTCACCAGCAAGAACCCCGGCACGCCAACTCCCGGCGTGCAGCGAAATCCCCCTGGCATCCATCGCGATCCGGTACTGGCGTCACCGGATCATCGGCGACGATGGAGTATGCGCAGTTTCGGCGCTGCAGTCCAAGTCATGTTCCTGCTGTCGTCCCCGGCTGCTGCCGGCGTAGTACCCGGCGGCTCACCGGCCTAGGCCATCGCCTCGTCCCGCCCCGGAAATGGCGGCCGGTCACCCAACCGCCCCTTCGCCCCGACTCCCGGCCGGGGCCGGCGGCGTGGCACGATGCCGCAAGCCCCGGCACCACCGCGCCCAGGCATGGGCGCGCTCCCGCCCACTCGCGTATCCTAGGCGCCTGTCGCCGCGCCCATCCCGGCGCTCGCAAGGCACCGCGGCCGTGGCCGCCCTCCCCGCGAGTCCCCCTCTCCGGCCTGCCGGATGGCCCGGCGTGCGACTTCCCCGACGGCGCAACAAGGCGAGACGACCGACCATGGTGGCAATGGCAACCGAGCACGTGATCGACGTGCGGCACTGGAACGACAACCTGTTCTCCTTCCGCACCACGCGCGACCCCGGCTTCCGCTTCGACAGCGGCCAGTTCGTGATGATCGGGCTGGAGACGGACGGCCGTCCGCTGCTGCGCGCCTACTCGATCGCCAGCGCCAGCTGGGAGGAACACCTGGAGTTCTTCTCGATCAAGGTGCCGAACGGCCCGCTCACCTCGCGCCTGCTGCACCTGCAACCCGGCGACCCGCTGATCGTCACGCGCAAGCCCACCGGCACCCTGGTGCTGACCGACCTCAAGCCCGGCAAGCACCTGTACCTGCTCGGCACCGGCACCGGGCTGGCGCCGTTCATGAGCGTCATCCGCGACCCGGACACCTACCAGCGCTTCGACAGGATCGTGCTGGCCCACGGCGTGCGCCGGGTCGAGGACCTCGCCTACGCCGACTACCTGGAACACCAGCTGCCACGGCACGACTACCTGGGCGAGCTGGTGCGCGAGAAGCTGATCTACTACCCGACCGTGACGCGTGAGCCGTTCCGCCACCAGGGCCGCATCACCGATGCGATCGTCAACGGCAGGCTGAGCGCAGCCACCGGCCTGCCGCCGCTGAACCCGGCCACCGACCGCGTGATGCTGTGCGGCAGCCCGGCCATGCTGGACGACCTCAGCGCCTTGCTCGACGGCCGCGGCTTCCAGGCCTCGCCGCGCACGCGCGAACCGGGCGACTACGTGATCGAGCGGGCCTTCGTGGAGAAATAGCCGCCGGCTTAGACCGCGCATGAACGCGCGGCATGCGGTCCATGCGTGCAACCGCTTGCCGATGGCACGCCACGGCCGCGAACGGCGCGCGGTTGCATGCCATAGTGTCCCGACCCGCCATGGTCGCGGCGGTGACGCCCGCCGCGTGATCGCGCCAACGGAACCCACCTGATGGACATCGCCTTGTACGTACTCGCCGCGCTGCTGATCGGCGGCGGCCTGGCCGGCGCCGTGCTGCCGGCGCTGCCCGGCATCCCGATGCTGTTCGGCGGCATCTGGCTGGCCGCGGCATTGGACGGCTACCGGCACCTGGGCCTGTGGTGGCTGCTGCTCATCGGTGCGCTGGGCACGCTCGGGGTGATCGTCGACTTCGTCGCCGGCACGCTCGGCGCCAAGCGCGTCGGTGCCAGCAAGCGGGCGCTGTGGGGCGCCGGGCTGGGCACCCTGGTCGGCATGTTCTTCGGCATCCCGGGGCTGCTGTTCGGGCCGTTCCTCGGCGCGCTGGCCGGCGAGCTAGCCTCCGGCACCAGCGTGCTGCGCTCGGCCCACGTCGGCGTCGGCACCTGGCTCGGCCTGCTGCTCGGCACCCTGGTGAAACTGGTGCTCTCGTTCGTGATGGTGGGGTTGTTCGGGCTGGCGATGCTGTTCGGCTGAGCTTCCGGCACATGCTTTCGACACGCGCGGCGTCCTAGGCTGGGGCTACCCCAGGGAGAACGCCATGTCCAGACGCCTCGTCTTCGCCCTCGCCGCCGTGCTGGCCGCGACCGCTTCGCTGCACGCCCAGACCGCACCGCCGGCCTGGATCGCCCGCAGCAACGCCGACTCGCAGATCCTGCTCGACCAGATCGCCCGTTTCAGCCCGGAGTTCGCCTCGCAGGTCGGTGTATCCGGCTACGACGACAAGGTTGCCGACCTGCGCCCCGGCGTGGACCAGCGCTCGCGCGCCGCGCTGGTGGCGGCCAAGGCGAAGCTGCAGACCCTGCTGGCGGCGGAGCGGGACGCCAACGTGCGGCAGGACCTGCAGATCCTGATCAAGGCCACCACCGGGCAGATCGAGGGCATCGACCTCAACCGCAAATACCTGCTGCCGTACACCGATGTCGGCGAGCTGGTGTTCGGCGGCGAATTCAGCCTGCTGAAGGATGACGTGGCCGCCGCGCGCCGCCCGTCGGCACTGAAGCGGTTGCAGTGCTACGTGGGCAAGACGCCCGGCTGCACGCCGATCGCCGAGCTGGCGAAGGCGCAGACCGTCGCCCGGCTCGGCGATAAGGCGCTGCTCGGCCCGTACAAGGGCGAGGTCGAGCAGAAGCTCGCCAACACGTCGCGCTATGTCGAAGGCATCCGCCAGCTGTTCGCCAAATACAAGCTGGACGATGCCCAGGGCAAGGCTGCGCTGGACGCGCTGGACGCCCAGCTGCAGGCGTACGACGGCTGGGTGCGCCGCACCGTGCTGCCGCGCGCCCGCGCCGACTTCCGCCTGCCCGAGCCGCTGTACGCCTACAACCTGCGCCAGGTCGGCATCGACATCCCGCCGCAGCAGTTAATGGAACAGGCGCAGCTGGAGTTCGTCGAGCTGCAGGGCATGATGCAGGTGCTGGCGCCGGTGGTGGCGAAGGCCGAGGGCATCGATGCCACCGACTACCGCGACGTGCTCAAGGCACTGAAGAAGCAGCAGTTGGGTCGGGACCAGGTGGAGCCGTGGTACCACGAGGTGCTCGGAAGGATCGAGGACACCATCCGCCGCGAGCGCATCGTCACCCTGCCGCAGCGCAAGATGCAGATGCGCCTGGCCTCCGACGCGGAAGCCGCGCAGGTGCCGGCGCCGCACATGGACCCGCCACCGTTCATCAACAACCACGGCGAGCAAGGCACCTTCGTGCTGACCATGGGCAACCCGGGCAAGAACGGCGACCCGACCCAGGCCTACGACGATTTCACCTACAAGGCCGCGGCGTGGACGCTGACCGCACACGAGGGCCGCCCCGGCCACGAGCTGCAGTTCGCCGCGATGGTCGAGCGCGGCGTCTCGCTGGCGCGCAGCCTGTTCGCGTTCAACAGCGTCAACGTGGAAGGCTGGGCGCTGTACGCCGAGTCCGAGATGCTGCCGTACGAGCCGCCAGCTGGGCAGTTCGCCGCGCTGCAGGCGCGCCTGCAGCGCGCCGCGCGCGCGTATCTCGACCCGATGCTCAATCTCGGCCTGATCACCCCCGCGCGTGCCAAGCAGATCCTGATGCATGAGGTGGGCTTGTCCGACGCGCTCGCCACGCAGGAGATCAACCGCTATACCTACGATTCGCCCGGCCAGGCCACCGCGTACTTCTACGGCTACCTGCGCCTGCAGCAGCTGCGCCTGCAGACCGAGCTGGCGCTGGGCCCGAAGTTCGACCGCCTGGCCTTCAACGATTTCGTGATCGGCCAGGGCCTGCTGCCGCCGGAGCAGCTGGCCGAGGCGGTGCGCACGCAGTTCGTGCCGACCCGGCAGAAACCGTGACCCTCAATGCCGCGCGCTCTTCGCCAGCCAGCCGGCGAGCCGCGCGGTGTCGCGGCTGAGCGCGGCGGGCAGCACGATGTAGTGCCGGCTCGGCGCGGCGCCGGGCTTGACGACCAGCCGTGCCGTGCCCGCGATGCGCAGCAACACCGGCTGCTCGGCCGGCGGCAGTTTCAGGGCCAGGGCGCCGGGCGTCAGCCAGGCGCACGGCCGCTCGTCGAGATACGCCATCAACCCGCCGAACATCGGCCGGAAGCGCAGCGCGTGCGGCCGGCCCAGGTGGGTGGCCGCGTCCTCCAGTTCGCGGCGCCGCGCCGCGAGGTCCGGCGGCAGGCTCACGCCGGGTCGGGAATCACGTACAGCAGCACGGCCAGGAAGTGCAGCACGCTGCCGGCCAGCACGAACACGTGCCACAGCGCATGGTGGTACGGCAGCCGCCGCCACAGGTAGAACGGCACGCCCAGCGTATAGGCCAGCCCGCCGGCGAGCAGCAGTGCGGTGCCGCCGGTCTGCAGATGCTCGCTGAGCGGCTTGAACGCGACCATGCCGATCCAGCCCATGCCCACGTACAGCAGCACCGCCAGCTTGTGGTAACGCTTGAGCAGACCCAGCTCCAGCGCGCTGCCGGCCAGCGCCAGTGCCCACACCGCCACGAACAGGCTCCAGCCCCATGCTCCGGGCAGGGCGACCAGGGTGAACGGGGTATAGGTGCCGGCGATCAGCACATAGATCGCGATGTGGTCGAGCATGCGCAACGCCGGTTTGGCTGCCGCCACGGAAATCGAGTGGTACAGCGTGGACGCGGTGTACAGCAGCACCAGCGAAGTGCCGAACACCGCGCAGGCGACCACGGTCAATGCATTGCCGTGCAGCGCGGCGAACGCCACCAGCGTCGCCAGGCCGGCAATGCTGAGCACGATGCCGAGGCCGTGGATGATGATGCTGGCAAGCTCGTCGCCGAAGCTGTAGCGCGGGATCACCGTGCCGGATGTGGCGGACATGGGGGACTCCTGGGCAATGCGAGGCGCGTGGGCATACCTTAACCGGGTGTGCCCGCGCCTGCCTATCGTGGCGCATGGCCGCGCCGGTACGCCGTCACGTTATTCGATGATGAACGCACCGAACGCCACGCCCAGGTTCCGGCCCGCGCCCGTGCCGCCGAGCGCAGCGAGACCTTGCCCCTGGTCAGCACCGGCGCCGCGGCCGAAGGCTGCAGGAGCATGGCACCCGCGGCGGGGACTGGCATGAAGACCGTCTTCACGAGGACTCCACGGCGGACCGTTGCAGCCGCAGCGCACGATTTTGCCGGTGGCTGTGCACTCCCCGCCATCCGCCTTCCGCCCCGCCTCCCCGCGGGGCTTTTTTTGCCGGTCACGGCCGCGCCGCCACGATCCCGCATTTGGCCATCCAGCCGTCCGCTTGCGCAAGCGCATTCCGCAGGCATACGCTGCCATCGCGACGGCACGATCCCCCTGCTCGCGCAGCGTGACCGCCGCAACATCCCACCGAAGTCAGGAGGTCGCCATGTCGTCCGCAAGCCTGGCCGTAGCTCATCGTACCCACCCCGACCGCGCACGCATCGCCGCCATCAGTGCCGCGATCGCACTCAACCTTGCCGTGATCGTGATCGCCTCGCGGCCGACCGGCCCGGCGTTTTTCCATGCGATCGAACAGATCAACCCAATTCCCACGATCCATTTCGTCGAGCCGACACCACCCCTGCCTCCACCGCCACCGGTCGCCACACCGACCCTGCTGCCAAGCGCTACGACGCCAGGGCCGGCACTGACCGCACCGGTCGAGGCCAGCCTGGCCTACCGCTCCGCCCCGCTGCGCTTCCCCACCCGCGCCCTGCAGCAACGCATGCAGGGCACGGTGCTGTTGCGCGTGCTGGTGGACGAGACCGGCAAGCCGGTGCAGGTGTCGGTGGAGCACGGCAGCGGCTACCTGCTGCTCGACCATAGCGCCGTCGAGCAGGTGCTGGCCGGCTGGCAGTTCCAGCCGGCGATGGTGAACGGGCGGGCGGTGCGCGCCTGGGCACGGGTGCCGGTGACGTTCGACCTGCGCGAGTAGCGCTTTCGCCGCGGTCATCCGCCCGGCGGCCGCGACGGGCGGATGACCGTGGCGCGAGTGCCTGCGGCGATGCCGCCGGCTTACGTGGCTTTAACGATATGCATGCTCCACTGGCGCCCATTCACCCTGCCGGGCTCCACGCATGGGCAAGCACCAGCCTCTCCTGAAAACCCTGCGCGCGATCGCGCTCGAGCACGCCGGCGTCGAACGCCCCGACCTCGCCACGATGGCGCGCGAACTGGGCCGCGTGGTGCATCAGGATGCCGCGGCGCTGGCCCACCGGCTGGGCCGGCTGAGCCAGCGCCGGCACGGTTTCGAACGCTGGCTGCTGGCCGAGCGCGGCAAGCCGCCGGTCAGCGTGCTGGTACTGGCCTGGCCGCCGAACCACGCCGCGCCGGTGCATGACCCCGCCGGCCTGTGGGGCCTGGACATGGCGCTGGTGGGCGCGCTGGAAGTGCAGTCCTACCGCTGCGACGACGCGTCCGGCGAGCTGAGCCTGCACGGCCGCAACTGGCTCGGCCCGGGCGACGGCATCTGGTTCGAGGGCGAACACGGACTGGCGCGGCGCTGCCGCAACCTGTCGCGGCACGACACGGCGCTCTCGCTGCACGTCTGCAGCGGCGAGCCGGCGCAGCACTTTGCCGGCGGGCAGCTCGACCCCGCCGGGCGCTGGAGCGCGCAGCCACGGCACAGCGCCATCGCCGGCCGCCTGCCCGGCTGATCCGCCCGCCACCACACGCACGGGGAGTTCCATGTTTCGACGGGTCGCCATCATCGGCGGCGGTGCCGCGGCTGCCACGCTGCTCAGCGAGCTGCTGGAGCGCGAATCGCCGCAGCCACTGCAGCTGGACTGGTTCACCGGCGGCGGCCCACCGGCGCGCGGAGTGGCCTACGGCACCGCTTCGGAACGCCACCTGCTGAACGTGCGGGCGGCCTCGATGAGCATGTTCGCCGGCAAGCCGCGCGGCTTCCTGGATTTCCTGCAACGCGACGATCCCGCCATCGCCGGCACCGACTTCCTGCCGCGCCGCCGCTACGGCGACTACCTCGAGGCGGAAGTGGCGCGCGCGCTGCAGCAGGGCAAGGCGCGCGGGCACCACGTCAACATCCTGCCATTCGCGGTCGACGCGCTGGTGCCCGAGTCGGGCGGCATCACCGTGATCCATGGCGAGGAAAGCCACCCGGCCGACGCTGCCGTGCTGGCGCTGGGCGCGCTGCCGCCGCAGCCGCTGGCCGGCGTCAGCGCCGCCGCCCTCGCCAGCGGCCGCTACGTGGTCGACCCATGGCGCCTGCTGGCCCAGCTCGCCGAGCGGCAGCCGCCGCCGCGCAAGGTGGTGCTGATCGGGCTGGGGCTGACCGCGGTCGACGTGCTGCTGGAACTGTCCGCGCAATGGCCGCAGGCCGAATTCGTCGCGATCTCCCGCCACGGCCGCTTCCCCGAGGCGCACCTGCACGCCGCCGCCACGCCCGCCGACGACGGCGCCGCGCTGGTCGAGGCGATGCGCGACGCGCCGGAGATTCGCCGCTGGATGCGCCTGCTGCGCGAGGCGATCGCGCAGCAAGGCACCGAATGGCGCGCCGTGGTCGACGGCCTGCGCCCGCACCTGCCAGCGCTGTGGGCCGAGCTGTCGCCGGAACAGCGCGCGCGCTTCATGCGCCACGCGCGCTGGGCGTGGGAGCGCGTGCGCCACCGCATGCCGCCGCAGGTGCGCGAGACGATCGCCGCGCTGGAACGCGACGGCCGGCTGCAGCGCCAGTGCGGACGCGTGCACGCGGTGGGCGTCGCCGGCGACGTGCTGCAACTGACCGTGGCCCACGCCGGCGCAACCTATGTACTGGGCGCCGAGCTGGTGATCCAGACCGTGGGCCTGGAGACCGACCTGCGCCGCTGCAACCACCGGCTGGTCAGCCAGCTGCTCACCAACGCGCACATCGCCGCCGACCCGCTCGGCCTCGGCGTGCAGGCCGACAGCGACGGCCACCTGCGCCACGGCGAGCAGTACTGGCCGAACCTGTTCGCCATCGGCAGCCTGCTGCGCGGCACGCTGTGGGAATCCACCGCGATGCCGGAGATCCGCCAGCAGGCGCGCCACCTGGCCGACCAGTTGCTGGGCGGCTGAGCGGCCCGCGGCGCCCGCGATGACCGCCAGCGTGCTCACTGCCTGCATCGCCGTGGCGCACCTGCTCGGCCTGCTGGCAGCGATGCACGCGGTGATGCGCGCGCGCACCCCGCAAGGCGCGATCGGCTGGACGCTCGGCCTGCTGTTGCTGCCGTACGTGACCTTGCTGCCCTACCTGTACCTGGGCTCCAGCCACTTCCTCGGCTATCGCGCCGGGCACCATGCACCAGCGGCATCCACGCAGGCCGGGGCGGCCGGTGCCGCGCCGCCGCTCGACCCGGGCTGCGAGCGCTACGCCGCCATCAGCGCGCTGCAGCGGCGGCCGTTCCGCGGCGGCCACCGGTTGCGCCTGCTGATCGACGGTGAAGCCGCCTTCGACGCCATGCTCGGCGCGATGGCTGCGGCCAGGCATTGTCTGCTGGTGCAGTTCTTCATCATCCACGACGACACGCTGGGCCGGCGCCTGCAGCGGGTGCTGCTGGAGCGCGCCGCAGCCGGCGTGCGCGTGTACGTGCTGTTCGACGGCATCGGCAGCCATGCGCTGCCGCAACGCTACGTCGACGAGCTGCGCGCCGGCGGCGTGGCGATCCACCGCTTCGCCACCCACCGCTGGCGCAACCGCTTCCAGCTGAATTTCCGCAACCACCGCAAGATTCTGGTGGTGGACGGCGCGCGCGGCTTCGTCGGCGGCCTCAACGTGGGCGACGAATACCTCGGCCTGAAACCGCCGCTGGCGCCGTGGCGCGACACCCAGCTGGAACTCGCCGGGCCGGCGGTGGCCGACCTGCAGCAGCTGTTCGCCGCGGACTGGCAATGGATCACCGGCGCACCGCCGCCACTGCTGGCGTCGCCGCCCGCCGACGGCGAGGCCAGTGCGCTGGTGGTGGCCAGCGGCCCGGCCGATCCGCAGGAAACCGGCTCGCTGTTCTTCGCCGCCGCGATCAACGCGGCACGCCAGCGCGTGTGGCTCAGCACGCCGTACTTCGTGCCCGACCACGCGGTGCGCGCGGCGCTGCAGCTGGCGGTGCTGCGCGGGGTGGACGTGCGCGTACTGATCCCCGCGCGGCCGGACCACCGCACCGTGTTCCTCGCCTCCACCCTGCACGCCTACGCCGCCGTACGCGCCGGCATCCGCGTGTTCCGCTACCAGCCCGGTTTTTTGCACCAGAAGGCGCTGCTGATCGACCGCGACACCGCCGCGATCGGCAGCCTGAACCTGGACAGCCGCTCGTTCCGGCTCAACTTCGAAGCCGCCGTGCTGGCAGTGGACCATACCTTCGCCGCCGAGGTGGCGGCGATGCTCAACGCCGACTTTGCCCGCGCCAGGGCCATCGACGAGCACGAATACCGCGAGGCGCCCTACCTGCGCCGGGTGGCGATGCATGTGGCACGCTTGTTCGACCCGCTGCTGTAGGAACACCCCGCCATGCGCCGACTCGCCCTGCTGCTGTGCCTGATGAGCGTCAGCCTGACCGGCCACACCGGCGAACCGGCGCGCTTCGTCGCGCGCTCGCTGGAACTGCACGGTACGACCTATCGCTACCGGGTGTTCGTGCCGGACGGCTGGACGGCCGAACGCCGCTGGCCGGTGGTGCTGTTCCTGCACGGCAGCGGCGAGCGCGGCAGGAACAACCGGGCCCAGCTCGGCCAGGGCCTGCCGCCATGGCTCAACGGGCACGGCGAGGCGTTCCCGGCGGTGGTGGTGATCCCGCAGGCGCCGGCCGGCAGCCGCTGGCACGGCGCGATCGAGCAGATGGCGCTCAAGGCGCTGGACGACAGCATCGGCGAATGGCACGGCGACCGCCGGCGGCTCTACCTCACCGGCCTGTCGATGGGCGGCTACGGCGCCTGGCAGATCGCGCTGGACCACCCCGGCATGTTTGCCGCCGCCGCGATCGTCTGCGGCGGCATCCGCCATCCGAACGACCACGCCGACCTGCGCGTGCAGGGCATCCCCGCCACGGCCGGCGACCCGCATGCGTGGCTCGCCGCCCACCTCGGCACGCTGCCGGTGTGGATCTTCCACGGCGCGCTCGACGACGTGGTGCCGCCGGAGGAATCGCGCCGCATGCACGCCGCGCTGCAGGCGCGCGGCGCCGAGGTGCGCTATACCGAATTCGCCGGCATCAGGCACGCCTCCTGGCAGGCCGCATACGCCACGCAGGCACTGTGGCCGTGGATGTTCGCGCACCGGCTGCCGGCGCGCTGAGGAATCACCTGCGCCCGCCGAAGCGCCGGCGCCAGTCGCCGCTGGCGAGCGCCCAGCCGACGTAGATACCCAGCGCGACACCAAGCAACTCGCACAGTGCGCGCAGGCCGATGCTGTCCGGGTCGTGCACTTCGGCCAGCTTCACCTTCAGCAGCTGCAGCGACTGCAGCCGGCCGTAGTTGAAATAGAACAGGTTCCACAGGTCGCCGCTGGCAGTCAGCGCGCTCGCCAGCAGGAAGCCCCAGCCGATCGGCGGGCCCCAGCCCCAGCCGTGGCGCCGGCCCAGTCCGTGGAACACGAAAAACAGCGCCAGCCCCGCCGCGGCCGAGATCAGGCCGGCCTGGAGTCCGCCGACGATCCCGTAACCCATCCACGACTGGTCGTACTGCATCGCCTGCCCCGAACCGCGTTGCCGCTGCAGCGCGCATTATGGGCCATGCCGACGGCTCGCATCCGCGCGCTAGACTTGACCGCCCCTTCCTGCGCCCCACGCCATGAGCCAAGCCTTCTCGCCCCATGCCGCACTGATCGTGGTCGACGTGCAGCCGGACTTCATGCCCGGCGGTGCGCTGGCCTGCCACGAGGGCGACGCGATCGTGCCGGGCCTCGACGCGCTGCTGCGCGCACGCCGCTTCCGCCACGTGGTGGCCACCCAGGACTGGCACCCGCGCGGGCACGTCTCGTTCGCCGGTTCGCATCCCGGCCGTGCGCCGTTCGAGCAGATCGCGCTGTACGGCCAGCCGCAGACGCTGTGGCCGGAGCATTGCGTGCAAGGCACGCCCGGCGCCGCGCTGCATCCGGACGTCGACTGGTCGGCGCTGGATGCGGTGATCCGCAAGGGCAGCGACAGCACCGTGGATTCCTACAGCGGCTTCCGCGAGAACCACGGCCCGCACGGCACGCGGCCCAGCACCGGGCTGGCCGGCTGGCTGCGCGAGCGCGGCGTGCAGGAGGTGTTCGTGTGCGGGCTGGCGCGCGACGTATGCGTGCTGTGGACCGCGCAGGACGCGCAGGCACTGGGCCTGCGCGCCAGCGTGCTGTGGGACTTGAGCCGCCCGGTCACGCCGGCCGGCGACGCGGCCACCCGCGCCACGCTGCTGGCGCAGGGCATCGGCATCGCCGCGTCGGCGGAGTGGGCACTTGCCTGAACTTCAGGCGTCGTTCTCGCCGGAGGCGCGCACCTGCGGCTCGCCGTCCACGTCGGTCTCCACGTCGAGCGTGATCGGCCGGCAGCACACCTGGCAGTCCTCGATGTAGCGCTGGCGGGGAATCGAGGCGTCGATCAGTACTTCGATCGGCTCGCCGCAGTACGGGCAGTCGATGGCGTGTGGCGTGAGCATGGTGCGTCCCGGCAGACGGGGGAGCCCAAGTACACCACGACGCCGTAGCGGCGGCGCTGCGACGCTCAGCCCCTGCGCAACGACCACGCCTGCGGCAGGCCGATCCAGAACAGCGCGTCGCGGGCGCAGCGCGGCGCCAGCTTCAGCAGTTCGTTGTCCTTGCTGACCAGCCAGCGCGCGCCCGAGGCCTGCGCCAGCTCCAGGAACTTCTGGTCGTCCGGATCGGCACAGCGCGGCAACGGCAGCGCGGCCGGTGCCATGGCCAGGTCATCGGGCAGGCAGCGCACCAGCGCATCGAACGCGGCCTCGATCGCCGGCCGGGTGGCGCCGGTCACCGGCAGCTGCGGGTAGTGCAGCACGCGCCGCCATTCGTCGCGACAGTCGGCGCGCGTCACCGCCTCGATCGTGCCCTGCTGCATCGCCACGTGCAGCGCCGCGGAGTGCGCGTCGCGGAACAGGAAGAGGTCCAGGCACACGTTGGTGTCCAGCACGATGCGCGGCACGGGCGGTTCGGCAAGGGTCATTGCGCCATGATGAGGCAAGCGGGCCGCACGGTGCACTGCACGCTTTCCGAGCGGAACCGACCATCGGGGTCGAGGGCGGGCGCGCCACCCCGCACGCCGGCAACGATCGCACCGGAGCGATCGCATCACGCGACCGGTCGGCGCTGACCTGACCGCCGACCGACGGGACCAGCCGACGGCCGGCGTCGACCGGCAGAAGCCGCCCATTCCAGCCAACCGCGATGGTCAGCTTTCTGGACGTCCGTTTGCCGGTGCCCTGATCAGTGGCGCATGTCCGTCGGCTGGTTCGAGTCGCCAGCCTCCGCTGCCTGATGCTGCGTACGGCCACCCGCAGGCGCTGACATCACGCCTTCGATCCACGGGACGTAGCCTGAGATGCGAACGGCGTACCCGATCTCGCCGTAAAGACCTTCCACGAACGGGCGGCCCGGTGCCCATTTTCTCCAGAATGGATGGTCCGGCGGATATCTGCTCCAGGAGGCCAGGCCGACGAGTTGCCTTGAATGGCCATCCCCGATGAGCAGGGGACCGCCACTGTCACCGCTTCCCGTGATGCCTTCAAGCGGCAGGGCGGACGGCGGCGCATCGAATCGATACCAGACGTAACGCGCGTCGGCACCGGCAATCACGTTGAAGGCGTGGCGCAAGACGCTGCGATGCGAGCCGTGGGGATCCTGGCCTCCGGCGCCATTGCCCGTGACGCCCTTGCCCACGAGCTGCACGGTCATCCCCACTTCTTTTTTCCCGCGATAGAGGGGAACGGGAGTCACCTCCGTCACCGGCGATGCAAGTTCGATCAGCGCGATGTCGTTGGACGATGCGAGAAAGGCAGACACCCTGGACAAGTCGCCGGAGGCCAATGCCTCCGTGATCAGCCGGTTGGGCAGTTTCCTGTAGCCGGGATACGTGACGACACGTTTGACCCTGCGCGCCACGCCGCCGACAGATACCTCGTTCTCCATGCCCTGCATCGGCATGGGCGCGGCGTGAGCCGCGGTCACGACCCACCGCGGCGCGATCAGGACGCCATGTCCCTCGCCGGGCATATCGACCAGCGCGGGGAATGCCGAAGCCGGAACCCGATATTTGGCATCATCAAGGTCTGCCCGGATGACAACGGCTCCGGCAGCGGTCGATACGGCCAGGAAACAAAAGGCAAGACCCCACTTCATCGATTCATCCTTGTCGTTTTCCAGGGTCACGGGGCATGGCGACCTGCGCTGTCATGCGGTGGACGGATACGGGTCACCTCGGCTGCAGCCAGGGGATCCTAGCTGATCGGGACCGACGGGTTCGATGGATCCACCTCGCCGGCTGCGCGAGACACGCTGTCCACTCGATACAATGCAGGCTTTCCGGGCGGAACCGACGACCATGGCCGAGCGCGAGTTCGACGATTACCTTTGCCGCTCCGGCGCCACCCTGGAAGGCTCGCGCTATGCGGCCTGGCTGGCGGTCACCCCGCGCCGCCACGGCTACCCGGTGTACTACGCGATCTGCGAGAACCGCAGCTTCCGCGACAAGGGCATCGCCGAAGCCGCCGCCGCCAGGGCGCTGGCCGACATGACCGGCCTGGAAGCGGACGGCACGCCGATCTTCCCCGAGGGCTACACCGGCTTCGACGACTAGGCGAGCGGCGGGCGATGCCTGCCTTACGCCGCGGCACCGGCCAATGCGCGCAGCCGTTCCAGCGCCGCCGGGATCGCCGCCGGCGCGTCCACCGTGAGCATGCGCGGCTCGTCGGCGGCCAGGCCGTTCTCCAGCTCGTGCGCCCAGGTCACGTGGTACGGCAGGTGCACGCCCCAGCCGCCCAGGCGCAGCACCGGCTCGATGTCCGAGCGCAGCGAGTTGCCGACCATGGCGAACTGCGCCGGCTGCAGGTCGAACTCGCCCAGCACGCGGCGGTAGGTGGCGGCGTCCTTCTCCGAGACGATCTCGATGCGGCGGAACAGGTCGGCCAGGCCGGACTCGGCCACCTTCTTTTCCTGGTGGAACAGGTCGCCCTTGGTGATCAGCACCACGTCGTAGCTTCGCGCCACCGCCTCGACCGCCTCGCGGATGCCGGGCAGCAGTTCCACCGGATGCTGCAGCACGGTCTTGCCCAGCTCGACCAGCGCGTGGATGTCGGCGGCGCTGATGCGGCCGCCCGAGACCGCGATCGCGGTTTCCACCATCGACAGCGCCATGCCCTTGGCGCCGTAGCCGAACAGCTTGAGGTTGCGCTGCTCGGTGGCCAGCATGCTGTCGTGCACGTGCCGGTCGCCGAGGTCCACGTAGCGCGCCATGATCGCAGCGAACGCGTCGCCGGCCTGGCGGTAATAGCCCTCGCTGTGCCACAGCGTGTCGTCGCCATCGAAACCGATCAATTGCAGCATGGTCGTGCCGTTCCCTTTCTGTTCCGCGGCTCAGCCGAAGTCGCTGCCCAGGCGCAGGTTGATGTGCAGCGCCGTGGCCAGTTCGCGCATCGGCTCGTTGTCGCGGCTCAGGGTGATCCAGCCGGCGCAGGCACCGTCGGCGGTTTCCCACGACCACACCGTGTAGCCGGATTCGGCGAGGCGATCGTAGGCGAGGCCGAGCAGGCTGCCCGCGTCGGTGTCGTCGAAGAAGTCGTCGTCGTCCGGGTCGCCGTTCCAGTCGATCGACAGGTTCCAGCGCGCGCTCAGCTCGTCCAGCGCCTGCACCAGCGCGCGCAGGTCGTGCTCGTCGACCATGAAGCCGGAGCGCCAGTCGATCACCCGGCCGATCAGCTCGACCGGCTCCGCGTCTCCGCCCTCCGCCGCGGCCTCGCGGTAGTCCGCGAACTGCTGCAGCGCGGTTTCCTCGTCGCCGGGATTGATCAGCAGCAGCAACTGCCAGACCTTCGCCTCGACCGAGTCGTCCTCCTCGTCGAAGTCCGGGTCGGCGTCGAAATCGTCGTCGTCGCGCATGCTCACGCGCCCACCCGCCGCCTGACCGCATCCATGTCGCGCACCGGGCGGATCTCGATCGCGCCGGTGCGCGACCACGGGAAGGCCTGCGCAATGCGCACCGCCTCGTCCATGTCGGCGGCCTCGATCAGGTTGAAGCCGCCCAGGTATTCCTTGGTTTCGGCAAACGGGCCGTCGACCACGCTGGTGTGGCCCTCGCGCACGCGCACGGTGCGCGCGGTCGAGGGCGCCTCCAGCTGCTGCGAATCATGCAGCCGTCCGTTCGCGCGCAGGGCATCGGCCTTGGCGAAGCAGCCGTGCATCAGGGTGTCGAACTCGCCTTCCGGCAGCGCGTCCAGCAGGGCGTCGTCGCAGTAGATCATCACGAGATATTTCATGGCGTCCTCGGCGGGGGAAGCGGGGCGAAGGAGCGATAATGCCGCAATGAGCACCGCGCCCGATAGCTTGCACGTCCTGTCCTGCCATCCGATCGCGTTCGTGCGCTCGCCGTATGCGCAGCGCATCGACGCGCCGCACCAGCCCACCGTGGTCGCCGGCATCGAGACGCAGGCGGCGGCCGAGGCGGTGGTCGAGTTCGTGGCGGGCTTTCCCGCGGCGGCGTTCCGCGACCTGGCCGGCTTCGAGCGGATCTGGCTGCTGTTCGCCTTCCACCGCAGCGAGGGCTGGAAGGCCGAGGTGCGCCCGCCGCGCGGCGGCGGCAAGCGCAGCGTGCTGGCCACGCGCTCGCCGCACCGGCCGAACGCGATCGGGCTGTCGGCGGTGGAGCTGGTGGCGGTGGAGGAAGGCGCGTTGCGCGTGCGCGGGGTGGACCTGCTAGACGGCACGCCGATCCTCGACATCAAGCCGTACGTGCCCTACGCGGACGCGTTCCCCGCCGCGCGCGCCGGTTGGATCGACGCGATCGACGCGGCGCAGGGGCGGCATTCCGCGCCGGGGCCGCGCAAGCCGCGCACGCGGCCGCGCGGCGAGGACGTCAGCGGCTCATGAGCAGCTGCCGCAGCAGGTGCTGCCGCCGCTGACGTGGATCTGCCGCGGCTCGGACACGCGCACGGCCTCGTAGCCTGCCTCGTGCAGGGCGGTGACGACCTGGCCGGAGGTCAGCTGTGCCGACACGTCGATCTGCCCGGCGACGGCATCGCCCGTGACTTTCGCGGTGGCGTCATGGGCACGCAGGATGGCGGCGATGGCGCCGGTGTCACCGGCAAAATCCTTCACTTGGAACAGCATCGGTACGATCTCCAGGGTTGAGGGCGGCACATCCGCCGGGCGCGATGGTGACCGGCGCCCCGCCCGGGCGCCCTGACCGGGATCAGGGCAATCCCGAACGGTGAGACCTACGCTCGGCACACTGCCCGGGCCGGCGCGGACCGCTCCGCGACCGGCGCCCGATGCACTGGCAGTGGATCGGTCCCAAGCTTGGCCGCGTCCGGCACTCCCGCCGACGCGGCTTTTTTATGGTTCATCGCGCCTTACCGGGAAAGGCGGCCTTGATTTTGAGGAAGAAGTAAGCGGAGTCGCGGTAGCCATAGGCCATTCGCTTGATGACCTTGATGCGATTGTTCATGCCTTCCAAGACGCTGGTGTTGAGCCGGTAAAGGGCGCTGGCGATGATGCCATCGATGTACGGCGCCAAGCGTTTGGCGAAGGCGACCAGGGGTGGCAGCTGGCTATCCAGGGCAAGGCGATACCACTCGTTCCAGCGGCGATG
>NZ_AXBJ01000018.1:0-78834 GCF_000473345.1 Rhodanobacter sp. OR87
CAGCCCGCAGGGCATCTGGCAACGACCACAGCGCGGGTCCACGTGAGGGTCCGCTTCCAGCCGAAGTAGCAGGTCGGTCTCCGACGAGGATTGAGTCTCGATCAAACGAAACCCTATCCAAAATTGGGCAGCGTCAATAGCATCATGCATGAAGGCGGCGGCGGTTGAGCCGCTGTGGGTGTGAGAGCTTTCAGCTTATCCGCCATCCGCCGCCTTCACCCAACCCTTCATCTGTCAACACGATCTTTCCCGCTTACCCGCGAAGAACCTTTATTTCACCCGCAGCGTGTTGTTCGCGCGCTGTGCGTCCGGCAGCGCATGCGTCGGGTCGAGGGTGGCCGTAACCACCTTGCGCGTGCCGGCCACGCGCACCACGTAGCTGCGGTGCTGCTGCCAGGTTTCCACCGGCACGCGGATGTCCTGCTTGCTGCCGTCGTCGTAGGTCACTTCGAGCGTGGCGGGCAGCACCAGCCGGTCGAGGTTGGCCACGGTGACTTCGGCGCCGTGGCTCCAGTTGCCGTCGATCGGCGCCACCTTCTGCACCGCCATGTCGAACGTCCAGTTGTGCTCGTACCAGCCGCGCCAGAACCAGCCGAGGTCCTCGCCGGTGTCGCTTTCCATGAAGCGGAAGAAGTCCGACGGGCTGGGGTGCTTGTACGCCCAGGTGGCGATGTAGCGGCGGAACGCGGGGTCGAAGCGCTCCGGCCCGATGATCTGCTCGCGCAGCAGCACCAGGCCGAACGCGCCCTTGAAGTAGCTGATCGGGTGACGGTACTTCTCGCTCGTCATGTCGGCGCCGTTGAGCAGGGCGGGCGCGGCGGGGTCGGCCAGCACGGCGGCGATCTCGTCGGCCGGGTTGCCGCCGCCGGGCGCGTACTCGCTATCGCGCTTCGGCGCGTATTCGCCGTGGTTGAAGGCGTCGTCCTCGTAGACGTCGATGAAGGTGTTGAAGCCCTCGTCCATCCACGCGTCGCGGCGCTCGTTGCTGCCCACGATCATCGGGAACCAGATGTGCCCGATCTCGTGCGCGATCACCATGTGCAGGTTCTTGCCCTTGGCCAGCTTGTGGTCGAAGGTGATGCCCGGGTATTCCATGCCGCCGGCGGTGCCGGCCTCGTTGATCGCCACCGGCCACGGGTACGGATACCACTGCTTCGAGAAGTATTCGGTGGACGCCTTGAGGTATTCGGTGGCGCGGCCCCACGCCGCATCGCCGCCGCTCTCGGCCGGATAGACCGACATCGCCAGCGCGGTTTTCCCTTCGGGCAGGTTGATCCGCGCGGCGTCCCACACGAATGCCTTCGACGCGCCGAACGCCACGTCGCGGGTGTTGTGCATGCGGAAGTGCCAGGTCAGCGTGCCGCTCTGTTTCGGACGGCTGGACGGCTGGGTGACTTCCTCCGCCGTGCGGATCATCACGGTGGCGTCGCTGTGGCGGGCCCGCTCCAGCCGCTGCCGTTCGGCTTTCGTCAGCACCTCGTCAGGGTTCAGCAGCTCGCCGGAGCCGGCCACGATCATGTCCCACGGCACGGTGACGGCGTAGTCGAAATCGCCGTATTCCAGGTAGAACTCGCTGTTGAGGTAGGGCGCAGTGTCCCACCCGCGCAGGTCGTCGTAGACAGCCATGCGCGGGTACCACTGCGCGATCTCGAAGATCTCGCCGTGCTTGCTGGGGTTGACGTCGGTGCGCCCGCCGAATTCGCCGGGCACGGTGTAGCTCCAGGCGACGTGCAGGCGCAGGCTGCCGCCGTTGCCCTTCAGTGCCGCGGGCAGCTGCACCTGCATGCGCGTGTCGGAAACCAGCCACTGCACCGGCTGCCTGTCCCCGTGCGCGTCTTCCACTTCCACCGAGGCGATCTGGTAGCCATCGGTGAACTCGGTGGGGAACTTGCTGGTGAACGCGCCGCGGGCGTCGCGGCGGTAGCGGTTCTGGTCCAGCTGCAGCCACAGCACGTCGAGCGCGTCGGGGCTGTGGTTGGTGTAGCTGATCACCTCGCTGCCGCGCAGCTGCCGCGTGGCCGGGTCGAGCGTGGCCTCGATCCGATAGTCGGCGCGGTTCTGCCAGAACAGCGGGCCGGGCTTGCCGCTGGCCGAGCGGTAGGCGGTGGCCGGCTGCGGGTAGCTGTACGGGGCGAACGCCTGCAGCGGATCGAAGCGCGCGGCCGCGTCGGTGGCGGCGAATGCGGGTGCCGCCAGCAGCACGGCGGCGGTGATGGCGAGGAACAGCGCGGGTTGGTTCATGCGGTGCCTTGGGGAAGGTGGGGGATCACGGCCGGCCGCCGGCACGCAGCAGCGCCAGCACGTCGTGGCAGGCGCCCATGGTGTGGTAGTCGGTCTTGCCGGCCGGGCTTTTCTCGTCGCTGTACTTGCGATTGTCGCGGGTGAGGATGCGGTACCAGGCGCCGTGGCGGTGGTCGACCAGATGCTGCCACGCGTAGGCCCACAGTTTCCCGTACCAGTCGTCATAGGCCGGCTCGCCGGTGTGCGCATGCAGCCGCGCGGCGGCGGCCAGCGATTCGGCCTGCACCCAGAAGTACTTGTCGTCGTCGCAGACGCTGCCGTCGGGCGCGAAGCCGTAGCAGATGCCGCCGTACTCGCCGTCCCAGGCGCGCGCCAGCGCGGTGTCGAACAGCTGCCGCGCGGTGGGTAGCAGCCAGTCCTCGTCATCGCCGCGCGCGCGCAGCAGCGGATCCATGGTCAGCAGCAGCTTCGCCCACTCGGTCTGGTGGCCGCTCTGGAAGCCCCACGGGCGGAACAGGTGCTTGGGGTCGTCGCGGTGGTAGTCCCAGTCGATGGCCCAGTCGCGGTCGTAGTGCTCCCACACCAGCCCGCCGGCCAGCGCCGCCTGACGGCGGGTCATGCGGTCGGCGAGGGTGTACGCGCGATCGAGATAACGCGGCTCGTGGCTGGCCTGGTAGGCGGCCAGCAGCGCCTCGCACAGGTGCATGTTCGCGTTCTGGCCGCGGTAGTCGCTGAAGTGCCAGTGCGCGTCCGCCTCGTCGCGGTACAGCCCGGCGTCGGCGTCCCAGTAGCGCAGCTCCAGCAGGCTCCAGGTCTCGTCCATCCACGCGGCAGCCTCGGCGATGCCGGCCTTCACCGCGCTGGCGCAGGCCAGCAGCACGAAGGCTGCGCCGTAGGCGTGGTTGCTGCGGTCTTCCGGCTGGCCGTCGCGGATCGTCCAGGCGTAGCCGCCGGTGTACGGGTCGCGATGCACCTCGCGCAGGTAGCGCAGGCCGTGGCGCGCGGCGTCGAGGTACTCGTCGCGCAGCGCCGTGTCGTCGCCGAATTCGATCGCCGCCATCGCGTAGTTGAAGACGAAGCGGGTGCTGCTGACCAGATGCCGGTGCGTGCGGTCGTAGATCGTGCCGTCGTCGCGGAAGTAGTGGAAGAAGCCGCCTTGCGGGTCGATCGCATGCGGGTGGTAGAACGCCATGGTCTGCGCGATGTGCCCGCGCAGGAAAGCGGCGGAGCGGAAGTCGGGAGTAGCGTTCATGCCTGGCGTTCCATGAAGGCCAATACCTCTTCGCCGCGCGGCATCGCGACGAACGAGCCCTGGCGGGTGACGGTGAGTGCGCCGCAGGCGGCGGCGAAGCGCAGCATCGCGTGCAGCCGCGGCAGCGCGACGACCAGGCGGTCGAGCCGGTCCGGGGTGGCTTCCAGCTCGGCCAGGCAGCACAGCAGGCCGCCCATGAAGGCATCGCCGGCCGCGGTGGAGTCGACAGTCTCGACCGCGTAGCACGGCAGCTCGCCTTCGGCTTCGGGGTGGAACCAGCGCAGCGGCCGGGCGCCGTCGGTCACCACCACCAGGCGGGTGCGGCCCAGCCACAGCCGGTCCAGCGCGGCCTGTTCGCCGTCGATCGCCAGCCAGGCGAATTCCTCGGCGGAGAGCTTCACCACGTCGGCCAGGTGCAGCGCCGGCCACAGCAGCGGGTGTGGATCGGCATCGGCCGGCCACAGCGCAGGACGCAGGTTGAGATCGAAGCTGACCAGGGCGCCGGCGCCGTGCGCGCGCTGCATGCCTTCGCGGGTGGTCGCGGCCAGCGCCGGATCCGTCATGCTGTTGGAGCAGACGTGGAACACGGCGACGTCGCGGAAGCCGTCGGCGCGGAAGTGCGCCGGGCGGAACAGCAGGTCGGCGGTGTGGTCGCGGTAGAAGCCGAAGCTGCGCTCGCCGCGCGCGTCCAGCGTGACGAAGGCCAGCGCGCTGTTCGCCGCCTCGGTGCGCACCACGTCGGCGGTGCCGACGCCGGCCTGCTGCAGGCTGTCGAGCAGGAAGTCGCCGAAGCGGTCGCGCGCGAGCATGCCGGCGAAGCGCGCGTGTCCGCCCAGCCGCGCCGCGGCGACCGCCACGTTGGCCGGCGCGCCGCCGGCGAACGGCACGAAGCGCGCCGCGAAGCCGCGCGGGTCGAGGCCGTCGGCATGCAGGTCGATCAGTGCCTCGCCGAAGCACAGAATGGGCCGTGGCGGCATGTCAATGGATTCCGCTGGCGTCCGCTGCCGGCAGGCTGCGGATGCGCGAGCCGCGCAGGCCGTAGAACACGATGTACAGGTAGCACAGCAGCGGCAGGAAGAACGCGTGCTGCAGGCCGATGTGGTCGGCGAACAGGCCCTGTAGCGGCGGCATGATCGCGCCGCCGACGATGGCCATGATCAGCAGGCTGGACGCCTTGCTGGTCATCGGCCCCAGCCGCTCGATGCCCAGCGCGAAGATGGTCGGGAACATGATCGAGTTGAACAGGCCGATCGCGATGATGCTGTACATCGCCAGCGCGCCGCTGCTCGACATGGTGGTCAGCACCAGCAGCGCGTTGATCGTGGCAAACGCGGCCAGCAGCTTGCGCGGCGAGAACTTCGCCATCAGCGCCGAGCCGGCGAAGCGGCCGACCAT
Organism: Rhodanobacter sp. OR87; assembly: GCF_000473345.1. Lineage (NCBI taxonomy): Bacteria > Pseudomonadati > Pseudomonadota > Gammaproteobacteria > Lysobacterales > Rhodanobacteraceae > Rhodanobacter > Rhodanobacter sp. OR87. The sequence continues at coordinate 4,889 of NZ_AXBJ01000018.1, forward strand.
CGCGCCGCCCCAGTACCAGGATACGTACTTCGCCGCCTGCTGTTCGCTCAGGTGGCCGATCTCCGGCATCGACAGGTAGTTGACCATGAAGCTGCCGATCGACACTTCCGCGCCGACGTAGAAGAAGATGCCGAGCACGCCGAACAGCACGTGCGGGTGGCGCAGCACGTCGGCGAAGCCGTGGCGCGCGTGGTCGCCCTTGTCGGTGGCTTCGCTCAGCGCCGGCAGGCGGAACAGCCACACGAACACCGTCAGCAGGAACAGCACCACCGCCAGGCCGATGTACGGCCCCTGCACCGCCTGCGCCTGCTGGGTGTCGTAGAGCAGGCGCTGCGCCGGTTCCAGCGCGGCTAGCTCGGTCGGACTCTTCACCACGTTGGACAGGATCAGCAATCCGCCGAACCACGGCGCCAGGAAGGTGCCGAACGAGTTCAGCGCCTGCGCCAGGGTCAGCCGGCTGGAGCTGGTCTTCTCCGGGCCGAGCAGGGCCACGTAGGGGTTGGCCGCCACCTGCAGCACGGTGATGCCGGTGGCCAGCACGAACAGCGCGCCGAGGAAGGCCGGGTACAGGTGCAGTCCGGCGGCTGGCCAGAAGCCCAGCGCGCCGACGCCGGCAATCGCCAGCCCGGCCACGATGCCCTTCTTGTAGCCCAGCGCGGCGACCAGTCGGCCGGCCGGCAGCGCCATCAGGAAGTACGCGCCGAAGAAGGTGAACTGCACCAGCATCACCTGCGCGTAGTTGAGCTGGAAGATCGACTTCAGGTGCGGGATCAGGATGTCGTTGAGGCAGGTCAGGAAGCCCCACATGAAGAAGATGGTGGTGAGCACGCCCAGCGCCATCGGGTGGCTGGTGTAAGGCTCGTGGCCGGCGTGCTCCGGCGTGGGCGCGGGCGTGGAAGACGGTGCAGCGGCAAAGGCCATGGCGGTATTCCGGTACGGGGGTGGTCGAGGGTTGGGCGGAATCGGGCGCGGGACACGCCGCGGCGTCAATGTAACCGTTTTCACCGGCATGCCGATCGCGCGCCGCAACATGCCCGCGCGGTGCTATTTTCAGCGCCTTGCCCACCGCCGACCGAGGTAGCCCATGTCCCGCACCATCGCGATGATGCTCGCCCTGCTGGGGTTCATGGCCAGTGCGCCGGCGCTGGCCGCGCGCGGACATGCGGCCGACGTCGACCCGCGCATCGGCACCGGCGGCGATGGCCATACCTTTCCCGGCGCCACCGTGCCGTTCGGCATGATCCAGCTGTCGCCCGACACCGCGATGCCGGATTTCAGGCACGCCTACCACTGGGCTGCCGGCTACCAGTACGGCGACGGCAGCCTGCTGGGTTTCTCGCATACGCATTTCTCCGGCTCCGGCCATTCGGACCTGGGCGACGTGCTGGTGATGCCGATCGCCGGCGACGTGCGGCTGGAACCGGGTGACCCGGCCAAGCCGGGCAGCGGCTACCGCTCGCGCTTCTCGCACGCCAGCGAGGTGGTGCAGGCTGGCTACTACGCGGTGACGCTGAGCGATTACGGCGTGCGCGCCGAACTCACCGCCGGGCGCCGGATCGGCTGGCACCGCTACAGCTTCCCCGCCGGCAAGCCGGCCCACCTGCTGCTGGACCTGCGCCCGAGCATCTACGACTACCCCGGCAAGGTACTGTGGGCCAGTCTGCGCGTGCATGCGGACGGTACCGTCAGCGGCTGCCGCAGCACCCGCGGCTGGGCACCGGGGCGCGAGCTGTGCTTCGCCCTGCGCTTCTCGCAGCCGATGACTTCGCGCGAGCTGTACAACCGCGAGACCGACATCACCTACAAGGGTTTCAAGGGGCCGGGCAACCAGGCCGAGGACCGCGACGCGCAGGGCGGCCGCGCGCTGCTCGGCGTGTTCGATTTCGGCAAGCTGAAGCAGCCGCTGGAGGTGAAGGTGGCGATCTCGCCGGTGAGCGAAGCGAACGCGATTGCCAATCTCGACCAGGACGGCGCCGGCTGGGACTTCGACGCCCGTCGCGCCGAGGCGAAGGCCGCCTGGGACCGGGCGCTGGCGGTGGTCGACGTGGACGCGCCGAAGACCGCGAAGACCCAGTTCTACACCGCGCTGTACCACGCCATGCTGTCGCCCACGCTGAGCATGGACGCCAACGGCGACTACCGCGGGCCGGACCACGCGGTGCACCGGGCCGAAGGCTTCGACTTCTACTCCACCTGGTCGCTGTGGGACGTCTACCGCGCGCAGCAGCCGCTGATGGTCCTGCTGCATTCCGAGCGCAGCACGGATTTCATCCGCTCGCTGATCGCCGCGCGCGAGGCCAGCCCGTTCGGCATCCTGCCGGTGTGGGCGTACCAGGGGCTGGAGACCTGGTGCATGATCGGCTACCACGCGGTGCCGGTGATCGCCGACGCCTACGTCAAGGGCGTGCGCGGCTTCGATGCGGACAAGGCGCTTGAGGCGATGGTGGCCAGCGCGACCTATGCGCCGTACGGCGACCTGGCCGACTACATGAAGCTCGGCTACGTGCCGATCGACAAGGAGCCCGAAGGCGCCTCGAAGACGCTGGAATACGCCTACGACGACTGGTCGCTGGCGCAGATGGCGAAGGCGATGGGCAGGGCCGACATCGCCGCCACCTTCGGCAAGCGGGCGGCGAACTGGCGTCATGCATGGGATCCGCAGACCGGCTTCATGCGCGCGCGGCTGGCCGACGGCACGTTCCGCGAGCCGTTCGATCCGGAGGCCGCCGGTTACGGCAGCGACTACACCGAGGGCAACGCGTGGCAGTACTCGTGGTACGTGCCGCAGGACGTGGCCGGGCTGATCGGCGCGATGGGCGGCGACGCGAAGTTCGTGGCCAGGCTCGATGCGCTGTTCGAGGCGAAGGTCGACCCGTCGCACTTCAAGCATGTCGAGGACATCACCGGGCTGATCGGCTGGTACGCGCACGGCAACGAGCCCAGCCATCACATCGCCTATCTGTACGACTACGCCGGCGCGCCGTGGAAGACGCAAGCCAGGCTGAAGCAGATCATGGACAGCCAGTACGCAGCGCGTCCCGACGGCCTGAGCGGCAACGACGACCTCGGCCAGATGTCGGCCTGGTACGTGTTCACCGCGCTCGGCGTCTACCCGGTGACGCCGGGCAGCGACGAGTACGCGATCGGCCGGCCGTTCGTGGCGCGCGCCGCGCTCCACCTTGGTCACGGCCGCACCTTCACGATCAGCGCGTCGCCGCTGGACGATGCGCACCCCTACGTCGGCGCGGTGACCCTGAACGGCCAGCCGCTGCAGCGCAGCTACCTGCGCCACGGCGAGATCGTGGCCGGCGGCGAACTGCATTTCACCATGCAGGCGCAGCCGAACCGGGAGTGGGGCAGCGCGGCGTCGGCCCGGCCGGCGGCGATGAGCCGCTACGGGCAATGAACGGCGCGTCCGGCGACGCGCGGATGAAACATGCCAGAATGCAGCGCGAACCCTCCATCATGGGCCTGCCGATGCGGCGAGCGACATGACAACCCGGGACATCATGCGCTGGCGTACCGTCGGCCTGTTGCTGGCGATGCTGATCATCGTCGGCCTACCGTACATCGTCACCCTGCAGGGGGCGCGCGACACCGAGCAGGCCACCGAATGGGTGGTGCGCTCGACCGAGGTGAAATCGCTGGCCTACCGGATCGCCTACGTCGTGCACGACAGCGAGGCGGCCACCTACCGGCTGCTGGCGGGCGACGTGAACGACGCCACGCGCGTGCGCGCGGCGCGGGTCGGCCAGGAAGTGCTGCCGCTGCTGCGGCAGTTGCGCCGGATGACGCGCGACAACCCCGACCAGCAGGCCCTGATGGGCTCGCTGGCCAGCAGCGTCAACGGCCGCGTCACCCTGATGAAGCAGGCGCTGGAGCGGCTGCGGCAGGGCAATCCGGACGGCGCCCGGCAGTCGCTGCGCGACGCCGACGACCTGTTCGAGATGAATGCGCAGATCGCCAGCTTCGTGCAGATCGAGGACAACCTGCTGCTGCAACGCCAGACCGCGGCGGCGCAGCAGTCACGCAACGGGCGCATCGTGCTCTCGGTCACCGCGCTGGCGCAGCTCCTGCTGCTGACCATCATCGTGATCACCTCCGAGCGGCAGATCGGCCGGCGCCAGCTGGCCGAGACCCGCGAGGGCCGGGCGGTGCTGCGTTCGCAGCTGATCCTCCAGGCGGTACGCGAGCCGATCGCGCTGTTCGACGAGAACCTGAACAGCCTGCTGGTGAACAACGCCTTCAGCGAGCTGTACGGCATGGATCCCCGGCAGCGTTCGATACCGCTGGTGCAGATCGGCAAAGGTGCATGGAGCGACGGCGTGCTGCTGCAGCGCCTGAACGACGTGCTGTTGCGCGACCGTGAGCTGTGGGATCACGAACTGGTCCAGCGCACCGTCGACGGCATCGACCGGCACGTGGTGATCAACGCGCGCCGGCTGCAGCAGCAGGACGGCGGCACGCCGGCACTGCTGCTGACGGTCAGCGACGTCACCACGCGCGCGCTGGCCGAGCAGCAGGTGAACGAGCTCAACCGCCAGTTGGAAGGCAAGGTGGCGCAGATCTCCGACGTCAACCGCGAGCTGGAGGCGTTCAGCTATTCGGTGTCGCACGACCTGCGCGCGCCGCTGCGCCACATCGCCGGCTTCGCGCGCAAGCTGGAGCAGCACCTGGGCGACCGGATCGACGAGAAATCCGCTCATTACATCGAGGTGATCGCCGGTTCGGCGCAGCGCATGGCCGTGCTGATCGACGACCTGCTGGTGTTTTCGCGGCTCGGCCGCGGCGCGCTGCGGCTGCAGGCGGTGGACATGCAGTCGCTGCTCGACGAGGCGCGCGCGCTGGCCGAATCGGGCGTGTCGGGTCGGCGTATCGTGTGGGACGTCGCACCGTTGCCGATGGTGATCGGCGATGAGAACATGCTGCGCACGGTGTGGCAGAACCTGCTCGGCAATGCGGTGAAGTACACCGGGCATTGCGAGGTGGCGCGTATCGCGGTGAGCGTGCGGCAGGGCCGCAACGGCGACTACGAATTCACGGTAAGCGACAACGGCGCGGGGTTCGACATGCAGTATGCGGACAAGCTGTTCGGCGTGTTCCAGCGCCTGCACCGCGCCTCGGAATTCCCGGGCAACGGCATCGGGCTGGCCAACGTGCGACGGATCGTGGCGCGCCACGGCGGCCGCGTCTGGGCCGAGGCCGAATCTGGCCGGGGCGCCCATTTCCATTTCTCGCTGCCGGCCACCGATGCGGCCGGCACACGCACCTGAGAGCGAAGCATGAACAAGAGGGACCTACGCACCATCCTGCTGGTCGAGGACAGCATGGCCGACGCCGAGATGGCGATGGACGCGCTCGGCGAGGCGCACCTGGCCAACCCGGTGGTGCACGTGGAGGATGGCGTGGAGTGCATGGATTATCTGCACGGTCGCGGCGCGTGGTCCTCGCGTGAGCCGGGCGATCCGGCGGTGGTGCTGCTGGACATCAAGATGCCGCGCATGAGCGGGCTGGACGTGCTGACCGCGATGCGCGGCAACGACAAGTTGCGGCGGATCCCGGTGGTGATCCTGTCCTCCTCGCGCGAGGAGAGCGACCTGGCGCGCAGCTGGGATCTGGGCGCCAACGCCTACGTGATCAAGCCGGTCGACGTGGACCAGTTCTTCGACGCGGTGCGTACGCTGGGGCAGTTCTGGGCGGTGCTGAACCAGGCACCCGAGCCGGAATGAACGAATGGAACGCGGCGGCCGCCCTGAACCTCCGCGGCGGGCGGCGCAAACGCACAGCGCAGCAGGGAACCCTATGCCAAACGGACAAACACGGGCGATGCCGACCATCCGGGTGCTGCAGGTCGAGGACAGCCGGCTCGATGCCGAGCTGGTGCTGACCGAACTCGAGGCCGATCACCTCGCCTGCGAGGTGCGCCTGGTCGACGACGAGCCGGGCTTCCTCGCCGCGCTGGATGACTTCAGGCCGGACATTGTGCTGTCGGACCTCAGCATTCCGGGGTTTTCCGGCCAGCACGCGCTCGAGCTGCTGCGCCAGCGCGACGAGGACCTGCCGTTCATCTTCGTCTCTGCCACGCTGGGCGAGGAGGCGGCGATCGAGGCACTGCGCAACGGCGCCACCGATTACATCCTGAAGCAGAACCCCGCGCGGCTGGCCAGTGCGGTGCGCCGCGCACTGAGCGAGGCCGAGGCGCGCCGGGCCAGCCGCCGCGCCGAGGCGGAGCTGATCCGCGCGCAGCGCTTCGAGAGCCTGGCGATGCTCGCCGGCGGCCTGAGCCACGACCTGCGCAACCTGCTGCAGCCGCTGCTGCTGGCCGGCGACAGCCTGCAGGATTACCAGGATGACCCGCGCCTGGCGCGGCTGGGCAAGCTGGTACGCGACTGCGGCAAGCGCGGCCTGGACATGGTGCACTCGATGCTGTCCTTCGCCAGCGGTGCGCGCCGCGCGGAACAGGTGCGGCTGGGCACGCTGTTCAGCGCGTTCGACCTGCTGATGCAAGGCAGCGTGCCGCACACGATGACGATGGAGCTGGCGATCGACGATCCGGAACTGTCGTTCGACGGCAACCACACCGAGCTGCAGCAGTGCCTGCTGAACCTGTGCCTGAACGCGATCCAGGCGATGCCGGACGGCGGCCACCTGCGCGTCGAGGCCGCGCAGACGGCGTTGCCGGCAGACTTCTTCCTGCCGGGCGAGCAGCCGCGGTCGGGCCGTTACCTGTGTATCAGCGTGGTCGATGACGGTCCCGGCATGGAGCAGGCGGTGCTCGATCAGATATTCGAGCCGTTCTTCACCACCAAGGAAAACGGCACCGGGCTCGGCCTGCTCTCGTGCAAGCGCATCGTCGGCAGCCACGGTGGCGTGATGCGGGTGGACAGCCAGCCGGGCCGCGGCACCCGCTTCGACCTGTATTTTCCGCTGGAGCAGCGCGCCGCCGAGCGCGACCAGGACGACCGCAGCTACCTGGAAGGTGCCGCCGAGCGCGTGCTGGTGGTGGTGGAAGAGGCCGGCCAGCTGTCGTTGCTGGCCGATACGCTGGACGCCTGGGGCTACCAGGCCCACGCCAGCCAGAGCGGTACCGCCGCGCTGCAGTGGATCGAGGCCGCCGGGCTGCCCGACCTGGTGGTGCTGGATGCGGACATGAACCTGTTCACCGGCGCGCGCACGCTGGCGGCGCTGACCGAACAGGGCTACGGCAACGCGGTGATCCTGCTGGCGCGCCCCGGTGCGACACCGGACCTGCACGAGCTGCCGCCGCTGGAGCATCTCTACGTGGTCGACAAGCCGGTGACCACCCAGGTACTGCTGCGCACCTTGCGCAAGGCCAGGCAGGCCGACGGCCGCGGCAGTTGACCGAGTCGTTTCGCGCGGCCGCTCAGGGGGCGACCTTGTTGACGTATTACTTCGATCTGGCCTGGCGCAGTTGCCGGCGCAGCAAGGCGCTGACCGCGCTGGTGGTGCTGCTGATGGGCTGTGGCGTGGCCACCTGCATGGTCTCCTTCGCGGTGTTCCGCGCTGCCGCGGCCGACCCGATCCCGTGGAAATCGCACCAACTGTTCGTGCCGCAGGTCGACAGCTTCGGCCCGGCGCACAACTGGCAGGGCGAGCCGCCGATCCTGCTCAGCTATACCGATGCCGTGGCCTTGCTGCACGCGCGGCAGGCGCGTCGGCAGGTGCTGATCTACGGCGGCAAATGGACGGTGCTGCCGGACGACGCACGGCAGCAGCCGTTCCCGCAGGAAGGCGATGCGGTCAGCAGCGATTTCTTCGCGATGTTCGACGCGCGCTTCCGCTACGGCGGCGGCTGGTCGGTCCATGACGACGAGCAGCGCGCGGCGGTGGTCGTCATCAGCAGCACGCTCAACCGGAAACTGTTCGGCGGCGCCGACAGCGTGGGCCGCGAGATCGAGCTGGACGCGCATGCCTATCGCATCGTCGGCGTGCTGGACGACTGGGAGCCGCGCCCGCGCTTCTTCGACGTGAGCAGCACGTGGTATCCCTTCAGCCGTCCGCGGCAGCTCTACCTGCCGTTCAGCCGTGCCATCGACCTGCAGAAAGCCACCGCCGGCCAGTTCTATTGCAGCACGAATACCGTCGATCCCGACCTGCCGAACTGGGACAGCGTGCTGCACAGCGAGTGCGCGTGGATCGCCGCATGGGTGGAACTGCCAACCCATGCCGATGTCGGCCGTTACCGCGACTGGCTGCGCAACTACGCGGCCGAGCAGCAACGCCTCGGCCGTTTCGGCTGGGCACCGAACGTGCGCCTGTCCGACGTCATGCAGTGGCTGCGCCAGGACAGCTTCAACGTGGTACCGAAGTCGTCGGCGCTGGCGCTGGTCGTTTCGGTGAGCTTCCTGCTGATCTGCCTGGTCAACGTGGTCGGCCTGATGCTGGCCCGCTTCATGCGCCGCGCGCCGGAGATCGGCGTGCGCCGCGCGCTGGGCGCGTCGCGCGGGGCGATCCGCCGCCAGTTCCTGGTCGAGGCGACGGCGATCGGGCTGGCCGGCGGTGCACTGGGGTTGCTGCTGACGGCGCTGGGCATGGCCGGCATCGGCAAGGTGTTCGAGCCGGAGATCGCCAAGCTGGCGCGGCTGGATACGTCGCTGTTGCTGCTGACCGTGCTGGTCGCGGTGGCGACCAGCGTGATCGCCGCGCTGTATCCCACCTGGCGCGCCGCCCAGGTGCAGCCGGCCTGGCAGCTGAAGGTGAACGGATGAACACGGCCATGCAGCTGCGCCCGATCCTCGCCGCGCTGCGCCGGCACAAGATGGCCACGCTGCTGATCGTGCTGCAGATCGCGCTGACCCTGGCGGTGGTCAGCAACGCGTTGTTCATCGTCAAGACGCGAGTGGTGCACCTGTCGCGCCCGAGCGGCACCGACGAGGCACACCTGCTCGCGATCAGCAACCAGTGGATCGGCCAGCCGGACGTGCCGCACATCCATGCGCAGATGCAGGCCGACCTAGCGACCTTGCGCAAGCTGCCGGGCGTGCGCGACGCGTTTGCCAGCCAGGCCTATCCGCTGCAGGAAGGTGGCGGCGGGCTGGTGCGCATCAAGCAGCGGGTCGAGCAGAAGAAGCTGCAGCTGGCGCTGTCCTATTTTGCCGACGAGCACGCGATCGATACGTTCGGCATCGCACTGGTGGCCGGCCGCAACTTCCGCGCCGACGAGATTGGCAGCCTCGGCCCGTACGACAAGCTGGTGCCCGCGGCGATCATCATCACGCGTGACCTGGCCCGCAAGCTTTTTCCGGACGGCGCGGCCGTGGGGCAGCGCGTCTATCTCAGGGACGACGGCCCGAGCACGATCATCGGCGTGGTCGACCGGCTGCAAGGCAGTTACGCCGGCAGCAGCACGCGTTCGATCGACGAAGACACGGTGCTGCTGCCGGCACGTTACGCCAGTGCCGACGACGGGGCGGCCTATGCCGGCGGGGTGGTCTATCTGGTGCGCGCGCAGCCGGGCCGACTGGCCGCGTTGCTGCGCGCGGCGCCGGCGGCGCTGCTGGCGCAGAACCGCATGCGCCTGATCAGCCCGGAAGACGGGGTGGTCACGCTGGCGCAGGCGCGCGAGAAGGCCTATGCCACCGACCGCGGCGTGGCGATCATGATGGGCGCGATGTGCGCCTTGCTGCTGCTGGCGACGGCCGGTGGCATCGTGGGCCTGAGCAGCTTCTGGGTCGGCCAGCGGCGGCGGTCGATCGGCGTGCGCCGTGCGCTGGGTGCGACGCGCGGCGACATCCGGCGCTACTTCCAGGCCGAGAACGCGCTGCTCGTCGGCATCGGCGTGGTGCTGGGCGTGGCGCTCGGCATCGCCGCTAACCTGGCGCTGATGGCGCACTACGAATTGCCGCGGATGCCGCCGTGGCTGCTCGGTGTCGGTGCGCTGCTGCTGTGGCTGCTCGGTCAGCTGGCCGTGCTCGGCCCGGCGCGGCGCGCCGCCGCGGTGCCGCCAGTGGAGGCGACGCGCTCGGTGTGATGACGTGACCTGGTTGGCCGCCGGACATGCGGTTCCAGCCAGTGCTCTTGCTACTCCCCTGCAAGGTAAGGGGAGGTTGGAAGGGGGCTTCTTCCATCAAGATCAAGAGCGACCCCTCCCCAACCCTCCCCTGCAAGCAGGGGAGGGAGTAAAGCCGGCGGCTCAGTCGATGCCGAGCTTCTTCAGCTTGTAGCGCAGCGCGCGGAAGGTGATGCCGAGTTTGCGGGCGGCGGCGGTCTTGTTGTAGCGCGATTCTTCCAGCGCCTTGACGATGGCGGTGCGCTCCAGGTTGCTGATGTAGTCGTCGAGGCCGCCGTCCGCGCCGGCGGCGGCCGCGACGGGTGTCGGCGGCTGTCCCGCTGCGGCCGGCTCGTGGCTGATCCGCGCGCTGCGCTGCGGCAGCATCAGGTCGGCCGCCTCGATGGTGCTGCCGTCGCACATCGCCATCGCGCGTTCGAGGATGTTCTCCAGCTCGCGCACGTTGCCGGGGAAGTCGTACGCCTCCAGCGCCTCGCGCGCGGACGGCGACAACTGGCCCACGCTGTCGCCGCTCTTGCCGGCCAGCGCCTTGAGGATGAATGCGGACAATTGCGGCACGTCGCCGCGGCGTTCGCGCAGCGGCGGCACGCGCAGCTCGATCACGTTGATGCGATAGAACAGGTCCTGGCGGAACTGGCCCTGTTCGACCAGCTGGCCGAGGTTCTTGTGGGTGGCGGAAAGAATGCGCACGTCGACCGGGATCTCGTCGCGGCCGCCGATCGGGCGCACCGCTTTTTCCTGGATCGCGCGCAGCAGCTTCACCTGCATGTGCAGCGGCAGCTCGGCCACCTCGTCGAGGAACAGGGTGCCGCCCTGGGCGGCCTGGAACAGGCCTTCCTTGTCGGTGCTGGCGCCGGTGAAGCTGCCCCTGCGGTGGCCGAAGAACTCGCTTTCCATCAGCTCGGACGGGATCGCGCCGCAGTTGACCGGCACGAACGGGCCGCTGGCGCGCGGACCCTGCTCGTGGATCAGCCGGGCCACCAGCTCCTTGCCCACGCCCGATTCGCCGGCGATGTACACCGGCGCCTGGTTGCGCGCCAGCTTGCCGATGGTGGCGCGCACCTGCTGCATGGCGGTGGAGTCGCCGATCAGGCGGTCGCTGGAGTCGCCGGTCTTCGCCGCGGCGGCGCCGGTGCGCCGTTCCTCGGCGAGGCGCAGCGCGGTGCGCACCAGCCCGCGCAGCATCTGGATGTCGACCGGCTTGGAGACGAAGTCGAACGCGCCGGCCTTCAGCGCGTTCACCGCGGCGTCGACGTTGCCGTAGGCGGTGATCATCGCCACCGGCATGTCGGGATGCTCCGCGGCGATCAGCTCGATGACCTCGTGGCCGCTGCCGTCGGGCAGCCGCATGTCGGTGAAGCAAAGGTCATAACTGCGTTCGGCCAGTGCGCGGCGCGCCTCGGCGACGGTGCCGACGGCGTCGACCTGCAGGTCCATTCGCCCCAGCGTGATGGTCAGCAGTTCGCGGATGTCGCGTTCGTCATCGATGACCAAAACGGTCTGGGGGTTCATGGCACGGCGCGTGGCAAACGATGCGACAGAGAATACCCGGCCCCGCCCCGCGGGGCAAAGACCGCCAGCGTCGCAGGCGGTCCCCGCAACCCGTTGCGACGGCACGCGGCGGCCGCGATCCGCTCGGGCCGGCGCCGCGTCCGCGATGCCGGACGGCGCGACGGCGGTTTCAGCGCGGCTCGCGAAGCAGCCGCGGCTTGCCGTCGACGCCGCGGTCGATGCGGATGTCGTAGTGCCTGCCGCGGAACGCGACGTTCTTCAGGGTCAGCGAGCGCCACGTCGGCGGCAGCACCGGCGCGTACGCCTGGACCAGGCCGTCGTCCTCGATGCGCAGGCCGCTGAGGCCGTAGACGAAGCTCTGCACGAAGCCGGCCGAGCTGGCCAGCAGGTAGCCGGCGTTGTTGGCGACGGTCTCGGTGCGCACGTTGAACGGCGGCTTCAGGAAGCCGACCAGGTTGCGCCGGATCCAGTCGTCGGCGGCCTTGCCGTCGCCCAGCTCGGCGGCGCCGACGGCGAGCATCACCATCATCATCTCGTTCGGGTCGTCGCCGTGCACCTTCAGCTCGTGCAACTGGAATGCGAAGTCGTTGCGGCGCACCTGCGGCGACATCGGCAGGTCCAGGTTCGGGTACATCAGCCAGGCCAGCGACGAACCCATCCAGGTGATCTTGTCGTGCGGCACCGAGGCGTCGAAGTCGAGGTGGCGCTGGTTCTTCTGGTCGAACGGGAGGTACATCTTCGCGGCGATCGCGGCCCACTGCGGATCGGGCGCGGCGCCGACGAGCTTCGCCGCCTTGATCGCGATCTGCAGCGACTTGCGCGCCGCGGCGTTGGTGAACGAGTCGTTCGGCACGTCGTCGTAGGCCTCGTCGGGCGAGGTGACGTGGTGGATCTCGTAGCGGTCCTGCGCCTTGTCGTAGGTGACCCGGCTGACCCAGAACTGCGCGATCTCGCGGATCACCGGCCAGCCATGCCGCTTCAGCCAGGCGTCGTCGCCGGTGGCGAGGTAGTACTGCCACTGCGCGATCGCGATGTCGGCGTTGACGTGGATCTCGCGGAACACCCCGTAGGCGAAGTGCGGCGTGTGGTCGACGCCGGTTTCCGGGTCGGCCTCCCACGGGTACATGGTGCCTTTCACGCCGTACTGCTGGGCCCGCTCGCGCGCGGGCTGCATGGTGCGCGCGCGGAACATCACGATCGGCTTGGCGCGTTCCGGGTGCAGCAGGAGCAGGGCGGGGAACACCCACGAATCGCTGTCCCAGAAGGCGTGGCCGGCGTAGCCCGGGGTCAGCGCGCAGGCGCCCATCGGCCAGGCCGTGCCCACGGTGGAGTTGGACAACAGGTAGTACAGGTCCGAATGCACGGCGCGCTGCACGTCCGGATCGCCGTCGACCACGATGTCGGACTTCCACAGCTCGTGCCAGGCGGCCTGGTGTTCGGCGAGCAGCGCGGCGAAGCCCTTCTGGCGCGCGGCCTTGGCCAGCGCCACATTGTCGCGGGCGTCGCCACCCCAGTTCTGCCGCGACGCGGCGATGTACTTGGTGAAGACGTAGGTCCTGCCCTTCTGCACCCTGGCGGTGAGGTTGAGCGACAGCTTGTACGGGCCTTTTTCCAGCTTCACGCTTTCGATCGCGAGGCCCGGCGGCAGCCCGATCGCGGCCGCCTCGGCCATCGTCAGGCCGTGTTCGGCGCGGCCGTCCAGCCACAGCATCAGTTCCTTGGTGTCGCCGTCGCTGGCCAGCACGCGGGTGTAGCCGGGATACCACACGGCGGCGCGGTCGGGCGTCGGCACCGGCTTGTTGTCCAGCGTCTGGCCGCTGGCGATCACCGCGGCGATCATCTCGTCGCCGCTCATGCTGGCGATCGGGAAGCGCGGCTGGTGTTCGGACCACAGCCGGATCGGAAAGGTCAGCTGCACGCTGCCGTCGAACTGCGGGGTGATGGAGAGCTGCGTCGCGGCCAGGTGAGGCGAAGCCTGGCTGACGAAGGTCGTCACTTTCACGTCGCTCGACTTGTTCGCGTACGCGAAGCGGTAGCTGGTCGACAGCGTGCCGTCGTGCATGTCGAGCGTCTGCGCATAGTCGGCGAAGATCGTCTTGTCGATGCGGGTCGAATTGAGCCAGCCGCCGCCGGGGTTGTAGTCGATCTCGCTCCAGCCGGGGATCGCGGCGGGACGCGCGATGTCGCCGGGCTTGTAGTCCATGAACGCGACCATGTACGCACGGTTGCCCTCGGTGCCGCGCACCGAGGTCATCGTGGAGAAGTAGCCGTTGGCAAGGTAGCTCGGAAAGTAGCTGCCGAAATTTTCCGCCGTGCCGGTGAGCAGGAAGCTGGGGTCGGTGGCGGCATGCGCCGGCACGGCGAGCGCGGCGACGAGCAGCAGCAGGCCGGCGAGGGAGGCGTGGCGTGGTTTCATGATCGCTCCGGGTGGCGGGCTATTTCGCGGCAAGCCGGATCGCCGCCGTGGCGTCGGCGCCGGCGCGGTCGGTCTCGCGCTTGAAGAAGAACAGGGTGAGCAGGATCAGGCTCATCGGCAGCAGCGAGAAATAGAACGCGTGGATGCCGTCGAAGCTGGCGAACACGCGCGCGGTGATGTACGAGCCCAGCGTGCCGCCGAGCGCGGAGAACACCACGATCAGCCCGGTCATCGCCGCGTGCATCGGCTTGGGCAGCGAACTCAGCGCCACCGAATTGATCACCGGGTAGATCGGCGCCATCAGCAGGCCGAGCAGCGGGATCAGGTACGCCGCCCGCGGTGCGTCGAACCAGCCGACGTCCGGCCGCGCCACCACGCCACGCGCCAGCGGCAGCACCACCACGACCAGCACTCCCATGCCGAGCACGCAGGCGTTGAGCAGGGTGTACCAGCGCACCCGCTTGAGCACGACACCGGCCAGGATACGGCCCAGCGCGGTCATGCCGGCGAGGATGCTGGCGAACTGGATGCTCATCGCGTTCGGCAGCTTCAGGATCTCGTTGTTGAAGGTGGGCAGCCAGGTGCCGAAGCTCTGCTCGATCAGCACGTACAGGAAGGCGGAGGCGAGGAACACGTAGACCAGCGGGCGCACGAACAGGCGCAGCATCTCCATGATCGCGTCGCTGAAGGAGTCGTTGTGCCCGTGCGCATGCGCGGCGCTTTCGTCCAGGGCGCTGGTGGCCAGCAGCGCGATGGTCAGCGCGCAGGCGCCGGCGAGCAGCCAGTACACGTTGAACCATGCCGGGTCGCCCGGGTTGGCCGGGTTGATATAGGCGCTGAAGATCCAGTTGCCGGCCAGCACGCCGAGCATGAACAGGCCTTCGATGGTGTTGGTCAGGCGCGAGTGCGCGGTGCGGTCGGCGGTGAGCAGGCCGATCGATGAATACACCGCGACCTTGGCCAGCGCGAATGAAAAACCCACGCAGGCGAACAGCAGCCGCGTGGTAGGGAAACTCGGGTAGAGCGGCATCAGCACGCAGGCGCCGCCGACGATCGCCAGCGCCAGCATCATCGAACGCCGGTAGCCGAACATCGGCAGGAACGAGGCGACCAGGAACGAGGTGAACGCGATGGTGAGGTCCTTGTAGCGTTCCAGCGCGCTGGCTGCGGGCTTGTCGATGCCGAAGGTGACGATCGACTGCAGGATCACCGTGCCGACGCTGTTGAGCAGGATCGCGAAGATCATGTAGATCAGCGCCAGCGCGACGATCATGCGGATTCGGTTCATGGCACCTCCGGCGTTACGGCGTGTGCAGTTTCGCGAAAAACGCGGCCCGGATCGCTCTGAGGTTTCGATCCGGACCGCGCACCCTGCAACAGCACTGCTCAGAACAGGTACTTCACCGTCATGTTGACCTCGCGGCCTTCCAGCGGACGGGCCAGGATCACGCCATCGGTGCCGGAGGCGGAGCCGAAGATGCGCGAGTTGCTCTCGGTCAGGCCCAGTTCGTTGCTCATGTTGGTGCCCTGCAGGCGGATCTGCCAGTTCTGCTGCACGTTGGCGACCACACCGAAGTCCCAGGTGGCGTAGCTGCCCAGCTGCTGCAGGGCGGACTGGTCCTGGGTGTGCGCGCCGACGTGGGTGTAGGTCACGAAGGCGGTGATGTCGCCCCAGTCGAACGGCACGCGGTAGCTCGGCGTGAGCATGTAGCGCACCTTCGGCTGACGCTGCAACTGCTTGCCGTTGATGCCGAGGCACTGGCTGGTGCCGCTGACCAGGTCGGTGTACACGAAGCAGGAGTTGTTGTGCGAGTAGTGGCCGTCCAGGTAGTTGGCGACCACCTGCAGCTTGAAGTTCTCGAACGGCGTGACCGCGCCGGCGAGGTTGACGCCCTTGGAGTCGGAGCCGTACAGCGCCTGCGCGCCGACCGGTACGCCCTGGCCGTTGGTGGGCTGGTAGGTCAGGCCGTTGAACTGGCGGTGGTACACGCTGATGTCGGCGTAGAACAGGTCGGACTGGTACTTGAAGCCGCCCTCGAAGTTCTGCACCTTCTGCAGCGGCGGCGTGTTGCCGGTGGTGTTGCCGCGCAGCGCGTTGTCGAAGTCGCCGAAGTGCGCGCCCTTGTTGGCGCGCACGTAGACGCTCATGTTGTCGGCCAGCTCGTAGTTCACGCCGACGGTCCACGACGGATGGGTCTTGTCGTAGCGGGTCCGCGCGTAGGTGCCGTTGCACACCGGCACGCTGTTGTCGTACAGCGTGTTCAGGTTGCCGTCGAGGTTGACGTTGCTGAGGTTGCACACGTTGTTGGTGGCGTTCTCGTTCTCGACCCGGCCGGACACGTCGATCAGCCACTTGCCGATGCGCCACACGTCGGACAGGTAGAACGCCTTGTTGGTGGCGCTGCCGTGCTGGGCGATGTTGTAGCCGCCGTAGTCGAGGAAGCCCTGGCCGTCGGTGAGGTACTTGGTCTGGCCGTTGTCGACGTAGCTGACCTGGATCGGCTGCGCGTTCGGCGTGTTGGTCATCAGCATCTGGTTGCCCAGCGCCCACTTGTCGTTCATGGTGTAGTGGGTCAGGTAGAGGCCGCCGGTGAGCGTGTTGCCCTCGAACAGTTCCTTGCTCAGGCGGAAATCGTTGCTGACGTTCTTCAGGTGCTTGTGGATGTACCACCAGCCCTGGTGGATCACGCTCTGGTTCGGGTTGACTGCGCCGCCGCCGTCGACGTAGCTGGCGGTGGCCGAGCCGGCGGGCAGGTTGAAGGCGCCCATGCTGGCGGTGTTGGTGTACAGCATGTCGTTCAGGCTGCCGGGGTTGTTGCCCGAGAACAGCGCGTTGGTGTCGGCATCGCCGCCGTCGAACAGGAACTTGTCCGACAGGTTCCAGCCGTCGCCCAGGTCGTAGTCGAAGTTGCCGCCGAAGAAGCTGAACTTGGCGCCACGGCCGTTGGCCAGATTGGCGTCGGTGCCGCCGCCGGGGTAGCCGGGCAGGTGCACATGCTGGATCGCCTTGCTGTAGTAGGTGTCGGTCAGCGGGTCGAAGCCGGGGTAGGCGCTGAACTGGTCGGTGCCGTGCTGGATCAGCGGCACCGGCGTGATGAACTGGTTGCGGTCGTTGAGCTGGCGTGCGTACAGGGTCATCGTGCCGTTGTCGCTGTCGTGGCTCAGCGTGGCGGTGAGCTGGCCGCCCTTGTCCGCGGCGAACTGCGGATCGCGCACGCCGTCGGAAGTGCGCCAGAAGCCGCCGACGCTGCCGTACCAGCTCTCGGCGATCGGGAAGCCGAAGAAGCCGTCGACGCGACGCAGGTTCTCGTTGCCGTAAGTGACGCCGACGCTGCCGCTGGGCACGTCGGTGCCGGTCTTCAGCATGAAGTTCGCGGTGGCGCCGATCTGGCCGTCGCCGAACACCACCGACGGGCCGCCCTGCAGGATCTCCACGCGGTCGACGGTGTCGTCGAGGCGGAAGATCGAGGTGGTCTCGAAGAACGACAGCGTGGGCATGCCGTACAGCGGTGAGCCCATCAGCTGGGTGGAGAAGTAGGGCGCGTCGCCGCCGCCGGGGAAGCCGGCGATCTCGATGTTGGCGCCGGTCTGGCCGCCGGTGGATTCGGGCCACATGCCGGGCGAGATCTTCAGCAGGTCCGCCGTGCTCTTCGGGTTGGCCATCTTGATCTGCTCGGCCGAGGCGGTGGTGACCGAGTAGCTGGTGTCGATCTTCTTCAGGCCGCCGGTGGCGGTGTTGCCGGTCACCACCACCTGTTCGAGGGTCTTGGCCTTGGCGGCTTCGGCTTTCTGCTGGGCCACGCTCTTCTTCGCCGGCGCCTGGGCGGCTTGTGCCGGCGCGGCGTCCTGCGCGATGGCCGCGCCGCAGAGCAGGATGGCGGCGATCGCCACCGGAAGACTCAGTCTGGACAGCTGTTTGTTCTTCATTTCCGTCACTCCCCACCAGTTGGATTGGATTGTTTTGGCCGCGCAACGCAGCGTGCCGGCTGCGCGGAATGGCCGCTCACGCGATGAAACGGCTGATGTCGAACGCGGCAATGTCCGGCAGCAGCACATCCGCCTTGTCCAGCTCCTGCGCGCGGCCGATGCCGACCGCCGTCATGCCCGCCGCGTGCAGGGCGGCGATGCCCGCCGCGGCGTCCTCCACGCCGAGGCATTCCTGCGAACTCAGGCCCAGCCCGCGCGCCGCCGCCAGGAAGATCTCCGGGTCGGGCTTGGAGCGGGCGATGCGACCAGCGTCGACCACGTAGTCGAACAGCGTGGCGATGCCCAGCCGGTCCAGCAGCTGCGGCGCGTTGCGGCTGGCCGAGGCCAGCGCGGTCTTCAGCCCGGCGCGGCGCACGGACTCCACCGCGGCGCGCGCGCCGGGCAGCAGGTCCTGCGGGCCGAGGCGCCCGATCAGTTCGACGTAGTAGCTGTTCTTGCGTGCGGCGAGCGCTTCCTTCTCCGCTTCGCTGTAGGAGCGCGGCGCGCGTTCCAGCAGGATGTCCAGCGAACCGCGGCGGTCCACCCCCTTCATGCGCCCGGCGGTGGCCTCGTCGAGCGGCGCGCCGATCTCGTCGGCCAGCCGCTGCCACGCCGCGCGATGCAGCACGGCGGTGTCGGCGAGCACGCCGTCGAGATCGAACACCACGGCCTTCAACGGCGTCGGCGCGACGACGCCCGCGCAGGACAGGCGCAGCGGCTGGCCGGCATGCAGGCGTTGCGGCAGGCCGTCGTGCAGGAAGGTGAGCGCGTTGCCTTCGGTAAGCGTGTACTGCACGCCGTCGCCGTCGACCTCCACACGCAGGTGCGCGTCGCGCCAGCGCAGGCCGAAGCGGTAACTGCGCCATGCCGCCGGCAGCCGCGGCGCCAGCGCGGGCAGGCCATCGTGCACGCGCAGGCCGCCGTAGCCCCAGGTCAGCGCCAGCCAGCTGCCGGCCATCGCCGCCATGTGCAGGCCGTGCGCCGCGTTGCCGTGCAGGTCGTCCAGGTCGACGCGCAGGGTGTCGCGGAAGTAGCGGAATGCCTTGTCGGCATGGCCCACCTCGGCCGCGATCACCGCGAAGGTGGAGGCGGACAGGGTGGAGTCGTGCACGGTGACGCCTTCGTAGTAGTCGAAGTTGCGCCGCTTGGCGGCCACCTCGACCTGCTCGCCGGCCAGCATCAGCGCCAGCAGCACGTCGGCCTGCTTGCATACCTGGTGGCGATAGATGCCGAGCGGGTGCAGGCGCAGCAGCAGCGGCTGTCGGTCCGGCGTGGCGGCCAGTTCCGCCGGCAGCCGCGGCTTGTCGAGGAAGCCGTCGTCCTGCGGAAAGATGCCCAGCACGGCATCCACCGGCAGATGCATCGCCCGCGCCGCGGCCTGCCACTGCGCCGGCTCGTCGGCCCCGAGGCCGATCCGCGCGGCCAGTGCGGCGTAGTCGGCCGGGTGGCTCAGCGCCATCCATTCGGCGGTGGCGGCGGCATCGCGCAGGTGCCGTTGCGCCATGCGGTTGGTGTAGTGGTTGTTGTCGACCAGGGCGGAGTACTCGTCCGGGCCGGTCACTTCGTGGATGCAGAACGCACCGCCGCGGCGCGGATTGAAGTGGCCGATCTCCAGCC
Organism: Rhodanobacter sp. OR87; assembly: GCF_000473345.1. Taxonomy (NCBI): domain Bacteria; kingdom Pseudomonadati; phylum Pseudomonadota; class Gammaproteobacteria; order Lysobacterales; family Rhodanobacteraceae; genus Rhodanobacter; species Rhodanobacter sp. OR87. Next base: position 24,430 of record NZ_AXBJ01000018.1, read on the forward strand.
AGATCCGCGCGGTCTCGAAGATCATCTCGGCGCCCCCTTCGAGAAGGAAGGCCTGGTCGCCGCTGGCGTCGACGTAGAGGCGCACCGCCCACGCCACCGCGGCATTGATGTGGTACTGCGCCGAGCCGCCGGGAAAGTAGGCCGAGCATTCGTCGCCGCCGATCGTGCGCCAGGCGTACAGCGCGCCGCGCGGATGGCCGAGTTCGCGTGCGTGCCGGCGTGCGTGGCCCAGCGTGCGGTGGCGCCAGGCCAGCATGGCGCGCGCCAGTTCCGGGGCCAGGGTGACCAGCGCCGGCAGCATGAAGGCTTCGGCGTCCCAGAAGTAGTGGCCTTCGTAGCCCTCGCCGGTGAGTCCCTTGGCGGCGGTGCTGCTGCGGCCGTCGCGGCCGCTGGACTGGAACAGGTGGAACAGGTTGAGGCGCAGCGCCTGTTCGGTCGCCGGGTCGCCCGCGATGGCCAGGTCGGCCTGCGCCCAGAATCCGGCCAGCACCCGCGCCTGCCGTTCGAGCAGCGCCGGGTAGCCGAGTGCGATCGCTGCGGCGAGCGTGGCCTCGGCCCGGGCCGGCAGGGCGCCGGCGGCATCCGTGGCGAACGGCGCGGTGAAGGCGTAGGCGACGTACTTGTCCAGGCCGACCGTCTGGCCCGGCGCCAGCGTGCCGGCATAGGCCTGCATCACCCCGTCCGCGGTCCGGCCGGCATCGCGGAAGACGAGGCCGGCGGCCTGTTCGTGGCGCTGCACGCAGGCCAGCCGGATGCCGCTGTGGGTGGTCTGCTGGCCGACCCAGGCCGAGGCCTTGTTTGCCTGCGCGGCCCAGGTGGTGAGGCCGCCCGCGAGGCGGCTGCCGATGCGCGGGTCATCGCCCTGTCCGACGGCCTCGCGCCCGCAGCCGATCGACGACTCCAGCGTGACCGGGCCGCGGTAGTCGATCGAACGCACGCGGTAGCGGATCGCCAGCAACCCGGCCTCTGCCAGGCTGACGAGGCGTTCGGCCTCGATCTCCAGCGTGGCGCCTTGCGGCGAACGCCAGCGCAGCCGCCGCCGGTAGCAGCCGTGGCGCAGGTCGAGGGTGCGCTCGAACTGCAGCCATTCGCCCTGGTCCAGCCGCACCGGCGTGTCGCCCAGGCGCAGCCGGATGTGCGTGGCGTCGGCGACCGGGATGCGCGTGTCGGTATGGCTGGCGAAGCCGGGAAAGCGCTCGTGGTACTCGATCGGGGTGCGTTCCCATACTCCGGACAGCAGGGTGGCTTGGCTGGCGCTGTCGGCTTCCTCCAGGTTGCCGCGCACGCCGAGCGTGCCGTTGGCGAGGGCGAACAGGCTCTCGTCCCGGGCGAAGCCGGCCGGGTCGGTGCCATGGCGGACCAGCAGCCACGGATCCTCCACGGCCGGCCTCTCGGGCGGCCGGGCATCGACGCTCGCTGCTGCCGTCATCTGGTGTTCCACGATAAATCTCCCCGATTCGCATGGCATGGGCCGTCCCGCACCCGGCTGGCAGGGAGCTTGGCATCAAATGTTATCGGTATCAAGATACCGATAACATTTGATGTGGCAGACTTGTCCGGACCGTTCCGTGGCGAGGGAGAAGGGCATGGGTGCGTGCTTTCCGCTTGCCTCGGCGCGCTGCCGGCGGGCGCGCGGGGCGAGGTTGCATCGGCAAGGCGAATGTCGACACACTGCAGGCGCCGGTGCCGGCCATTGCCGCAGCCCGGCGGCGCCACGGCAGCGGATCGGCCAGACCAACAGGGAATCGGATAGTTGAGCAAGAAGGGCACGCGCAGGCACCTGTCGGGCGGTCCGACCATGGCCGACTTGGCGCAACTGGCCGGGGTATCCAAGATCACCGTCTCGCGGGCGCTGGCCGACAGCCCGCTGGTCAATCCGGAAACCCGCGAGCGGATCCAGGCACTGGCGCGCGAGCGCGGCTACAAGCTCAACATCAGCGCGCGCAACCTGCGCCTGCGCCGCAGCCACACGGTGGCGGTGATCGTGGAGATGAAGCCGTCCACCGACCGCACCATGTTCGACCCGTACCCGCTGGTGCTGCTGGGCGGTATTTCGCAGGAACTGACTGCGGCCGGCTACAGCGTGCTGCTGACCACCCGCCAGGGCGCCAGCGCGGCGGCGGTGCAGGCGGCGGACGGGCTGATCCTGCTGGGCCAGGGCGCGCACCAGGACGCGGTGCGCCGGTTCGACAAGCTGAACCTGCCGATGGTGGTGTGGGGCGCGCAGTCGGCCAGCGATGTGCACGTGGTGGTGGGCAGCGACAACCGCCTCGGCGGCGCGGTGGTGGCGCGGCATTTCATTGCGCTGGGCCGGCGCCGGCCGGTGTTCATCGGCAATCCCAGCCATCCGGAAATCTTCGAGCGCCTGAACGGTTTCATCGACGCGCTGGCGCTGCACGGGATCAAGCCGCTGCTGATGCGGCGCGACGAGTTCACCGTGGACTCCGGCATGGACGCGGTGCGTTCGCTGCATGAGCGCAAGGTCGGCTTCGACGCGATCTTCGCCTGCAACGACCTGCTGGCGATGGGCGCGATCCGCGCCACGCTGGACCTGGGGCGCTCGGTGCCGGCCGATGTCTCGGTGGTCGGCTACGACGACATGCCGCTGGGCGCCAGCTTCCTGCCGCCGCTGAGTTCGGTGCGGCAGGACTGGCAGGAGGGCGGCATGTTGCTGGCGCGCAAGGTGCTGGCGCTGATCGAGGGCGAGCCGGCCAGCTCGGAGACCCTGCCGGTCAGCCTGATCGTGCGCTCGACCTGATCCGCCCGCGCTGCTAGCGCGTGGCGGCGGCCTGGGTGGTTTCGGCAGCGTCGGCCGGACTGCGCGCCGGCGGGGTCAGCACCAGCCGGAAGCAGCTGCCGCCGCCGGCCACGCGCACGTATTCCAGCGCGGCCTGGTTCGCGTCGCTCATCTGCCGGGCCAGGTACAGGCCCAGGCCGGTGCCGTATTCGTGGGTGGTATAGAACGGCTCGAAGATCTGTGCGGCCACCTTCGGCGCGATGCCGGGGCCGCGGTCGATCACTTCCAGGATCGGCACGCCGTGCTCGCCCTGCCGGGTCACCACCATCACCCGCGCCGGCTCGCCGGGCAGGCGACCGTAGCGCAGCGCGTTCTGCACCAGGTTCCACACCACCTGCTGCAGCTGCTGCGGGTCGGCCACCGCCGCCACCGGGGTGCCGCCGTTGGCGATCGCGCGCAGCGAGTCGGCGCCGAGGTCGTTGCCCTGGCAGTATTCCTCGACGAAGGCCTGCGCCCAGTGGCCCAGGTCCAGCGTCTCCGGGCGCGAGCGCTCGCGCCGCGACAGCTGCAGGATGTTCTCGATGATCTCGTTGAGCCGGATGCAGTGGTTGTTGATGATCTCGACCATGCGCTGGTCGGTGGCGTCCATGCTGGTCGACTCGGCGAGCAGTTGCGCCGAGTAGCGGATCGCCGCCAGCGGGTTGCGGATTTCGTGCGCGATCGAGGCCGACAGCCGGCCCAGCGAGGTCAGCGTGAGCTCCTCGGCGCGGCGCGACAGCAGCGAGGTGTCGTCGAGGAAGATCAGCACGTGCGAGTCGTCGTTCGGCGCCAGCCGGGTGAAGCGCGGCACCACCTCGGGCACGCCGTCGGCGAGCTGGGTGGCGGTCTCGTCCAGCTTGCCGGAGGTCATCCAGTGATACAGCCGGCGCGACAGCTCCGGCGCCAGCTGGCCGAGGTCGCGCTGGTCGGCGCCGGGGTTGCCCATCAGCATCCACGCCGACTCGTTGATCTGGTGGATGCGGTTGGCGTCGTCGACCAGCAGCACACCGGTCTTCATGCGGCGGATGATCAGCTCGTTGACCTGGGCCAGGTTGGCCAGGTCGGTGCTGCGCTGCTCGGCCAGCGCCTCGGTGGCGCGCAGCTGCCGGCCCAGCACGTGGCACAGCGTGGTGGTGGCGAAGTAGGCCAGGCCGAACAGTGCCGCCTCGAGCAGGTCGCGGTCGCCGGGGCTGCCGCCGGGGTTGCCGAACAGGGTGTGCCCGAGCATGCCCAGCGTGGCCAGCGCGGCGAAGAAGCTGGACAGCCGCAGCGGCAGGATCAGCGCGCCGGCGCTGAGGTTCACCGCCAGCATCATGGCGATGCCGATGCGCGCGTCGTGCATCGCGGCGATCGTCAGCACGGCGGCGGCGATGTCCACCGCCAGGGTCACCGCCACCATCGTGCGGGCGTACGGCATGCTGCGCCGGTTGAACAGCAGCGCGAGCAGGGCGAACACCAGGTACAGCGTGGTCACGCCGCGGGCGAAGTCGGGCATCGCCAGCTCGGGCCAGCCCAGGCCCGGTGGACTGAACGCCAGGCCGGCGTAGACCAGCGCCTGCACCAGCCGGAACGCGTTGAGGAACGTCAGCTCGTGGCGGATCGTCGCCGTTCCCGCGCGCTGGGCGTTCAGGGGTGCTGTGCTGGACATCGTGCGGCCTGTACGGGAGGGATGTACTGGAAGAATCAGCGCATTTCCTGGGGTCGGGGGTGAGTATAGACGGGCTGCTTGGCGCTGTGAGCGGGGCAGAAATCGCATGGGATCGGCCTGTGCGGGCGTTCCGGGCCGGCGGCCCTTTCCATCGGCGCCCGCTTCCGCGAAAATAGGCGGCCGTATTGCGCGGTTTGCCGGTTCGGTCCGGCAGGCGCACTGCATCCCGGCAGCGCGTCCATCCGCCGTCCGACCTTCCTGACCCACGCTGGTGCGCCGCGTGCGGCCGCCATCGTTTCTCCGTTCGCTCGAGGTATCGAATGAATTTCCACGAATACCAGGCCAAAGAACTGTTCGCGCAGTACGGCATCGCCGTGCCGCCGGGCAAGATCGCCAGTTCCCCCGACGCCGCCGTCGATGCCGCCAAGGCGCTCGGCGGCTCGCAGTGGATGGTCAAGGCGCAGATCCACGCAGGCGGCCGCGGCAAGGCCGGCGGCGTCAAGTTCTGCAGGAGCCTGGACGACGTCCATGCCGCGGCCAAGGGCATGCTCGGCACCCGCATGGCAACCTACCAGTCGGCCGGCCGCGCGCTGCCGGTGAACCTGGTGCTGGTGACCGACGCCACCAACATCGCCAAGGAGCTGTACCTGTCGGTGCTGGTGGACCGCGACTCCAAGGCCGTGTCCTTCATCGCCTCCAAGCACGGCGGCGTGGACATCGAGCAGGTCGCCAAGGACACGCCCGAAGACATCCACACCATCGTGGTCGACTTCGTCGAAGGGCTGCAGCCGTACCAGTGCCGCCAGCTCGGCTTCGCGATGGATCTCAACGCCAAGCAGGTCAACCAGCTGACCAAGATCATGCTGGGCCTGTACAAGCTGTTCAACGAGAAGGACCTGTCGCTGGTCGAGCTGAACCCGCTGGCCATCCTCGAGGACGGCAACCTGGCCGCGCTGGACGGCAAGGTCAACTCCGACGACAACGCCGACTTCCGCCACCCCGAGCTGGTCGCCATGCGCGACCTGACCCAGGAAGATGCCGCCGAGGCGGCCGCGGTGCAGAACAACCTCAACTACGTGACGATGGACGGCTCGATCGGCTGCATGGTCAACGGCGCCGGCCTGGCAATGGCCACCATGGACGTGATCAAGCTGGCGGGCGGCGAGCCGGCCAACTTCCTCGACGTCGGCGGCGGCGCCACCAAGGAGCGCGTGACCGAGGCGTTCAAGCTGATCCTGTCCTCGGACAAGGTACGCTGCATTCTGGTCAACATCTTCGGCGGCATCGTGCGCTGCGACCTGATCGCCGAGGGCATCATCGCCGCGGTGAAGGAAGTGGGCCTGAAGATCCCCGTGGTGGTGCGCCTGCAGGGCACCAATGTCGATCAGGGCCGCGAACTGCTGGCCAACTCCGGCCTGGCGATCACGCCGGCGGACGATCTCAACGACGCGGCGCAGAAAGCCGTGGCAGCCGCGAAGTGAGGAGTTACTAAGTCATGTCAGTTCTCGTCAACAAAAATACCAAGGTGCTGGTGCAGGGCTTCACCGGCCAGCAGGGCACCTTCCACGCACAGCAGTGCCTCGACTACGGCACCCAGGTGGTCGGCGGCGTCACCCCGGGCAAGGGTGGCTCCCAGCACATCGGCCTGCCGGTGTTCAACTCGGTCGACGAAGCGGTGCTGGAAACCGGCGCCGACGCGTCGGTGATCTTCGTGCCGCCGCCGTTCGCGGCCGACTCGATCCTGGAAGCGATCGATGCCGGCATCAAGGTGATCGTGGCGATCACCGAAGGCATCCCGGTGCTGGACATGCTGCGCGTGAAGAACGTGCTGGCGCAGCATCCGGAAACCATCCTGATCGGGCCGAACTGCCCCGGCATCATCACCCCGGGCGAGTGCAAGATCGGCATCCAGCCGGGCCACATCCACATGCCGGGCAAGGTCGGCATCGTGTCGCGTTCGGGCACGCTGACCTATGAAGCGGTGTTCCAGACCACCAACGAGGGCCTGGGCCAGTCCACCTGCATCGGCATCGGCGGCGACCCGATCAACGGCCTGAACTTCATCGACTGCCTGAAGCTGTTCCAGGACGACCCGCAGACCGAAGGCATCATCATGGTCGGCGAGATCGGCGGCAGCGCCGAGGAAGACGCCGCCGAGTTCATCGGCGAGTACGTGACCAAGCCGGTGGTGTCGTTCATCGCCGGCGCCTCGGCCCCGGCCGGCAAGCGCATGGGCCATGCCGGTGCGATCATCTCCGGCGGCAAGGGCACCGCCGCGGCGAAGTTCGCCGCGCTGGAGAAGGCCGGCGTCACCACGGTGAAGTCGCCGGCCGACCTGGGCAAGACGCTGGCGAAGCTGATGAAGTAAGTCGGCGCCGCCGTGCCGTAAAATGCGAAGGCCGCGATACGTCGCGGCCTTCGTCGTTTTCCGGAGCAGGAAGTCCATGGCAAAGCTGCGTGTGGCGCTGGCCCAGTTCGATTTCGCGGTCGGTGCGGTGGCGGCGAATGCCGCGAAGGTGGGCGAGCTGATCGCCCGGGCGCGCGCCGGCGGCGCCGCGCTGGTGGCGTTTCCCGAGCTGACCCTCTCCGGCTATCCGCCGGAGGATCTGCTGCTGCGACCGAGCTTCCTGGCTGCCTGCGCCAGCGAGCTGGCCACGCTGGCGGCGGCGAGCCACGGCGTTGCCGCCCTGGTCGGCCACCCGTACAGCGAGGGCGAGGTGTTCAACGCGGCCAGCCTGCTGCGCGACGGCAAGGTGGACTGCACCGCACACAAGCAGGCGCTGCCGAACTACGGCGTGTTCGACGACAAGCGCTATTTCCGCCCGGGCCACGCCTCGGTCACGACCATGATCGACGGGGTGAGCGTCGGCCTGCTGATCTGCGAGGACGTGTGGCAGCCGGAGCCGGCGGCGCAGGCTGCGGCGGCCGGTGCGGAGCTGCTGGTGGTGATCAACGCTTCACCGTGGGACGAGCGCAAGCAGGCCGAGCGCGAGGCGGTGCTGGCCGCGCGCGCGAGAGAGACCGGTTGCGCGATCGCCTACCTCAACCTGGTCGGCGGCCAGGACGAGGTGGTCTACGACGGCGGCTCGCTGCTGGTGGACGGCGACGGCATGGTCGCCGCGCGCGCGCCGGCCTTCGTCGACGCGCTGCTGTGGGCCGGGTTCGATCCGGCCACGCGCCGCTGGTCGGCGGACGACTGGCCGGTCGCCGCCGACCCATCGCTGGAGGCGACGCTGTACGCCGCCCTGGTGCGCGGCACCCGCGACTACATCGACAAGAACGCCTTCAGTGGCGTGCTGCTGGGCCTGTCTGGTGGCATCGACTCCGCACTGACGCTGGCGCTGGCAGTCGACGCGCTGGGCGCCTCACGCGTCACCGCGGTGATGATGCCCACCCGCTACACCTCGCAGCTGTCGCTGGACGGCGCACGCGCGCAGGCGCAACGGCTGGGCGTGGACTACCACGTGATCGACATCGAGCCGACCTGCCAGTCGTTCGTCGCGGCACTGGCGCCGGCGTTCGCCGGCAAGGCGGCCGACACCACCGAGGAGAACCTGCAGTCGCGCACGCGCGGCGTGATGTTGATGGCGCTCTCCAACAAGCATGGCAAGCTCTTGCTCGCCACCGGCAACAAGAGCGAGATGGCAGTCGGCTACTGCACGCTGTACGGCGACATGTGCGGCGCCTACGCGCCGCTGAAGGACGTCTACAAGACCGTGGTGTACCGGCTGGCGCGCTGGCGGAATGGGGCCGGGAGTGGGGAAAACAACGCGGCGGGACGAGCCATTTCCGATTCCCGGTTGCCCATTCCCCCCGAAGTCATCGACCGCCCGCCCTCGGCCGAGCTGCGCGACAACCAGACCGACCAGGACTCGCTGCCGCCGTACGACGAGCTGGATGCGATCCTCGAACGCTTCATCGAGGGCGAGCAGTCGCAGGCGGAGATCGTGGCGCAGGGCTTCGATGCCGACGTGGTGCGCCGGGTGGTGCGGCTGGTGCTGCTGAACGAGTTCAAGCGGCGGCAGTCGGCGCCGGGCCCGCGCGTGACCACCCGCGCGTTCGGTCGCGAGCGGCGCTATCCGATTACTTCGGGCTGGCATTGACCCTCGAAGCGAAGGGTCGCCGCCATATCGACGAAGCCGAACCCGCACGGCACGGTTGCTCGCTCTCCCTCCGGCGACCGAAGGGAGTCCCCTTGCGGGTGAGAGGCTTGGGGTGAGGGTGCGGGGCTGGCGAGATCCCCATGAAAAAAGCCGGCGCGGACGCCGGCTCTCTTGTGGACGGAGCAGTCGGCAAAGCTCAATGATGCCCCGAGAACGGCACCATCTTGCGCAGCATGGACGGCGCATGCGGCCACTTGGCGTCGCTCAGGTACGGGTGGTTCGGGTAGTTCAGCGCCAGCACCTGGCGGCTCTGGTCGGCCAGGGTCTTCTGGTCCAGCGCCAGGTAGCTGCGGGTGAGGATGGCCAGCGCATCGCCGGTCTGCGATGCCTGCTGGTAATGCTCGATCACGTACTGCGCGCGGTCGGCGGCGGCGACGTAAGCCTTGTTGCGCAGGTAGAACTCGGCCACGTTGATCTCGTGCTCGGCCAGGATGTTGCGCAGGTAGATCATGCGCTGGCGCGCATCGGCGGTATACGCACTGTCCGGGAAGCGCCGCGACAGCTCGGCGAAGTCGTCGAACGACTGCAGGTTGTAGCCCTGATCGCGGCGTGCCTGCGAACCTTCGCGGTTGATGAAGCGCTCGATCACGCCGCTGGTGCGGTCGAAGTTGATCAGGCCGCGCAGGTAGTAGGCATAATCGACGTGCTTGTTGGCCGGGTAGGTCTTGATGAAGCGGTTCACGGTCGACAAGGCATCATCCGGCTGGTTGTCCTTGTATTGCGCGTAGGCCATCTCCAGTTGTGCCTGCTCGTTGTATTCGCCCGACGGGAAGCGCGCGATCAGGCGCTGGTAGGCCTTGGTGGCGGCTGCATAATCGGCGTTCTGCAACGAGGCGTGCGCGTTGTCGTACAGCGCGACCAGCGGCATCGTGTCGATGGTTTCGCGTTTCGACTTGAACATCGAACAGGCGCTCATCGACACGACGAGCATCAGCACCACAAGCACTTTGAGTACAGGCAATTTGGGCATCGGCAGCCAGGGCGGGTCGATCGTTGGGCGCATAAGGAAGGAGTTCGGATGTTTGAGCGAAAAGGCATGATAGCCGAAACCGGCCACAGCCCGTGGAGGCCGGCATGACCACGATCCGGCACGAGGCGGAGGTGCCGCTGGGGGCGGCGGGACGCAGGTTCGACCAGGCGCTGGCCGAGATGTTCCCCGATTATTCGCGTTCGCGGCTCAGCGGTTGGATCAAATCCGGCGCCGTGACCCTGGACGGCGCGCAGGCGCCGCCGCGGCAGCTGCTGCGGGGCGGCGAGCGGGTATGCCTTGAGGTCGAGCTGGAAAACGAGGTGTCCAGCGCGGCGGAGGACATCGCGCTGACCATCGTGCACGAGGACGCGCACCTGCTGGTGCTGGACAAGCCGGCCGGGCTGGTGGTCCATCCCGGCGCCGGCAACCCGGCCGGCACCCTGCTGAACGCGCTGCTGCACCACGACCCGCAGCTGGCCGAACTGCCGCGCGCCGGCATCGTGCACCGGCTGGACAAGGACACCTCCGGCCTGATGGTGGTGGCGCGGACCCTGCCGACGTACACCGCGCTGGTCGACCTGCTGTCGCGCCACGAAGTGGAGCGCCAGTACGAAGCGGTGGTGCTGGGCACGCTGGTGGCCGGCGGCACGGTGGATGCGCCGATCGGGCGCAGCATGGGCGACCGCCTGCGCCAGGCGGTACGCGACGAGGAAGACGGCAAGCGCGCGGTGACCCACTATCGCCTGCGCGAGCGCTTCCGCGCGCACAGCCTGCTGCAATGCCAGCTGGAAACCGGCCGCACCCACCAGATCCGCGTGCACCTGGCGCATATCGGCCATCCACTGATCGGCGACCCGCTGTACGGCGGCGGCCTGAAGCTGCCCAAGGGCGCCAGCGCGGAACTGGCTGCCACCCTGCGCGGTTTCCGCCGGCAGGCGTTGCATGCCGAGAAGCTGTCGTTCATCCACCCGGCCAGCGGCGAGGCGCTGTCGTTCGGCGCGCAGCGGCCGGCCGACCTGCAGGCGCTGATCGAGGCGCTGCGCGCGGACCTGGCCGAGCACGGTTCGGATCACTACTGAGGGCAAGCGCCAAGGAACGCCGCCGGTGCCTGTGCGATGCTTCCCGAATCCCGAATCCCGAATCCCGAATCCCGAATCCCGAATCCCGAATCCCGAATCCCGAATCCCGAGAAAATGACCGAAACCTGGATCTTCCCCGACTGGCCGGCCCCGGCCCGGGTCCACGCGGCGATCACCACGCGACAGGGGCCAGGCATTTCGGCGCCGCCGTTCGACCGTTTCAACCTCGGCCTGCGCAGCGGCGACGACATCGACGCCGTGCAGGCCAACCGCAGCGCGCTGCAGCAGGCACTGCGACTGCCGTCGGCGCCACGCTGGCTGCGTCAGGTGCACGGTACCGGCGTGGCCGAACTGGGGCCGCTGCCCAGCGCGGACGAGCCGCAGGCGGATGCGGTGGTGTCGCACATTCCCGGCACGGTGCTGGCCATCCTCACCGCCGATTGCCTGCCGGTGCTGTTCTGCGCCGACGACGGCAGCGAGATCGGCGTGGCCCACGCGGGCTGGCGCGGGCTGGCCGCCGGCGTACTGGAAGCCACGCTGACCCAGTTGCAAACGCCACCGGCGCGCCTGCTGGCGTGGTTGGGGCCGTGCATCGGCGCAGCCTCGTACGAGGTGGGCGAGGAAGTGCGCGCGGCCTTCACGGCTACCGACGCCGCGGCCGCCGCCCACTTTGCGCCGACGCGTCCCGGCCACTGGCGCTGCGACCTCGCCGCGCTGGCGCGGCGCCGGTTGCAGGCGTCCGGCGTCCGGCATGTCCACGGCGGCGGCTTCGACACGCTGGCCGATCCGCGCTTCTATTCCTACCGCCGCGACGGCGCCCGCAGCGGCCGCTTCGCCAGCCTGGTCTGGCTGGACCACGCCTGATGTTCCGTTGCTGCCCCGACCGGCCCGGCCTTTCACGCCGCTTGCTTGAATCGCCTGCCACAGTCCGCATCTAAGCGGGCAGTGGCGGCATGGCCCGCCAGAACCATTCATCTCTTGCGGGGATCATTGCGATGCGGATGGACAAGCTCACCTCGCGTTTCCAGCAGGCGCTGGCCGACGCACAGTCGCTGGCCGTGGGCCGCGACCACAACATGCTCGAACCGGTGCACGTGATGGCCGCGCTGCTGGCCCAGCAGGGCGGCTCGACCGCGCCGCTGCTGACCCAGGCCCAGGTCAACGTGCCGCTGCTGACCCAGCGTGTCAACGACCTGCTGGAACGGCTGCCGAAGGTCAGCGGGCAGGAAGGCAACATCAACCTGGGCAACGACCTCAATCGCCTGCTCAACCTCACCGACAAGCTGGCGCAGCAGCGCGGCGACCAGTTCATCGCCAGCGAACTGTTCGTGCTGGCGGCGCTGGAGGACAAGGGTGAACTGGGCGCCGCGCTGAAGGCGGCCGGTGCGACCAGAGCGAACCTCGAGGCGGCGATCGAGCAGTTGCGCGGCGGCGAGAAGGTGCAGAGCGAGAACGCCGAGGAGCAGCGCCAGGCGCTGGAGAAGTACTGCATCGACCTCACCGCGCGCGCCGAGTCGGGCAAGCTCGATCCGGTGATCGGCCGCGACGAGGAGATCCGCCGCACCATCCAGGTGCTGCAGCGGCGCACCAAGAACAACCCGGTGCTGATCGGCGAGCCCGGTGTGGGCAAGACCGCCATCGTCGAGGGCCTGGCCCAGCGCATCATCAAGGGCGAGGTGCCCGAGGGCCTGCGCGACCGCCGAGTGCTGGCGCTGGACATGGGCGCGCTGATCGCCGGCGCCAAGTTCCGCGGCGAATTCGAGGAGCGGCTGAAGGCCGTGCTGAGCGACCTGTCCAAGCAGGAAGGCCGGGTGATCCTGTTCATCGACGAGCTGCACACCATGGTCGGTGCCGGCAAGGCCGAGGGCGCGATGGACGCCGGCAACATGCTCAAGCCCGCGCTGGCGCGCGGCGAGTTGCATTGCATCGGCGCCACCACGCTGGACGAATACCGCAAGTACATCGAGAAGGACGCCGCGCTGGAACGGCGCTTCCAGAAGGTCTTCGTGGGCGAGCCGAGTGTCGAGGACACCATCGCGATCCTGCGCGGGTTGAAGGAACGCTACGCGGTGCACCATGGCGTGGAGATCACCGACCCGGCGATCGTCGCCGCGGCCACGCTGTCGCATCGCTACATCGCCGACCGCCAGCTGCCGGACAAGGCGATCGACCTGATGGACGAGGCGGCCAGCCGCATCCGCATGGAAATCGACTCCAAGCCGGAGGAGCTGGACCGGCTGGAGCGCCGGCTGATCCAGCTGAAGATCCAGCGCGAGATGCTGAAGAAGGAGAAGGACAGCGAGTCGAAGCAACGCCTGGCCGATCTGGAAACCGACATCGGCAAGCTCGAGCGCGAGTTCTCCGACTTGAACGAGATCTGGAAGTCCGAGAAGGCCGCGCTGCAGGGCACCACCAAGGTGAAGGAGCAGATCGAGCAGGCGCGGCAGGAACTCGATGCCGCCCAGCGCCGGCAGGACTACGCCAAGATGAGCGAGATCCAGTACGGCAAGCTGCCGGAACTGGAAAAGCAGCTCGCCGCGGCGCAGGCCGCCGAGACGCAGGACTTCAGGCTGGTGCAGACCCGCGTCACCGCCGAGGAGATCGCCGAGGTGGTCAGCCGCTGGACCGGCATCCCGGTCAACAAGATGCTGGAAGGCGAGCGCGACAAGCTGCTGCACATGGAGGACGCGCTGCACCAGCGCGTGGTCGGCCAGGACGAGGCGGTGCACGCGGTGTCCGACGCGATCCGCCGCTCGCGCGCCGGCCTGTCCGACCCGAACCGGCCGAACGGTTCGTTCCTGTTCCTCGGCCCCACCGGCGTGGGCAAGACCGAGCTGTGCAAGGCGCTGGCCGAGTTCATGTTCGACACCACCGACGCGATGGTGCGCATCGACATGAGCGAGTTCATGGAGAAGCACTCCGTCTCGCGCCTGGTGGGCGCGCCTCCCGGCTACGTCGGCTACGAGGAAGGCGGCTATTTGACGGAAGCAGTGCGCCGCCGGCCGTACAGCGTGATCCTGCTCGATGAAGTGGAGAAGGCGCATCCGGACGTGTTCAACATCCTGCTGCAGGTACTCGACGACGGCCGCCTGACCGACGGACAGGGCCGCACCGTGGATTTTCGCAACACCGTCATCGTGATGACCTCGAACCTCGGCTCGCAGATGATCCAGGACGCGGCCGAGGGCAACGGCGACGCCGAAGAGCAGTACACCCAGATGAAGGCGTCCGTGCTAGGCGTGGTGCAGGCGCACTTCCGCCCGGAGTTCATCAACCGGCTCGACGAGATCGTGGTGTTCCGCCCGCTGGACAAGAGCCAGATCCGCGCGATCGCGAAGATCCAGCTGGAATACCTGGAAAAGCGCCTGGCCGAGCGGCAGCTGAAGCTGGACGTCGGCGACGATGCGCTGGCCCTGCTCGGCAACGTCGGCTTCGATCCGGTGTATGGCGCGCGGCCGCTGAAGCGGGCGATCCAGCAGCAGCTGGAGAACCCGCTGGCCAAGCAGATCCTCGAAGGCCGCTTCCAGTCGGGCGACACGGTGCAGGTGGTCGCCGATGGCGGGAAGCTGCTGTTCCGCAAAGTCTGACGCAGGCCCCGGGGACGATGGTCGTCCCCGGGACGCCGTGCGACGGCCGGGGTGGTTCCGGCCTGCCGCACGGATCGCCGCCGATGGTCAGTCGAGGTCGAGCGTGTCCTTGCTGCCCTGGCGGCGGCGCTGTTGCTTCTGCTGGTAGCGGGCTTCGCAGCCGTCGCGCTTGACCATGGTGCAGTCCAGATAATCGGTGGCCTCGATCAGCGCCGCGCGCACCGCCTTGCTGGCCGGGGTCTTCTTGGCATGGGCGAAGTCGCCGCCGACGCCGCTGACGTAGCCGCGCAGGTTGACGCCGCCGTTGGAGCTGCGCCCTTCGACGGTGCGCGAATACACTACTTCCGAGGTCTCCGCGTCGACCACCCGCAGGTCGATCGCGACATAGGCCTTCGACTTGCCGCCGCCCACGCGGAAGCCGGCGATGTTGAGGCCGCCGGTGTTGGAGGTGTCCTCGGTGTACGCCGCGACGCTGCCGGTGACCGGGTACTGCGGGCCGGTGATGTTGCCGGTGTGCGGGCTGCTGCCTGGGCGCATGTGCGAGCAGGCGGGAAGGTCCTGCTCGGCCAGCACGGCGTCGATCTTCTGCCGCTCGTGGTGTCGTTGGTGAAGTCGATCACGGCGACGGTCATGGTCGGCGCCTCGCGCGCCATCGTGACGCCTGCGCTCAGGGTCAGGGCCAGGGCCGCGCCCGGCATGCTTGTACGGTTCACGGGTTTCATGAACTCCCCTCCAGTCGATGACGCACTGCGTTTCCCATTGGTTGTCGATCCACACTCGCCGCTGGCGGCACAAGCCGTCAGCGAAATCCGTCAACGGATGGCGGCAGGGACGACGCAAAAGGCGGTGGGGAGGCCAGCCATGAAAAAGCCCCGGACTGGCCGGGGCTTTGGGTCCAATGGCTTGCGTCGATTTACCAGCGGTACGCCACCTTGCCGTAGACGTAGGCGCCGTTGAAGCCGAACGGCGAACTCGAGCTGTACGGCAGGATGCCCGAGGTGCTGTTGGCGGCGATCACCTTGTCCGGGTATTCGTCGAACACGTTGTCCGCGCCGAGGGTGAAGGTCCACTGGTCCAGCGTGTAGTCGCCGGCCAGGTCCAGCACCCACTTGGCGGCGAAGGTCTGGTCGTTGGCCGCGTTGTTGTTCAACACGGTGAACTTGCCGTAGCGCGACAGCGTGGAGCGCAGGCCCCAGTGGCCGAGCGTCCAGTCGCCGCCGAGGGTGAACTTGTCGCGCGGCGCGCCGACCGTGATGCGGCCTTTCTCGGTGCGCCCCATACGCTGCAGGTTGAGCCCGTTCTGGGCCAGGATCGCCGGGTTCGGCCGGGTGTTGAGGATGTCGGTCTTGTTGTAGTTGTAGCCCAGCGTCAGGTTGAGCCCGCCGCCGGCCAGTTCGGTGCGCCAGCTGCCCACGATGTCGACGCCGCGGGTGCGCGTGTCCACCGCGTTGGTGAAGTAGCGCCCGCCGGTGACGCCGGGGAAGCCGTGCGCGGTGAGGTAGGTGGTAACCGCGCTGCCGGTGAGGTTCTCCGACAGCACGATGCGGTCGCCGATGCGGATCTGGTAGGCGTCGACGGTCAGCGCGGTGCGGTCGGTGGGCTGCAGCACCAGGCCCAGGCTGTAGTTGACCGATTTCTCCGCCTTCAGCGGCTCGGCGCCGAACGCGCGTCCGACCGGGCTGTTCACCGGGAACGTGCGCACCTCGTAAGGCACGCTGCTGATGAACACGGTGGAGGTGGTGGAGTAGTTCTGCTGGGCCAGCGACGGCGCGCGGAAGCCGTTCGAGGCGGTGGCGCGCAGCGCGACCTTGTCGGTGAACGCATAGCGCGCGGAGAGCTTGCCCGAGGTGGTGTTGCCAAAGTCGCTGTATTTCTCGTGGCGTACGGCCAGCGAGCCGCTCAGCTTCTGGGTAAGGTCCGCGTCCAGCTCGCCATACACGGCGTAGCTGTGGCGGCTGTTGGAGTTGGCATCGGACGGACGGAAGCCGGGGAACACCTGCGAACCGCCGCCGAAATACGAGGTGGGGTCGCCGGCGTCGATGGCGTAGTTCTCGTGGCGGTACTCGCCGCCGAACGCCAGGGTCAGCGGGCCGGCCAGGCCGCCCACGTCGAAGTCGCGCGAGAAATCCGCGTTGAGCAGTTTCTCGGTGTTGTTCAACCTGCCGGCGTAGAAGTGGGTGGGGCTGGTCGGGCCGAGCTGGGTGTTGAGGCTGTGGTTGACGTCGAACTGCAGGCTGTTCTTGCCGTAGTTGCCGCTGAGGTCCCAGTGCCAGTAGTTCGCGGTGGTGCCGCGGATGCCGGCGACGAAGGCGCGGTCCTTGGAGGCGGTGGCGATCAGCGGCAGGAAGCCGTCGGGGTAGATCGCGCGGATGTTGCGGCTGTCCAGGCCCGGACGGTAGAAGCCGGCGGATTCCGCGTTGCGATTGTTGGCGTTGGCGAACGCGTAGACGTTGACGTTCGGCGACAAGTCGTACTGGCTGTTGAGGAACACCGACTGGTGGGTGACCTCGGGGTCGCCGAAGCGCTGGTTGACGCGGGCGTAGCTGGGGTCGGCCGGGTTGCGCAGGTCCGGCCCGGCGCGGTCGGTGTAGCCGTCCTTGCCCACCGCGGCGGCCACGCGCAGCCAGCCGTCCTGGCCGAGGTGGAAGCCGATGTCGCCGCTGCCTTCGCGCTGCAGGCCGTCGCCGGCGCTGTACTGGCCCACGCTGGCGGCCACGCTGCCGCCGTCGGCGCCGTCCTTCAGCACGATGTTGACCACGCCGGCGATCGCGTCGGAGCCGTATTGCGCGGCGGCGCCGTCGCGCAGCACCTCGATGCGCTTCACCGCGGTGATCGGGATCGCGTTGAGGTCCACCGGCGAGGAGCCGCGACCCTGGGTGCCGTTGAGGTTGACGATCGCGCCGGTGTGGCGGCGCTTGCCGTTAACCAGCACCAGCACCTGGTCCGGCGACAGGCCGCGCAACTGCGCCGGGCGCGAGCCGTCGGTGCCGTCGGTGAGCGAGGGGCGCGGGAAGTTCAGCGAGGGCAGCAGGCGCGACAGCGCCGTGGCCAGCTCGGTGGTGCCGGTACCCTGCAGGTCGGCGGGGCTCAACACGTCGATCGGCGCCAGCGACTCGCCGGCGGTGCGGTTGGACACGCGCGTGCCGGTGACCACCACGGAATCGAGGTTCTTGGCCTTGGCCGGGGTGGCTTGGCTGGCATCCTGTGCGGCGACATTGCCGGCCAGGGCCAGCAGCACCGCAGCGGGAAGCCACGCCAGGGCGATCGGGTTGGAACGTTTGCTCATGGAAGCTCTCCGGTTCGTGGTTTGCCGCATCGCAGCAAATGCAGACTAGTGGTGCGCCATTGCTCCGTCAATAGACGTATAGACGTCTATCAGTCCAAATGCCGCAACGACCCCTTCGTGTGTGCTGGGGGAACATGAGTCGGCAGGCCGGCCCGGGTTCGTCCCTGATCCGCAGGCTACTACCATGGGCAAGGCGCCCGCCATGCGCCGCCTGCTACATTGAAATCCTGCCGCACACGCCGATAATGGCCTGTTGCCGGCCCCGCGATGGCCGGCGTGCCCGGAGTTCCCATGCCCATCTACGAATTCGAATGCAGCCATTGCGGTCACCGCTTCGACCGCCTGCAGAAGTTGTCCGATACCGACCCCACCGTCTGTCCCGCCTGCGATGCGCCGCACCTGCGGCGGATGGTCAGCGCACCGTCGTTCCGGCTCGCCGGCAGCGGCTGGTACGAGACCGACTTCAAGAAGAGCGGCGAGAAGAAGCACAACCTGGCCGGCGATGCCGGCCAGTCCGGCACCGCGGCGGCTGCCCCCGCGGCTGCCCCGGCGCCGGCCTCCGGCGACTCCGGAAGCAGCGCCAGCTGAACCGCTGGGATGCCCGGCCGGTTGCCGCGTTCGGACGCGGGATATGCTGATTCCGAACGACTCCGGCGCGGTGCCGGGGCGGCATGAACGAGGAGGCGGAGCATGCGGGCAGTCGGCAGGTGGGCGGTCGGGATCATCGTGGCCGGACTGGGGGGCGGCCTGCTGGGAGTGGCCCCGCCGGCGCAGGCGCAGTCGGATGCGCCGGTGCGCTGCGTGAGCAACGACGGCCACTACGCGCGCTGCGCCGTGCCGTGGCGGTACGTCGAGCTGTACAAGCAGGAGTCGAAGGCCGCCTGCCTGCGCGGCGAGAGCTGGGGCATGGACCACGGCACGCTGTGGGTCGATCGCGGCTGCCGCGGCCTGTTCGGTCCGGCCGAGCGCGATGACTACGCCTACGGCAACCGTGATCGCGGCCGTTACGACGGCCGTCCCGGCGATCGCGACGACGACGCCTGGGGCGATCGCCGGGACGAACGTTACGACGACCGCGACGACGACCGGGGCGACTGGCGCCCCGGACCCGGCTGGGATCGCCGGATCAGCCTGCAGTGCGACAGCAACCAGAAGAAATACCAGATGTGCCAGGTCGACGTGGGCCGCCACGGTCGCGTGCGGTTGGGCCGGCAGCTTTCCGACGCGAATTGCGTGGAGGGCTACAGCTGGGGCTGGAACCGCGCCGGAGTGTGGGTGGCGCACGGTTGCCGCGGCCAGTTCCTGGTCGACCGGCGCTGGTAGCGCGGCCCGCCGCGGTGCGCGGCAGTGGTAGACTTTGCGGTCTTTTCCCTTGCCTGAAGTCGCCGCGGCGACGCCGGAGTTCCAACGCATGCGCACGCATTACTGCGGCCTCATCGACGAGGCGCTGATCGGCCAGACCGTCACCCTGTGCGGCTGGGTCAACAAGATCCGCCTGCAGGCGCACGTGGCGTTCGTCGACCTGCGCGACCACGAGGGGCTGGCCCAGGTGGTGATCGATCGCGACAATCCCGCCGCGTTCGCCGTCGCCGGCGAGCTGGGCTACGAGTACTGCGTGCGCGTGACCGGCACGATCCGCCCGCGGGTGTCGGTCAACGACAAGCTGAAGACCGGTACGGTCGAGTTGCTGGCCGACACGGTGGAGGTGCTCAACGCCGCGAAGGACCTGCCGTTCGCGCTGCACGAGAACCCGAACGAGGACCTGCGGATGACCTACCGCTACCTCGACCTGCGCCGCCCCGAGATGCAGGCGATGATGCGCAAGCGCATCAAGCTGGTGCAGGCGCTGCGCCGCTACCTCGACGCGCGCGGATTCCAGGACGTGGAGACGCCGATCCTGACCAAGGCCACGCCGGAGGGCGCGCGCGACTACCTGGTGCCCAGCCGCGTGCATCCGGGCCAGTTCTACGCACTGCCGCAGTCGCCGCAGCTGTTCAAGCAGATCCTGATGGTGGCCGGCTTCGACCGCTACTACCAGATCGCCCGCTGCTTCCGCGACGAGGACCTGCGCGCCGACCGCCAGCCGGAGTTCACCCAGCTCGACCTGGAGTTCGCCTTCGTGGAAGAGAAGGACGTGCAGGACTTCGTGGAGGAACTGATCCGCCACGTTTTCCGCGAAGTGCAGAGCGTCGAGCTGGACGCGGCGTTCCCGCGCATGACCTGGATGGAGGCGATGCGCCGCTTCGGTTCGGACAAGCCGGACCTGCGCATCGCGCTGGAGCTGGTCGACGTGGCCGACGCGGTGAAGCACGTCGAGTTCAAGGTGTTCGCCGAGCCGGCCAACGACCCGGCCGGCCGCGTCGCCGCGCTGCGCGTGCCGGGCGGCAGCACGCTGTCGCGCAAGGACATCGACGGCCTGGCCGAGTACGTCGCGCGTTACGGTGCGAAGGGCCTGGCCTGGCTCAAGGTCGAGGATCTGGCCAAGGGCCGCGACGGGATCAATTCGCCGGTGGCGAAGTTCCTCGACGACGCGGCGCTGAATGGCGTGCTCAAGGCGACCGCTGCGCAGACCGGCGACATCGTGTTCTTCGGCGCCGGTGCGTGGAAGACCGTGTCCGACTTCATGGGCGCGCTGCGGCTGAAGGTCGGCAAGGATCGTGGCCTGGTCGCGGACGGCTGGAAGCCGCTGTGGGTCACCGACTTCCCGATGTTCGAGTACGACGCCGAGGAACAGCGTTTCGTGGCCCTGCATCACCCGTTCACCGCGCCGAAGGTGGATGACGCCGCCCAGCTGCGCGCCGACCCGCACAACGCGGTGAGCCGCGGCTACGACATGGTCTTGAACGGCAACGAGATCGGCGGCGGCTCGATCCGCATCCACCGCCCGGAGATGCAGAGCACGGTGTTCGAGCTGCTTGGCATCGGCGCGGAGGAGGCGGAAATGAAGTTCGGCTTCCTGCTGAAGGCACTGAAATTCGGTGCACCGCCGCATGGCGGCCTGGCCTTCGGCATCGACCGCATCGCCGCCTTGATGGCCGGCACCGAGTCGATCCGCGACGTGATCGCCTTCCCCAAGACCACCAGCGCGCAGGACCTGATGACCGATGCGCCCTCGCCGATCGCCGCGGCGCAGCTGAAGGAGCTGCACGTGCGCGTGGCGACCGACGGCGAGGCTGCCGGCTGAGCCGCCGGCAGTTGCGCTCGCGTCACGGCGGCGGTACGCCATGAGCGATCACGTGATCCTGCTGCACGGTCTGTGGATGCGCGGTTTCGCGCTGTCCATGCTGCACCGCCGGCTGATGGAGGCAGGCTTCCGTGTGCACCGCTTCGATTACCTGAGCGTGGCGGCCACCCAGCAGCGCATCCTGGACCGGTTGCAGGCACGCATGGCCGCGCTGGCCGGGGAGGCCGACGCGGTGCACCTGGTCGGCCACAGTCTGGGCGGCTTGCTGGCCTTGCGCGCCTGTCTCGACGGCACCCCGCCGCCCGGTCGCATCGTCTGCCTGGGCTCGCCGCTGAAGGGCAGCGCCGCGGCGCGCGGTTTCGCCGCCTGGGGCCGCGGCGGCGAGGTGCTGCTGGGGCACAACCGCGAACTGCTGGAACAGGGCTTCGAACGCTGGGACGGGCCGCGCGAGGTCGGCGTGATCGCCGGGCGCCTGCCGCTCGGCCTGGGCGCCATGCTCGGCCACTTCGCCGGCGAGCACGACGGCACGGTGGCAGTGGAGGAAACCCGCCTGGCGGGGGTGACTGCGCACCGCGTGGTCGAAGCAAACCACACCGGCCTGCTGTTCTCGCAGGAGGTGGCGCGACTGGTGGCGGAATTCCTGCGCCACGGCCGGTTTCCGCCCGCCGCGGCCTGAGGCGTCATGCCGCGGTTCGGTGGGGCGGCGTGGCCGGCACGCGGGCCGAATTCAGGTAAAATTGAGCGCTTGTCCACTCGCTTCGTGCAGGAATCGTCATGGGTAGAGGCCCGTCCATCGAAGGTCGCAAGAACGCCGAAGACGCCAGGCGCGCCAAGGTGTTCACCAAGCTGATCCGCGAGATCACCGTCGCCACCCGTTCCGGCGTCGCCGACCCTGGCGGCAACCCGCGCCTGCGTGCGGCAATCGACAAGGCCCTGTCGGCGAACATGACCAAGGACACCATCGAGCGCGCGATCAAGCGTGGCTCCGGCACCGACGGCGGTGCCGACATGCAGGAACTGCGCTACGAAGGCTACGGCCCGGCCGGCATCGCGCTGATCATCGAGTGCTTCACCGACAATCCCACCCGTACCGTGGCCGACGTGCGCTACGCGCTGACCAAGCATGGCGGCAACCTTGGTACCTCCGGTTCGGTGGCGTTCCAGTTCACCCGCTGCGGCGAGCTGGTGTTCGCCACCGGCGACGACGCGGCGGCCGAGGAAAAGGTGCTGGAGGCGGCGCTGGAAGCCGGCGCCGACGACGTGATCAACGAGCACGGCGAAAGCACCGTGCTGTGCACACCGGAGAGCTTCGAGGCGGTGCAGCAGGGCTTGATCGCCGCCGGGCTGAACGCCCAGCACGCCGGCGTGGTGATGCGCCCGAACAACCGCGTCGAGGTGCCGGAGGAGGCGCTGGAGCAGTTGCTCGACCTGCTGGAGAAGCTCGACGCGCTGGACGACGTAAGCGAGGTGTCGCACAACGCCGCCTTGCCGGCGGCCTCGTGACGGGATTCGTGGACCGGGGGGCGAGATTCGGTACGAGCAAAAAGTCGGGCGGTTCGGCGCGACTCCATCCACCAAAGAAGTGAAGGCGCCCGCTGTGGCTTCTCCCGAATCCCGAGTCCAAAATCCCGAATTCCGGCATGTGCGGATCATCGGCATCGACCCCGGCAGCCAGCGCACCGGCGTGGGCATCATCGACGTGGACGATGCCGGCAGGCTCAGCCACGTCTTCCACGGCGCGCTGGCGGTGGCCGGCGAGGCCAGCTTTCCGCTGCGCCTGAAACGCATCTTTGACGAACTGTGTGACATCATCGCGACCCACCAGCCGGCCGAGTGCGGGGTCGAGCGCGTGTTCATGGCGCGCAATCCGGATTCGGCGCTGAAGCTCGGACAGGCGCGCGGCGCCGCGATCTGCGCGGTGGTCAGCCAGGGGATCGTGGTGCACGAATATGCAGCAACCGAAGTGAAGCAGTCCGTGGTCGGCAGCGGTCGCGGCGACAAGACCCAGGTACAGCACATGATCGGCGTGCTGCTCGGCCTCAAGGGACCGCTGCAGGCCGATGCCGCCGATGCGCTGGCGGTGGCGGTGACGCATGCGCACACCCGCGCCAGTCTGGCCCGCGTCGGCATTCCGCGCACGGCCTGGAGGCGGCGCCGGTGATCGGGCGCCTGCGCGGCACCCTGATCGGCAAGCAGCCGCCGTCGCTGCTGGTCGAGGTCGGCGGCGTCGGCTACGAGGTCGAGGCGCCGATGTCGACCATCTACGACCTGCCGGGCCTCGGCAAGGAAGTGGTGCTGCTGATCCACCACGCGGTGAAGGAAGACAGCATCACGCTGTACGGCTTCCTGCACGAAGCCGAACGCACGCTGTTCCGCAACCTGCTGAAGGTCAGCGGGATCGGCGCGAAGATCGCGCTGGCGGTGTTGTCCGGCGTGTCCACCGACCACTTCGCGCGGCTGGTGCAGGCCGGCGACGTGGTCGCGCTGACCAAGATCCCCGGCATCGGCAAGAAGACCGCCGAGCGCATCGTGGTGGAGTTGCGCGATCGCCTCGATGGCATGTCGGGCATTCCCGGCGCCACGCCGCGTGCGGCCGGTGCGCCGCTGGATGCCACCGGCGAAGCGACCGTGGCGCTGCAGCAGCTGGGCTACAAGCCGGTCGAGGTGAGCCGGCTGGTGCAGAAGGTCGCCGCCGAGGGCGACGACGCCGAAGCGATCATCCGCAAGGCGTTGCGCGCGGCGCTCGGGGGCTGATCGTGGGCCGGCAGAACAACCCGATCGAGACTGCGTCGGACGCCCGGCGCCGGTTGCGGACGCTGGCGCTGGGCGCGATCGGCGTGGTGTTCGGCGACATCGGCACCAGCCCGCTGTACACCATGAAGGAAACCCTCGGCACGCACGGCATGACGCCGACCGAGCCGGCGGTGCTGGGCGTGCTTTCGCTGGTGTTCTGGTCGCTGATCATGGTGGTCTCGCTGAAGTACGTCACCTTCGTGATGCGTGCGGACAACAAGGGCGAGGGCGGCATCATGGCGCTGATGGCGCTGGCGCAGCGTTCGATGAGTGGCTCGGCGCGCGCGCGCTGGGTACTGGCCGGCTTCGGCATCTTCGGCGCGGCGCTGTTCTACGGCGACGGCGTGATCACCCCGGCGATCTCGGTGCTCGGCGCGGTCGAGGGCCTGCAAGTCGCTGCGCCCGGCCTGGGCAAGTACGTGGTGTGGATTGCGCTGGCGATCCTGCTCGGCATGTTCGCGGTGCAGCGGCACGGCACGCACAAGGTCGGCAAGGCGTTCGCGCCGGTGATGACGCTGTGGTTCGTGGTGCTGGCGGTGCTCGGCGTGCGCCAGATCATCGCCAACCCGCAGGTGCTGTACGCGATCAATCCGCTGCATGCGGTGCGTTTCTTCCTCAGCCACGGCAATACCTCCTTCATCGCGCTCGGCGGCGTGGTGCTGGCACTGACCGGCGCCGAGGCGCTGTATGCCGACATGGGCCACTTCGGCAAGAAGCCCATCCGGCTGGCCTGGTTCGGCTTCGTGCTGCCGGCGCTGCTGCTCAACTATTTCGGTCAGGGTGCGCTGCTGCTGGCCGATCCGCTGGCGATCTCCAGCCCGTTCTACCTGATGGTGCCCGAGTCGCTGCTGTATCCGATGATCGTGCTGTCGGCGGCGGCGGCGGTGATCGCCTCGCAGGCGGTGATCTCCGGCGCGTTCTCGATGACCCGCGAGGCGATGTCGCTGGGCTATTCGCCGCGGCTGGCGGTGGTGCACACCTCGCGCGAGATGTCCGGGCAAATCTTCGTGCCGTGGGTCAACCGGATGCTGATGGTGCTGGTGATCCTGGCGGTGCTCGGCTTCCGCAGCTCGGACAACCTGGGCGCCGCCTATGGCATCGCGGTGACCGGCACCATGACCATGACCACCTTGCTGGCGCTGGTGGTGGCGCGCAAGCGCTGGCACTGGAGCTGGCTGACGGTGGTGCTGGTCGGCGTGCTGTTCCTGATCATCGACCTGTCGTTCTTCGGCGCGAACCTGCTGAAGGTCGCGCATGGCGGCTGGTTCCCGCTGGTGCTGGGCGTGGTGCTGTTCACGGTGATGACGACCTGGCGCCGCGGCCGCGAGCTGGTGGTGCGCGAGATCAAGCAGGGCGGGCTGGCGCTGGCGCCGTTCATCGAGAACATCGCCGAGCACCCGCCGTTGCGCGTGCCGGGCACGGCGATCTTCCTCACCGCGAACCAGCATGCCGTGCCGCATGCGCTGCTGCACAACCTCAAGCACAACAAGGTGCTGCACGAACGCAACGTGCTGCTGACGGTGGAGACGCTGGAAACGCCGGTGGCCGAGGCCGACGAGCGCATCGCGATCACCCCGATGGCCGGCAACTTCTTCGGGCTGGAGCTGCGCTTCGGCTTCGCCGAGGATCCGAACATCCCGCTGGCGCTGACCCAGTGCACACGCGAGGGACTCGGCTTCGACATGATGGACACCACCTTCTTCCTGTCGCGCGAGACCATCGTGGCCGACGCACGTCGCCCCGGCATGGCGCTGTGGCGCGACAAGCTGTTCGCGTTCCTGTCGCGCAACGCGATGCCGGCCACCGCGTTCTTCCAGATCCCCGGCAACCGGCTGATCGAGCTGGGCGCGCAGGTCGAAATCTGAGCCGACCTTGTAGGAGCCCGCTTGCGGGCGATGCTCTTGCTTCGGAGCCCGCGGCGGAAAGGCATCGCCCGCAAGCGGGCTCCTACAAGTGCGTGGCCGGCCTGCCATAATGCCGGCATGACCGACCACCGCATCATCACCGCCGCCGCCCAGCTCGACGACGAGGCGCTGGAAGCCACCATCCGGCCGAAGCGGCTGGCCGAGTACCTGGGCCAGCAGGCGGTGCGCGAGCAGCTGTCGATCTACATCGAGGCGGCGAAGAAGCGCGGCGGCGCGCTGGACCACGTGCTGGTGTTCGGCCCGCCGGGGCTGGGCAAGACCACGCTCAGCCACGTGATCGCGAACGAGCTGGGGGTCAACCTGCGCTCCACCTCTGGCCCGGTGCTGGAGCGCGCCGGCGACCTGGCCGCGCTGCTGACCAACCTGGAGGCGAACGACGTGCTGTTCGTCGACGAGATCCACCGCCTGTCGCCGATCGTCGAGGAAGTGCTGTACCCGGCGATGGAGGACTTCCAGATCGACATCATGATCGGCGAAGGCCCGGCCGCGCGCTCGATCAAGCTGGACCTGCCGCCGTTCACCCTGATCGGCGCCACCACCCGCGCCGGCATGCTCACCGCGCCGCTGCGCGACCGCTTCGGCATCGTGCAGCGACTGGAGTTCTATACCGCCGACGAGCTCACCGCGATCGTGCGCCGCGCCGCGAAGATCCTCGGCATCGCCTGCGCGCCGGAAGGGGCGCAGGAAATCGCCCGTCGCTCGCGCGGCACCCCGCGCATTGCCAACCGCCTGCTGCGCCGGGTGCGCGACTACGCCGAGGTGCGTGCCGGCGGCGAGATCACCCTGGCGGCGGCGCAAGCCGCGCTGGACATGCTGAAGATCGACCCGCAGGGCTTCGACGAGCTGGACCGGCGCCTGCTTGGCCTGATCATCGAGAACTTCGACGGCGGCCCGGTCGGGGTGGAGTCGCTGGCCGCTGCGCTGAGCGAGGATCGGGGCACGCTGGAGGACGTGGTCGAGCCGTACCTGATCCAGCAGGGCTATCTGATCCGTACCGCCCGTGGCCGCATGGTCAGCGCCAGAGGGTGGCGCCACCTGGGACTGACCCCACCGCCGCGGCAGGCGCCGCCCGCCGACCTGTTCGATGCCGGAACCGACGATGCCTGAATCCGCTCCCGAACCGCCCTTCAGCTGGAACGTACGGGTCTACTGGGAAGACACCGACGCCGGCGGCGTGGTCTACCACGCCGGCTACCTGCGCTTCATGGAGCGCGCCCGCAGCGAGTGGATGCGGGCGCTGGGCGTCGACCAGATGGCCTTCAAGCAGGCCACCGGGCTGGCCTTCATGGTGCGCGACATGCACATCGACTTCCTCAGGCCCGCCCTGCTGGATGATGAACTGTCGGTAACGGTCGAAGTCAAAGAACGGCGCGCAGCCAGTATCCTGTTCGCCCAGACGATCACGAAGAAGGACGGCAGCTGCCTGATCCGCGCCAGCGTGCGGGTGGCCTGCGTCGACCTCCAGCGCATGCGGCCGGCGCCGATTCCGGCCGACCTGATCCCGCAACCCGCACCTCAAGACAACCCAAGCCGATAGGCGGAGAACCTGCAAGCAATGAACGGTGGACTGAATGTTTTCACGCTGATCGCGGATTCGAGCGTGCCGGTAAAACTGGTGCTGCTGATCCTGCTGGTGTTCTCGTTCCTGTCCTGGGTCATCATCATCCGCAAGTACTCGCAGACCAAGGCGGCGATGGAGAATGCCGAGGAATTCGAGGAACGCTTCTGGTCCGGCGGCGATCTGGCCCAGTTGTTCCGCGAGGTCAGCAACCGCCACGGCGGCACCGGCGGCATCGAGAACATCTTCGAGTCGGGCTTCCGCGAATTCGCCCGCCAGCGCCAGCGCAAGACGCACGATACGCGCAGCGCCATCGAGGGCTCCGAGCGCGCCATGCAGGTGGCCGGCACGCGCGAGATCGGCCTGCTCGAGCGCAACCTGGAGTTCCTCGCCAACGTCGGCTCGATCAGCCCGTACGTCGGCCTGTTCGGCACCGTGTGGGGCATCATGGGCGCGTTCCAGGGCCTGGGCGAGATGAAGGACGTGACCATCGCGGTGGTCGCGCCGCACATCTCCGAGGCGCTGATCGCCACCGCGATGGGCCTGTTCGCGGCGATCCCGGCGCAGTGGGCGTACAACCGCTACGCCACCAAGGTCGAGCGCATCGCCTCGCGCTACGACGTGTTCCAGGAAGAGTTCTCCTCGGTACTGCAGCGGCAGATCCAGACCGACGACGTCGCCTGAGCGGAGAGCAGCCATGCGAACCTCCGGGCGCCAGCGGCGCTACAAGCTCAAATCCGAAATCAACGTGGTGCCGTACATCGACGTGATGCTGGTGCTGCTGATCATCTTCATGGTCACCACGCCGATGATGAACTCCAGCGTCGACGTGCAGCTGCCGCAGGCCAACGCCAAGTCGCTGCAGCAGAAGAAAGACCCGGTGCTGGTCTCGGTGCTGCAGGACGGCCAGCTCTACCTGACCCTGAGCGGGGCGAAGAAGGAACTGGTCGATGCCGACACGCTCAAGCTCAAGGTAGGCGCGTTCGTGCGCGAGAACCCCGAGGTCAGCGTGCTGGTTGGCGGCGACGAGCGCGGCAGCTACGGCGGCGTGTTCAAGGTGCTGGCCGACCTGCAGCAGGCCGGGGTGGCCAAGGTCGGCCTGATGGGCCAGCCGGGCGAGCCGGCCGGCCAGGGCAAGAGCCCCTCCGATGGACGAAAGTAAGGCGACGCCGAAGGCGGTCGTACTTTCCGCCATCCTGCACATCGGCATCGTGGGGTTCCTGTTCCTCGCGGTGCTGCCGTGCTCGACCTACGAGAACGTGTTCAACGCGCTGCACCTGCCGGCGTGGATGAACCCGATCACCTGTTCGAAGCCGCTGGAACTGCAGGGGCCGATCATCGAGGCCACCCTGATCGGCCCCACCGGTAGCCCGCCGCCGAAGGCGGTCAAGGCCAAGCCGGTGCCCGACTCCACCCCGCCGCCGCCCACCGTGCCGCCGCCGACGCCGCCCAAGATCGAGGCGCCGGAGGTGAAGACGCTGCCGCCGCCGCCCAAGCAGCCCGACCTCAAGGATCAGGAGCGGGTGGTGGAGGAGGCTGCGCTGAAGGCTGAGGAGGCCAAGCAGCTGCAGGAGGAAAAGCAG
The DNA here is from genome assembly GCF_000473345.1 of Rhodanobacter sp. OR87. Classification (NCBI taxonomy): domain Bacteria; kingdom Pseudomonadati; phylum Pseudomonadota; class Gammaproteobacteria; order Lysobacterales; family Rhodanobacteraceae; genus Rhodanobacter; species Rhodanobacter sp. OR87. The sequence goes on from NZ_AXBJ01000018.1 coordinate 52,982, forward strand.
CGCCAGCGGCAGGCCGAGCTGGATGCGCAGGCGGTCAAGCAGAAGCAGGAAAAGCAGAAGCAGATCGAGGACCTGTTCGCCAAGATGGACGCTGCCGCGCAGCAGACGCGCAAGCTCGACAACAAGGCCAAACAGGCCAAGCAGCAGTTGGAGGATCTGAAGAACGCCCAGGACAATGGCGCCCCGGACCTGCCCAACGCGGCGCAACGCCAGACCGGCAACAACAGCCCGAACAGCAACCTCGCCGACGAATATGCAGCGGCCATTCAGAATGCGGTCACGCCGAACTGGTTAAGGCCGGATAACATACCGGCAGTTCCGTGTCAGGTTCATATCGTGCAGTCGCCCGGCGGTGACGTGATGAGTGCCACCGTCGATTCCAGCTGTCCGTACGACGATGCCGGCCGGCGTTCGGTCGAGAATGCGGTATTGCGCACCAAGACCTTGCCGTACAAGGGTTTCGAAAGCGTGTTCCAGCGCAACCTCACCTTCACCTTCAGGCCGCAATGATCAAGCCCATGCGCAAATTCAGCCCAAGCTTCGCCGCCATCCTGTTGGCCGTGGTGGCGTTGTTCGCCGGCCCGGCCGCTGCCCAGTCGCTGAATGTCGACATCGTCGGCGGCGTCAAGACCGCCACCCCGATCGTGGTGGTGCCGTTCGCCCAGGCCGGCGGCGCACCGCTGTCGACCGACGTCGCCGACGTGATGCGCAACGACTTCAACCGTTCTGGCAAGTTCCGCTCGCTGGCCAAGAGCGACATCGTGGAGTTCCCCTCCAGGGGCCAGGACATCAAGTTCCCGACCTGGCGGTTGCTCAAGCAGGACTATATCGTGGTCGGCAACATCACCGACGCCGGCAACGGCATGGTGCAGGTTGAATACGAGCTGTGGGACGTCAACAAGCAGCAGAGCCTGCTGCACCAGCAGATGCCGCCGACCCCGCTGGGCGACCTGCGCGGGGTGGCGCACCAGATCGCGGACATCATCTACCAGAAGATCACCGGCGTGCGCGGCGCGTTCTGGACCCGCATCGCCTACATCACGGCGGTGGGCCTGGGCAACCACACCACCTATTCGCTGATCGTGGCGGATTCGGACGGCTACAACCCGCAGGTGGTGGCGCGCTCGAAGGAATCGCTGCTGACCCCGGCGTGGTCGCCGGATGGCCGCAAGCTTGCCTACGTCTCGTTCGAGAGCGGCAATTCGTCGATCTACGTGCAGGACATCACCACCGGCTCGCGGCAACTGGTGGAATCCCACCCGCGGGGCATCAACGGTGCGCCGGCGTGGTCGCCGGACGGCAGCAAGCTGGCGGTGGCGCTGTCCTACGTCGGCAACCTGGAGCTGTTCGTGCTGGACGTGGCCAGTCGCCGCGAAACCCGGCTGACCAACAGCCTTTCGATCGACACCGAGCCGGTCTGGGCGCCGGACGGCCAGAGCATCTATTTCACCTCCGACCGTTCCGGCCGGCCGCAGATCTACCAGGTCCCGGCCAGCGGCGGCACGCCGCAGCGGATCAGCTTCCAGGGCCAGAGCAATCTGAATGCCGACGTGAGCTACGACGGCAAGCAGATCGCCATGGTGCAGGGCAACGGGAACGTGTATCGTATTGCCATCATGGATCGCAGCCTGGGTGACCAGGTGCGTTTCCTCTCGCCGGGCCCGATCGACGAGTCCCCGAGTTTTGCTCCGAATGCCAGCATGCTGCTGTATGCCGCTACCGAAGGACGTCGCGGCGTGCTGTATGCCGTATCGGCTGACGGTCTGGTTCGCCAGCGCCTCGTGCTTTCCGATGGCGACGTGCGCGAGCCCGCCTGGGGGCCGTACCGGCAACGTTGATTTTCCAGGCTGCTGCACGCGAGTGCGGCAGCCTGATGCCCAGGGAGTGGGCCCGAACGGCGCCGCGAGGCGCGTTTCGGTTTCCGGCTGTGGCGCTTTGCCGCGTCAAAAGCCAGTCAGGGCGATGGTGCAGTATCACGTATCGTCGATCTTTCAAGTGTCAAAATAACAGCCGGACAACCGGCGTCAGCTGTCCCGTAACCTCAGTCGTCATCGTTTGTCGGAACTCAACCCGTAAGGAACGTCACCATGAATAAGACCGTTCGCGTCGCCCTGGTTGCCCTGCTCTGCGTAGGCGCGGCCGCTTGCTCCAAGAAGCAGGAAGTCAAACCCCAGCCCGCCCCGGAGCAGGCTGCTCCGGCCCAGGCACCCGTCTCCGACGGCAAGTACACCCCCGCCGACCTCGATACCGATGCCTGCCTGCGTCAGCGCGTCGTGTACTTCGACTTCGACAAGACCGAGATCAAGCCGGAGTTCCAGCAGATCATGGCGTGCCACGCCAAGTACCTGCAGGATCGCCCGACCTCGCACATCCGTCTCGAAGGCAACGCCGACGAGCGCGGTTCGCGCGAGTACAACCTCGGCCTCGGCGAGCGCCGCGGCAATGCCGTCTCCGACGCGCTGCAGGCGAACGGCGGCTCGGCCAGCCAGCTGGAAGTGATCAGCTACGGCAAGGAAAAGCCGGTGTGCCGTGAGCACAACGAGGATTGCTGGAGCAAGAACCGCCGCGTCGAGATCGTCTACACGGCGCAGTAATGATGAAGCGACTGGCTAACAGCTTTGCAGCCAGGTGCAGCATGGCGGGCGCGATCGCGTCCGCCATGCTGTTCGCGTTCCCGGCCTTCGCGCAGGACTCGCGGTTGAGCCTCGCCGATCGCGTCGCGCGGCTGGAACAGCAGGCACAGAACAAGGACCAGTCCGGTACCGGCCTGGTCAACCAGATGCAGCAGCTGCAGGCCCAGGTGCAGCAGTTGCAGGGGCAGGTCGAAGAGCTGCAGCACCAGTTGCAGACGCTCGACGACAAGAACAAGGCCCAGTACACCGACCTCGACGCCCGCCTCGGGCGCCTCGAGGGTGGCCGTGCGGGTGCCGCCGCCGCGGCAGGCAGCAACCCGCAGGCGCAGGCCGGCAACCCGGCAGCGGCAGCGAGCGTCGTTGCCGCCGCCAATCCGGCGGCTGGCCGACCGGCCGCGAATGCGGGCAGCAACAGCGCCACCGCCGGCGATCCGGCCGCGGCCCAGACCGCCTACGACGTGGCCTTCAAGGCGATTCGCGCGGGCAATTATGTGGAAGCCTCGCGCGAGTTCCGCAGCTTCATCCAGCAGTATCCGAACCATGCGCTGGCGCCGAACGCCTGGTACTGGCTCGGCGAGTCGTACTACGCCACCACCAACTACCCGGTGGCGCTGGAATCGTTCCAGCAGTTGCTCAGCCAGTTTCCGCAGAGCGACAAGGCACCCGACGCGCTGCTCAAGGTCGGCTACAGCCAGCTGGAACTCAAGCAGACCGCGGCAGCGAAAGCCACGCTGACCCAGGTTGCCAGCAAATACCCGGGCTCCAAGGCGGCCAGCCTGGCCCAGGAACGCCTGCAGCGCCTGCAACTGCAGTCGGGCAACTGAGTAGGTAGCGGATGAGCGGCGATGACGCGCGCAAGGCGTCCGGCACGCCTGCCGCGGCGGTTGCCGAGCGGCTGCGCATCACCGAGATCTTCCATTCGATCCAGGGCGAAGCCGACGCGATCGGCTGGCGCACCGTGTTCGTGCGCCTCACCGGCTGCCCGCTGCGCTGCGTCTGGTGCGATACCGAGTATTCGTTCTACGGCGGCAACTGGCACGCGATCGACGATATCCTCGCCGAGGTCGCCACGCACGGCGCGAAGCACGTCTGCGTGACCGGCGGCGAGCCGCTGGCGCAGAAGCGCTGCCTGATCCTGCTGCGCCGGCTGTGCGATGCGGGCTACGAGGTTTCGCTGGAAACCTCCGGCGCGCTGGACGTTTCTGCGGTCGACCCGCGCGTGCGCAAGGTGATGGATCTCAAGGCGCCCGGCTCCGGCGAAAGCGCGCGCAACCTGTGGTCGAACCTCGACCACCTGTTGCCGCATGACCAGATCAAGATTGTCCTCGCCAGCCGCGCCGACTACGAATGGGCGCGTGCGGTGCTGGCCGAGCATGCGTTGGCGGATCGCTGCATGGTGCTGTTCTCGTCGGTCTGGGGCAAGGTCGAGCCGCGTGAGCTGGCCGAGTGGATCATCGCCGACAAGCTGCCGGTGCGTTTCCAGTTGCAACTGCACAAGCTGCTGTGGAGCGACGCACGAGGGAAATAGGCGAGAAGTGAGTGCAGAGGAATGAGAGGTGAGCGGCAAGCGCGCCGTGCACGCTCACTCCTCACTCCTCTCCACGCACTCCTGTTTTACGCGCCGTGGCCTGTGTCGCTGCATGCGCTTTCCGGCCGGTGACCGGCTGTACCCCAGTGGATGAACCCCATGTCTGAAACACCTCCCCGCAAGGCCGTCGTGCTCGTCTCCGGCGGCATGGATTCGGCCGTTACCATCGCCATCGCGCGAGAGCAGGGTTACCAGGTGCATGCGCTGAGCGTGGCCTACGGCCAGCGCCACAGCTCGGAGCTGGCTGCATCCGACCGCGTGGCGAAGATGCTCGGTGCGATCGAGCACAAGACCGTCGGCATCGACCTGCGCAGTATCGGCGGCTCCGCGCTGACCGCCGACATCGACGTGCCGCTGGATACCGCCGACAGCGACGCCATTCCGGTGACCTACGTGCCGGCGCGCAACACCATCATGCTGTCGATCGCGCTGGGCTGGGCCGAGGTGCTCGGCTCCAGCGACATCTGGTGCGGGGTCAACGCGGTCGACTACTCGGGCTATCCGGATTGCCGCCCCGCTTTCATCGCGGCGTTCGAGCAATTGGCCAATGTCGCCACGAAGGCCGGTGTGGAAGGCGCCGGCATCCGCATCCACGCGCCGCTGATGCGCATGAGCAAGGCCGACATTGCGCGCGAAGGCCAGCGCCTCGGCGTGGACTTCTCCGCCACGGTCAGCTGCTACCAGGCCGACAGTGATGGTCGCGCCTGTGGCCATTGCGATGCCTGCAGGTTGCGCGCGCAGGGCTTCCGCGAGGCGGGGCTGGCCGATCCCACGCGCTACGCCTGAGCGCCGGGCGCGCTTGCTTGTGCCGCTGTCGCCCAGCCCGTAAAATTGACCGCTTGAGTTTTGCCATGACGGGTCGTTAGCTCAGTTGGTAGAGCAGTAGACTTTTAATCTATTGGTCCCGGGTTCGAGTCCCGGACGACCCACCAGTTTTCAGAGCGCCCCAATGGGCGCTTTTTTTTTCCTGCCGGCGGCCGTGTGCGGCTTCAGCCGTCGTCGCGGGCAACGGTCCAGGCCGAGGTCATCGCGCGGCGAAGTTGTTGCGGCGAAACCGGCTTGTACAGCAGCGGGATCTTCGCGGCGATGATTTCGCGCAGGCAGTCGATGCGGGTTTCGCCGGTGACCAGCAGGCGCGCAAACGGCGTGTTGCCATCGCGCCGGTAGTGCTGGTCGAGCGCGGCGAAGACGTCGGGGCCGCGTTCGCCGCCGCGCAGGAGCAGGTCGCAGATCACGATATCGGGCGGCCCCGGCCAGTTTTCGACGGCCTCCAGCGCCTGCAGCCGGTCCTCGGCCACTTCCACCTTGCAACCCCAGCTGCGCAGCAGGAAGCGGATGCCGGACAGGATGGCCGGGTCGTCGTCCACGACCAGCACACGCTTGCCGGCCAGATCGGCGGGTTCGTCGTCGTCGGGCTCCGACAAAGCCGCCCGCGCGCCGGCGCCCGGCAGCAGGAAATGGAACACGCTGCCTCGGCCGAGTCGGGATTTCACCTGAACTTCGGTATCGAGCAGCTCCGCCAGCCGCTGCACCGTCGCCAGCCCCAAGCCCAGGCCCGAACGTGAGCCGTCGTCGAGTCCGGTGTCGGGGTGGTCGTCGATGCGGTAGAACTCGTCGAACACGCTGGGCCGGTGCTCCGGCGCGATGCCGCGGCCGGTGTCCCACACCTCGATGCGCACCCGGCCGTTGCCGGCGCGGCGGGCGCCGACCAGCGTGCCGCCGTGATGCGTGAAGCGCAGGGCGTTGCTGACCAGATTGTTGAGGATGCGGATGAGCATGGTGCGGTCGCTGCGTACCCACAGCCCGGCAGGGTGGGTGGCCAGCTGCAGCCCGCGCTGCTCGGCGACCATGTCGAAATTGCGGCTGACTTCGGCGAAGACCTGGTCGAGCGGAAACTCGCTGACCTCGACTTGCACCGCACCGGTTTCCAGCCGCGACAGATCGAGCAGTTCGCCGAACAGGTGGTCGAGCGATTGCACGCATTCCTGGATGTGCGCGATCCGGTCCAGCCGCTGCGGATCGTGCTCGTCGACCGCCAGCGCGGAGGAGAGCAGGGTAAGCGCGTACAGCGGCTGGCGCAGGTCGTGCGAGGCCGCCGCCAGGAAGCGCGACCTGGCCAGACTGGCCGCTTCCAGCGCGGCATTCTTGCGGGCCAGTTCCTGCGTGGCCTGCTCGATCTGCTGTTCCATGCCGAGTTGTATGTCGTGCAGTGCCGCGGCCGCTTGGTTGAAGCCCTGCTGCAGTTCGCCGATTTCGGTGCGATCGGTCACTGCCACCATCACCTGGCGGCTGCCCTGGCCCAGTTGCCGCACGGCACCGGCCAGGTGGCGCAGCGGCGCGCTGATCCGGCGCGCGGCCTGCCAGCCGATCATGCCGGCAACGAGCAGGCTCAGTGCCAGGGCGATCAGCGCATAGCGCAGGCTGGCGCGTTGCGCGGCGATCGCATCATGCAGGCTCACATCCACCAGCACCGAGCCCAAGGCGTCTTTTTCCGATTGCTCGCGATCGACCACATTGCGCACCACGGTCAGGGTTTCCCGCGGATCGCGGCTGGTATCGGGCTCGTGATGGTCGGCCAGGATCTGGCCGGCATCGCTGCGGATCTGCACGCGCGTCACGTGTGGCAGTTCGCCGACCGAATCGGCGATTCGAGCCAGTTCGCGCAGTTGCTCCGTGCGTAGCGGCTGCAGGCTGATCGAGGCCGCCTGGGTGGCGATGGCCTCGGCGTTGTCGTGCGCGACCTGGCGCAGGTTGGCCAACTGGCGCTGGGTCAACAGGGTCACCAGCAGCGCGGCGGTGACCAGGGCGGGCACCAGCGCCACGAAGGCGAGGCGCTGCGTCAGCGTCGTGCGCTGCCACAGGCGCGCAGGCCAGGACTTGGTCGCCATGTCCATCTGCCCCATACCTCCCGCGCATTGCCCCGCACCAGCACGCCGGGCCAGGTTCAGCCCTTGTCCCATGCATCTGGATGATCTGAGTCTGGCGCAACACTAGCGCGAAATGCGCAGATTGACAGCTGTATCGGGACACGGGGTGGTATGTCTGCTCCCGGCGAGTCGGTACCGGCGGCGACACCCCGCGACGCATGGTCGATCGGGTCGGTGTTCATGGTGGTGTCGGATAGGGTGGCATCGTGGTGCCGGTCGCGAGGGCGACGACCAGCGCGAACGCCCCCTCGCCCGGAGTCGTGGTGCAGGCGCGACGGGATGGTCGCGCCTGCCGGGTCCGGCGACTATCTCAGGCCTTCAGTGAACCAGTAGGTGCGCTTGCGCTTGCCGGTATTGGGCGGAGTGACCTTCTGGGCGCCCAGCGCCGAGCTGTTGTTGCCGCCGCCGGTGCCGGTCTGGTTACCGCCGCCGATGAGCACCGGGGTGTACACGCCGCTGCCGGGATTGACTTCGACCAGGCCGAACACCGGCGAGGGCGGCAGGCCGCCACCGTCGAAGACGATGTAGCCGTTGCTGTTCTGGCCGGCGCCGGTCCGGAAGTCGATCGCGTAGCCGCGTGCGATACCCAGGTTCGGGTAGCACATGCTGGGGTTCAGCTTCGGATCGGCCGGGGTGTTGGTGCCGAAGTAGGTGTAGCCGGCCACGGTCAGCGGCGCGTTCACCGCCTTCTCGCCCGAGTGGGTCAGGGTGACATAGAACCCCGACGTGGTGCTGGTGGAGGAGTAGGGAGGGGTCGTTCCGGCGGCGGCGCCGGTCTCGTTGGTGAGCATGGCTTGGGTGATCGTGGTCCAGCCGGTGGCCACGCTGGTGCCGGTGTTGGTGTCCTTCAGCATGTAGAAGCGGTTGACCACGCAGGAGGATGCGTTGGTCGCCAGAGGATGCTCGCGGTCGCCGCTGGCGGCCACCACCGCGTCGAAGCTGGAGGTCGGCGTGACATCGGGGGGGTAGAAGAACTTGCGCGCGCCGGTGGGGTTGGTGGCGCAGGCGCTGCCGGTGCCGGTGCCGGTGGTGCGCAGGCTGGCAAGCTTGGTCACCTGCCAGTTGGCGGGGGAAGTGTCGTCCACGTCGACGCGCCAGATGTTGCCCCCGAGGTCGCCGGTGTAGAGGCGGTCGGTGTAGCCGTCGCCGTTGCGATCGAGCAGGGTGATGTCGGACGGGATCGCATAGGTCATGCCAGGTACCGCAGCCGTGCAGCCGGATGGGCAGGCGCTCCACACCGTGCTGCCGTTGAACGCATCCAGCACCACGATCGCGCGCCCCATGGTGTCGGCTGTGGCGACCGGATCCGTATCCTCGGCGGTGTCGTAGCCACCGCCCATGACGACCACCGGGATGGGATTGCCGCTGCTGAGGTCAGTGTGGCCCTTGACCAGCGCCAGCTTGGGTTGCGACCAGGTCTGGCCGAGTTCGGGGATGTCGGCGTTGGTCTTGCTCCACAAGAAAATCGGTGGCTGGAGCGGGTCGCTCACGTCGAACGCGTAGATCAGCCGGCCGCCGCGGCGCGCCGTGACGTAGATGTAGGTCTTCGGGCTGGCGGCGTTGCGCAGGTCCTGATAGACCGTGGTGGTGCCGTCGAAGAAGTAGGGCTTGCCGCTGCCGCTGGCGGCGCCCAGCGTAAGCAGCGGGCTGTTGTTGTACAGGCGCTGGAATCTGCTGAAGAAATTGGGGGCGATGAACGACCACAGTTCGCCGCCTGGGCGCACCAGTCGTCCGCTGGTCATCTTGATGACGCCGGGCGCGGTGGCATCCTTGTTGCCGTTGACGGCGTGGAAGAGGCCGTCGTTGGAACCGTAGAACGCCACGATGCCGATGGAGCCGCCGTAGTTGACGACCGCCGGCCGCGAATGCAGCACGTCGCCGTGGACGGACGGCCGAACGGTGACCGGGCTGCCCGGCCCGGCCGGGCTCTCGGCACCGGTACCGGTGTTGTTGTCCGTGCCGCGGATCCAGTTGATCAGGTCGGTGGTGGTGGGGGTCGTGGTCGAGCTGGTGCCGAACAGGCTGTTGCCGGCCAGCGTGGTGGCGTCGAACGTGGGCAGCGTGCCGGAGGTGGGGCAGCCGCCCACGCTGGTGCAGGTGTAGATCACCCGCGTCGACTGGTCGGTGAGGTAGTCCGCGCGGATCATTGCGGCCACGCCGCCCTTGTCGACGACCTCGCCATCCGGGGCATCGAAGACGCCGCCCGCGCCCGTCGAGTGGTTGACCCAGAAACCATTGGTCGGCCAGTTGGCGACGATGCTGCTGCTATAGCCGCTGGCGGTGATGGTGAACGGGCCGTCGCGCGGGGTACCGGTCTGGTGGTCTGCGGTCCAGAAGCTGAGCGCGGTGGGTGAAATGAAGCCGGTGCCGGCGTTGCTGATCGCCGGGTTGCCCAGCGAGTCGTCCAGCACCACGTCGTTGTTGCTGTCGTAGCCGAGCTGGTACTGCTTGAGGTTGCCCGCCCAGCGCGGCGCGGCGGTGGCATCCGGACGGAACATGCCGACATAAACCTGGTTGAGCGAGGTACCTTGGGCGTTCACGGCGACCGGCAGGCTCACCGAGGCAAATACGCTGTTGGTCGCCTGCACTTCGTTGAGGATCGTGGTCAGTGCCTCGATCAGGCCGCTCACATCACCTGCGCTCACGTAGAAGTACTTGCCGCCGCCATTGGCGGCCATGCTCTTGATCAGGTTGATGTGATCAACGCATTTCTGCTGCGTGGCCTCGCAGCCATTCGAAACGGCAATGGTGTAGGTGATGATGTTCTGCGGGTTGTGCTCGACCGAGGCGGAAATACCGGACAGGTCGGACTGGTACATGAACTTCGCCCATTCGTCGCCCCAGTTCTGCTGGTCACCCGTCGGGTTCAGCGGAATCATCGGCGGCGACATGGGGTTGGTGCTGGCGGGGACGCCCATGGCCGTGGCCAGCGTCGTTTGTGCCGACGTGACGCTGTTGGCGGTCTTGGGGGCATTGCTGCCGCTCACATTGGCCAGGTAGATGATGAAATTCTTCTGGCAGGCGTTGTTGATCGGCGTGGTGTACTTGGTCCCCGACAGACCGGTGGTGCCGGTGAAGAAAGCCCAGGCCTCCTCCATCGATTCGTCGAGATTGTTCGAGTTGGTACTGACGGCCGCCGTACCGGGGCCGGTTCCGCCGCCGGGCGTGCCGGCGATCGCGCTCTGGAAGGTGGCGGCACGGGTGGTGTCCAGCAGGGGCAGGGGGCCGGGCGGCGTCGGCGAGGGGTTCGGATAGAAGAACAACCCGCCATTGGCCCCGTTGAACATCATCAGGCCCATGTTGACCTGGCCGTTCAGCGCGCTGGTCGGAGCCCCGATGGAGCCGATCATGTTGTAAAGCGCGCATGCCTCAAAGTCATGCGCCTTGGGATTGGAGGCGATCCAGGTGGGGCAGTTGCTGCCGGGGGCTATCGTGGTGGCGGAATTGCCGTTCGCCGCGTTGTCCATGACCAGCAGCACGTTCGGCTGCCCGCCATTGATCGCGTTGCCGGTGTACAGGTCGATGTCCTCGCCGCTGGCCATGCCTGGCAGCGTCAGCGCCGCGGCGATCAGGGCGAAGATGCGCAACCGGCGGTTCAGGTTGGAGCGTGCGTGTGACATGGCGGCTACTCCGCGGGGACGGATGCGAGGTTAATAGGGGCAGGGCGTGCCGATCGGCACCTGTACGGAGGCGCCCTGGTGCACGGTGAGCGCGACGGCGGTGTTGCTCGGGTCGGTGACGCTGGACTGGATGTCCCAATCCGTCGCCGAGCACATCGAGGGCGCTGCCGGCGGAGGAGACACCGACGAGGACGGACCGGGCAGGATCAGGTTGCCGTTGGGATTGTTGGGCACCTTGCACACATCGCCCACCGGCAGGGTTGCGTTCGGGATCACCTTGCTGTCCAGGCAGACCGGAGGGGCGACCTGCGCCGTGAAATCCGTGCTGCCGTCGCCGTTGACGTCGACCCGCACGGGGGTGGTGGTGGTGATCGGCAGCCGGATGAACGGCTGGCTCATCACCTGCTCGATGCCCTGTTGTGCCACGGTGCCGGCTTCCAGCCGGTACTGCTGGTTGGCGGCGACCTTGGTGTTGATCATGCTCGAACTGACCATGGAAATGGCGAAGAGCATGAAGATGACCAGGAAGATCAGCGTCATCACCAGGGTGAAGCCGCGTTGTGAGGCGCGGGACGGAGAGGTCTTCATCACTGGTTCTCCCTCAGGCCGCCGGTGTTCCAGATGCGGGCGACGGTACCGTAGATGTGTCGCTTGTAGTGGTCGCCGTACGGGCCGTTCGCCGCGGCGCGGCCCAGGGCGTAGGTGCGGGTGTCGGTCCAGCTGGCGGTGCTGTCGAGGTTGCGCGAAAGCAGGTTGATGCGCACGGCGGCGACGTTGGCCCAGTTGGCGGTGGCCGACGCGGTCCATGCGTAGGAGGCAGCCGTCGCCGCGGTGGCGCAGGCCGCCGGCACGGCGCTGGTGTCGGACGGGTTGTCGGCGTAGCAGTCCGGCGAGCCGTTGTTGTCGAGGTCCATGCCGTAGCTGTAGTGCACGTCCTCAATGCCGGTGACCAGCGAGGAGGTCTGGATCGTGCCGTTCACGAACTCGGCCATCTTCAGCGTCGGCGTGGTGTCGGCGCCGGCGCCGCTGCACACGTCGCAGGTGGCCACGTAGTAGCTGCGCATGACGTACTTGCGCAGCTCGGCAGCGCTGCTGGTGCTGCAGGTGCCGCCGGCAACGGCGGCCTTGTTGTGCAGGGTGAAATCGGCGGCGGTCTTGCTGTAGACCAGCGGCACGCTGTCCGTCTCGCAGCCTGACCGTTGCACGTAGTAATCGGTACCGTTGGCAGCGGCGGTGGTGGTGCCGGCGACGTAGCTGACGGTGAGGACTTCCGCGCCCGTGGCCCTGTTCGGCAAGGTGGTCGCCAGGCATGGGAGCACGGTGGCGGCCAACGCTGGCCCGTACACCGGGAGCGGAACGGTGACGGTCGGCGTGGTGCTGAAACCCATCGAGGCCGGCGCCGCGGCGCAGGGGTCCGGCAGGGCGTAGCTGGAGGTGGCAATCAGCTGGCTGGCGCGCCCGTAGAAGCCGGCCATCTCGATGTCGCGGGTGATGGATTGCAGGGCGAAGCGGCCGTTCTCGACCTGTTCGGAGGTCTTGTTGAACTCCGTCCGGGCCTTGCTGGTGGACACGTACAGCGAACTGAGTCCGGCCAGCAGCGCCAGGCCGATGGCGATGGCGATCATCAACTCGATCAGGGACATGCCCGCCTGCTGGCGGGCATGCGACATGGGCTGGCCGTGGGCGCGAGGAGTCATCATGTCGTCGTGAGGTTGGCGATCTGGATCTGGACGCTGATCACGCGCCGCAGGTTGGTGTTGCCGATCGAGGCCTTCCCGCACGTCAGGACGGGTATGGCGGTGGGCATCAGGCCCTGCCAGGCGACGCTGACGCGATAGATCTGATTGGCGGCGTCGACCTGGTCGATGCAGCCCACGGCGCCGATCATGGCGCCGACCTTGGAGGTGCCGGAAACTTCGCTGGAGCCGAGCAGGGTGTTTTTCCACGCGGCGAGATCGGCGTTGGCGGTGGCGATCTGGGTCGCCGAACCCGTGGCGCAGACCGGCAGCGGGGTGGTGGTCGTGCTGAGGCCGGTGGCGCCGTTCGAATAGCACGCGGCGACCTGCCGGTTGGCGTTGATGCGCGAGGCCATGTCCTGCACCAGGGTCAGTGCCTGCACCCGCTGGTACGACTCCATCTCGCTGCGCGTGGATTTCGCCATCAGGGTGACGGTGCCGAGCAAGGCGATCGCCGCGATGACCAGCGACACCAGCGCCTCGATCAGCATCATGCCGGTCTGGTTCTTCATGGGCAGGTGACCTTGGTGGATTCGACCCGGCCGGTGGCACCCACCGCGACGGTGAGGCAGAGCGGCTGCGAGCCGGCCTTGTTGACGGGTTTGATCGTGAACGTGGCGCCGGTGCCGGTCATCCGGCCGTTGCCGCTGAAGCTGAAGCTCCCGCTGGATGGCGTGATGACGATATTGGCGAGGGCGGGCTGCTTGCGGATGACGTTGGCGGCCGTCTGGCTGACCACCCAGCCCTGGCTCCAGTCGGCCGCGTTGTTGGCCGTCACGTCGACCGTGGCGTTGCGCTTGATCGCCTCGCTGCGCGCCAGCGCCACCGTGGAATTGATGTCCATCGAGGCGTTCTTGACGCTTTGCGATTGCAGGAACGGCCGCATCGAGGGAATGGCGATCATCAGCAGCACGGCGAAGATGGCCAGGGTGACCAGCATCTCGACCAGTGTGAAGCCGCGGCTACGTGATGTGCGCATGGCTCATTTCCAGCAGTTCGTGGCGCCGGTACTGGCGAGCTTGCTGCCGTCGCCTTTGAGCGTGAGCGTGGCGCAGCCCGTGTCGCGAACCTGGCTGTTTTTCGGCGTGGCCGTGATGGTGTAGTCCGGCCCCGTGCCACCCGAGGCGGAAGCCGCGCTAGCCACCATGTCAATTTTGTAGTTGGGGTCCACAGTATTGGGCACGCTGTAGCCGAGCGTCGTCAGGCTGCCGGCGAACTGCCGGGCGTCGACCATGTAGCGTTCCTGCGCGCTGGCGATTTCCTGCATCACGCTCTCGGCCGCCGAGCGGTTGGAGCGCAGCGTGTACTGGAAGTAGCTGGGCACGGCGATCGCGGCGAGGATGGCGATGACCGCCACCGTGATCATCAGCTCGATCAGGGTGAAACCCCGCAAGTGCGGCACGCCCTGCGCTTGACGCGGATAACTGCGCGGCAGTGACGCGAACCGTCGGCCGGTGTGGATCGCAACTGGCATATTTCCCCCCTAGGGTTGCCGGTATTGTTTCAGTTGACCGACAACTCCGTCCGTGTGCTGGGTCACGGGCTGACGCCATGCCTGGTGGCAATAGGGAATGTCGCCCCATCAAAGTCAATTTGCCGATGGGCGCGCGTCCGACGGCGCTGCCGGTCCTGCGCATGAACTTTCGGTCGGGCTCCGAAAGCAGGTCGTCCTTGCCCGGGCAGGGACGTTCGAAGCCGGTGGGGATCGGATGCCCGCGGGCATCCGGGCGCCGGGTCGCATCCCCGGGCCGGGGCCGGTCGCCCTGCGCTCAGCCGGAGCGTCGGGTGCCCTGCCGGCGCCGCCGGGTGAGGCGTTCGACCAGCAACGGCAGCAGGGCGAGCAGGGCGATCGCGCCCAGCGGCAGCAGTACTTCGCGGTGCAGGAACAGGCCGATGCCGAAACTGCCGCCCTGGCTCATGGCCATGGCGTCGCCGAGGCCGGCGCCGATCGAGGTTTCGAAGATCAGCGAGACGGTGCCGCCCAGCCAGCTGGCGCCGAGGAACAGCCACAATGGGCAGCGCAGCCAGGCCAGGCAGATGGTGACCAGGCCGAACGGCGCCACCGGCACGAAGCGCAGGAACAGGGTGTAGCTCACCGGGTGGCGTTCGAAGCCGTGGTGCAGCTTCGCCACCATGGCCGGCGGCTGCCGGCTGCCGGCGCCGAAGGCGTAGCGGCTGGCCAGGTACAGCACCAGCGAACCCAGGGTCAGGCCGATCGAGGAGCATACGGTGGCGTCGACCACGCCGAAGGCGAAGCCGCCGGCCAGGATCACCACGATGGTGCCGGGGAGGCCGGTGGCCACGGTCAGCGTCAGCAGCCCGATGAAGGCCAGCCGGGTCAGCCACGGGTGGCTGGCGATCTGTGTGTGCAGCTCGGCCTGGTGCGCCACCAGCTGGTGCGGGCTCAGCTGATGCAGCGAGCCGGAGGCGAACAGCACGATGCCGGCCAGCACCAGCAGGACCAGCGGCAGCGCGGCGCGCCAGCGGCTCAATACGGCTGGCCGCTGGCGCCGTAGGCGGCCAGTACCTCGCGCGCCTGCTCGCGCAGGATGTCGCGACGTACCGCGATGCCGCGACGCTGCAGTTCACCGACCCAGTCGGCCGGCAACGGGCCCTCGTCGAACTCGGTGAGTTCCTCGACGTCTTCCGATCGCGCGCCGATCAGCAGCTCGTCGACGCCGGCCCACACGGTGGCGCCGTAGCACTGGCAGCAGGGTTGCGAACTGCTGGCCAGCACGTAATGGCCGCCGTCCTCGTTCATCCGGTGCCGGCTCAGGCGTTGCTGCGCGATCATGATCGTCATCATCTCGGCGTGCGCGACCGAGCAGCTTTGCGGCAGCACGCGATTGACGCCGACCGCGACCAGCCGGCCGCTGTGGCTGTTGAACACGGCCGCGCCGAACGGGCCGCCGCCGCCGCGATCCACGTTGTGCCGCGACAGCTCGATCGCCAGGCCGACGCGCTCCTCGTCGCTGTGGTAGCGCCGGTTGGTGTCGGCGACGTCGCCGATCCACGGCGGCAGGGTGAGATGGATTTGCAGCGGCAGCATGCCTTCGCTCCGTTCGTGGGCCGATCTGCTTACTGGCCGGCGGGCCTGGCCCAGACGTCGCGCAGGGTCACCGTGCGGTTGAATACCGGCGCGTCGGCGCGGTGGTCGACGCGGTCGGCGACGAAGTAGCCGAGCCGCTCGAACTGGAAGCGCTGCTCCGGCTCGACGCCGGCGGCGGCCGGTTCCAGCCACGCCTGCACCACGCGCTTGGCCTCGGGGTTGACGTGGTCGAGCCAGCTCTTGCCGTCCTCCTCGCTGTCCGGCGCGGGCACGCTGAACAGGCGGTCGTACAGGCGCACCTCGGCGGCCACCGCGTGCGTCGCGCTGACCCAGTGGATGGTGCCCTTCACCTTGCGGTCGGCGCCGGGCAGGCCGTGGCGGGTTTCCGGGTCGAGCGTGCAGTGCAGCTCGACCACCTGGCCGTCGGCGTCCTTGACGACCTCGACGCACTTCACGATGCCGACGCCGCGCAGGCGCACTTCGCCCTCCGGCTTCAGCCGGTGGAAGCCCTTCGGCGGCACCTCAGCGAAATCCTCGCGCTCGATCCATACCTCGCGGGCGAACGGCACCTCGCGCGTGCCGAAGCCCTCGTCCTTGGGGTGGTTCGGGAAGCTCAGGGTTTCCTCGTGGCCCGCCGGCAGGTTGGTGAGCACCAGCTTCAGCGGGTCGAGCACGCCCATTCGGCGCGCCGCGGTGGCGTCCAGATCCTCGCGGATGCAGTTTTCCAGCACCGCGTAGTCGATCACGCTGTTCTGCTTGCTGACGCCCACGCGCTCGATCAACAGGCGCAGCCCGGCCGGCGTGAAGCCGCGCCGGCGCAGGCCGCGCAGGGTGTTCATGCGCGGGTCGTCCCAGCCGTCCACATGATGCTCGCCGACCAGTTGCGCCAGCTTGCGCTTGCTGGTGATGCAGTAGGAAAGGTTCAGCCGCGAGAACTCGATCTGGCGCGGCTTGGCCGGCTTCGCCTCCAGGCCTGCGGCGACTACCGACTGCCACAGCTCGGGATGGTTCGGCAAGTCCACCTTGTCCACGCACCAGTCGTACAGCGGGCGGTGGTCCTCGAACTCCAGCGTGCACAGCGAGTGGGTGATGCCTTCCATCGCGTCGCTGAGCGCGTGCGCGAAGTCGTACATCGGGTAGATCGGCCAGGCGTCGCCGGTGTTCTGGTGGCTGACCTCGCGGATGCGGTACAGCGCCGGGTCGCGCAGGTTGATGTTGCCGGAAGCCATGTCGATCTTCGCGCGCAACGTCTTGCTGCCGTCGGCGAACTCGCCCTCGCGCATGCGGCGGAACAGGTCGAGGTTTTCCTCCACGCTGCGCTCGCGGTACGGCGAGTGACGGCCCGGCTCGGTCAGCGTGCCGCGGTAGGCGCGCATCTCGTCGGCGGAAAGGTCGTCCACGTAGGCCAGGCCGTCCCCGATCAGCTTGAGCGCGGCGCGATAGAACACGTCGAAATAGTCCGAGGCGTGGCGCAGCTCGTGCCAGTCGTAGCCCAGCCAGCGCACGTCGTCCTTGATGCCCTGCACGAACTCGGGGTCTTCCTTGCCCGGGTTGGTGTCGTCCAGGCGCAGGTTGCACCAGCCGTTGAATTCGCGGGCGATGCCGAAGGAGAGGCAGATTGCCTTGGCGTGGCCGATGTGCAGGTAGCCGTTCGGTTCCGGCGGGAAGCGGGTGTGGATCGCGCTGTGCCTGCCCGCGGCGAGGTCGTCGCGCACGATCTGCCGGATGAAGTCCTGATGGGGAGCCGCCTGCTGCACGGCGGCCGTCGAAGGGGCGGGTGCGTTGGCGGGGTTCTCGGTCGGCATCGGGCTCGGGCTCGCAAGCGGTGGCGGAAACAGGCAAGTTTACCTTGTCGCCGCCACCGCCGCCGGGAGTCTTGCCCCGCGCAGCGGGGCGGGTTAGCGTGCAGGGCATGCATACCGTCTATCGCGCCGAGAACCTGTTCGATGCCCATCTGGTCAAGGATGCGCTGGAAGCGGGCGGCATCCCGGCGTTCATCGCGGGCGAGTACCTCACCGGCGGGGTCGGCCAGCTGCCGGCGATGAATTACATCGCGGTGATGGTGCCCGCATCGAGCCTGGCCGAGGCCGGCGGCATCGTGGCCGAGGTCGAGGCGCGGCTGGTCGAGGCGCGGCAGGCGATCGGCGACGCGCTGCCGGACGATCCGCTGGCCGCGCCCTGTTGAGCCGCGCGCCTTCGCCCAGGGAACCCCATGCAAGACCTTGCCACACTGATCCGCGCCGTTCCCGATTTTCCCCGCCCCGGCGTGATGTTTCGCGACGTCGCCCCGCTGCTTGCCGATGCCGGCAGCTTCGCCCGCTGCATCGACGCACTGGCTGAGCCGTGGCAGGGCAGCGGCGTGCAGGCGGTGTGCGGGATCGAGGCGCGCGGTTTCATCTTCGGCGCCGCGCTGGCGCAGAAGCTGCACGCCGGCTTCGTGCCACTGCGCAAACCCGGCAAGCTGCCGCCGCCGGTGGCGAGCGTGGACTACCAGCTGGAATACGGCAGCGACCAGCTGCAGGTGCAACGCGGTGCGTTCCGGCCGGGCGAGCGCGTGCTGCTGGCCGACGACGTGCTGGCCACCGGCGGCACACTGGCGGCGGCTGCGGCGCTGGTCGGCGGCCTCGGCGCCGAGCTGCTCGGCGCCAGCGTGGTGATCGAACTGCCTGTGCTGCGGGGGCGCAGTCGCTGGCCGGCGGGCGCGCCGCTGCACAGCCTGTTGCGTTACTGAGCTCGGCCGCTCACGGCGCGGCGGCGTCGACCCGTTCGACGTAGATCAGCTCGCACGCGCCCGCGCCGGTGTCGTCGCGGGTCAGCGAGGTGTTCCAGTGCCAGCCGCCGGGACGGCTGGCGTCGACCAGGAAGCCTTCGAGGTGTACCAGCTGGCCGGGGCGCACCTGGTCGAGCTGGCGTTTCACGTCGGGGTCGGCGGGAATCATGTGCATGTTCGCGCTGGAGGTCTCGATCTCGCGGCGCGGAATCGGGAAGGCCTCGACGTGCCAGTAGTAGAAGCGGCCGGACTGGCTGATGTCGATCTTGTCCAGCACCGCGCTGTCGGACATGCGGCCCCAGCCGAGCGCGAGATCGAGCGGGACCAGTTCGCCGTCGGTGCTCCGCGCGTAATCCTTGCGCGACAGCACGCGCGCGGTGATGTCGAAGTGGGCGCGGGTGGTCAGGGTGACGTCGCCACGCTGCAGCTGCGCGCCGTGGTCGAGATCGACCTGCACCGGTACTTCGGCGGCGAGTACGCCGGGTTCGGGCTGCAGCGGAAGATGCTGGCGGTGCCGCAACACGCCCAGCAGCACTAGCAGCAGGAGTGCCGCGACGAGGAGTTTGCGCATGCTCAGGCGAAATCCGCCGCCAGCATGCGGTGCTGCTGCGGGGCCAGCGTCGCCTCGACCGGCAGCGCCTGCAGCGTCGAGGCCAGCGCGACCGGCGCACCGGAGCGCCAGTCCGCGATCATCGCCGCGTCGAGTTCGAAGCGCAGGAAATGCACCGCGGCGGTCTTCTCCTCGTTGCTGCGCTCCATGTCCTCGTCGGCGATGGCGGCGACCGGGGCGTGGCCGTGCACGGTCAGCGCGATCGCGTGCTCGAGGTGGCGCAGGCGCACCAGTTCGCGCTTGCGCTGTTCGGCGTCGGGGTACTCGATGAGCATGGTGGCCTTGAGATTGCTGCCGTCGGGGATCAGCGGATTGTAGGCGTCCAGCTCGTCCTGGATGCCGGAGGCCTCGAAGATGCGCTCGATGCGCAGCATCTCCTGCACCTGGTACTGGATGCTCAGGCGGTCCTCGAAGATCAGCGTGAGGTGCTCGCCGAGGTGCACCGTGCGCTGCTTCTTGTGCGCCATCACGCGGGTGCGGAACTCGCCGCGCTGCTGCGCGTAGGCTTCCAGGCTGAGCAGGTCGGCGCGGGTGAGTTTGTCCATGCTCAGATTCCGTAGGCCTTGCGCAGCAGGCTCAACGGATGCTCCGCCGCCGGCTGGTCGCCGAGGCCGTGGGCGATGTGGCCGCCGGCCATCGGGCAGTCGCTGGTGAAGTGGTCGGGGTTGGCTTGCTCGACGCGATTCTCCACCGGTTTGGCCAGCTTGCGCGAGAGCGCGTAGGTCTTGTGCTTGACGCCGTAGGTGCCGTCGTGGCCGGAGCAGCGCTCGATGGTGGCGATCTCGGTGTCCGGCACCAGTTGCAGGATCTCGCGCGTCTTCGGGCCGATCTTCTGCACGCGCTGGTGGCACGGCACCTGCCAGGCGACCTTGCCCAGCGACGTCTTGAAGTCGGTCTTGAGCAGGCCGGCCTTGTGCCGTTCGGCCAGGTACTCGAACGGGTCGAAGAAGCGCTCGCGTACCAGCGCCACCTCGGCGTCATCGGGGAACATCAGCGGCAGCTCCTGCTTGAACATCAGCACGCAGGACGGGATCGCCGCGGTGAAATCCCAGCCTTCGCGCGCCATCTTCGCCAGCACCGGGATGTTGCGCTGCTTGTACTTCGTCACCGTCTGCAGGTCGCCCAGCTCCAGCTTGGGCATGCCGCAGCAGCTCTCCTGTTCGACCAGCTTGGTCGGGATCGCGTTGTGCTGCAGCACCGCGGCGAGGTCTTCGACCACCGCCGGGTCGGAGTGGTCGCAATAGCAGGTGGCGAACAGCGCGACCTTGCCGCGCGTGCGGCCGGCGGGCACCGCTTCGCCGCTGCCGTCGAGGTCGCGCAGGCGTTTGCGCGCGGTGGGCGAGTGGTACTCGGGCACGCGCGCGTCCGCGTCGACGCCCAGGGTCTTTTCCAGCAGCTGGCGCGCGACCGGGTTGCGGTTGGCGGCGTTGACCACCTGCACCACCACCGGGATCGACGCGAGCTTGCCGACGGTGCGCGTGCTGGACAGGATCCTCGACGACAACGGCGCGCCGTCACGCTCGAACGCCACCGCCTTGGCGCGCAGCATCAGGTGCGGGAAATCCACGTTCCACGGGTGCGGCGGCGTATACGGGCACTTGGTCTGGTAGCACAGGTCGCACAGGTAGCACTGCTCGGTGACCTTCGGGTAGTCGGCCTTGTCGACGCCGTCGATCTCCATCGTCGCCGACGCGTCAACCAGGTCGAACAGGGTAGGGAAGGCGTGGCACAGGCTGACGCAGCGGCGGCAGCCGTGGCAGATGTCGAACACGCGCTCCATCTCCGCTTCCAGCGCCGTGGCGTCCCAGAAAGCGGGCTCGTGCTGGCCCAGCGGATGGCGTGTGGGTGCGTCGAGGTTGCCTTCGCGCGTTTCGTGGATGGGGTCGGCCATCGTGTTCTCCCCGCGGGCTGGAACAGATCGGGTCAGGCAGCGTCAACGCCTGCGATCCGCCATCCCGGCTTTCGCCGGGATGGCGGCCAGGAGCAGGCGGCCGCGTTCAGGCCATGTCGCCCAGCGCCTTGGTAAAGCGGTTCGCGTGCGAACGCTCGGCCTTGGCCAGCGTCTCGAACCAGTCGGCGATCTCCTCGAAGCCTTCCTCGCGCGCAGCCTTGGCCATGCCCGGGTACATGTCGGTGTATTCGTGGGTCTCGCCGGCGATCGCGCTCTTCAGGTTCAGCTGGGTGCCGCCGAACGGCAGGCCGGTGGCAGGGTCGCCCACCGCCTCGAGGTATTCCAGGTGGCCGTGGGCATGGCCGGTCTCGCCTTCGGCGGTGGAGCGGAACACCGCGGAAATGTCGTTGTAGCCCTCGACGTCGGCCTTGGCGGCGAAGTACAGGTAGCGGCGGTTCGCCATCGACTCGCCGGCGAAGGCGTCTTTCAGGTTCTGCTCGGTCTTGGAGCCTTTCAGGTTGCTCATGACATCACCTCGTGACGTTGGGCTGGGAGGGGTTGCGCGTGCGGCCTTCATGGTCGTGACCGGCCGAGCCTAGCGCGCGGTGGGTTGCCGGTGAAATTGATTGTCTGGATCGGGCGGATAGCCCGCAGCTATCGGGGCGCGGCCTTGCGCGCGGCGCGCACGGGCTTCGCCGGCGGCGCGGGCGTGGCGGCCGTGTGCGGGTTCAGCAGGTCGGCCGGCAACTGCCGGAATACCGCAGCCAGCCGCTTCAGGAAGTCGGCCATCGCCGAGCTCTTGCGCCAGACCATGGCGACACGCCGGCTTGGCGGATGGCCCTTGAACTCGATCAGGTGCAGGTTGTCCAGCGGTGCCACCGGCGGCTTCACCGCGGTGACCGGCAGCAGGGTGATGCCGACGTTCGCCGCCACCATCTGCCGCAGCGTCTCCAGGCTGGTGGCGCGGAAGCCGCTGCGCTCGACGGCGCCGGCAAGATGGCATACCTCCAGCGCCTGGTCGCGCAGGCAATGGCCGTCTTCCAGCAGCAGCAGGTTCTGGTTGGAAAGGTCGGCCAGTTTCAGCTGGCCCTGCCTGTGCGCCAGCGGATGTTCGCCCGATACCGCCAGCAGGAACGGTTCCTCGAACAGGAACTCGCTGTGCAGGCTGTCCTCGTGCAGCGGCAGGGCGAGGATGCCGGCGTCCAGCTTGCCCTCGCGCAGCAGGCGCAGCACCGCCTCGGTCTTTTCCTCGACCAGCAGCAGTTCCAGCCGAGGGAAGGCTTGGCGCACCAGCGGCAGGGCATGCGGCAGCAGGTACGGGCCCAAGGTGGGGAAGATGCCCAGCCGCACCGTGCCCGATTCCGGGTCCAGCGTGCGGCGGGCCACGCTGCGGATCTGCTCGACCCCGTTGAGTACGTCGCGTGCGCGGATGGCGATGTCGCGGCCGACCTCGGTCAGCAGCACCTTGCGCGGGGTGCGTTCGACCAGCGGCACGCCCAGTTCCTCTTCCAGTTTCTTGATCTGGGTGGACAGGGTGGGCTGGCTGACGAAGCAGGCATCCGCGGCGCGGCCGAAGTGCCGGTGTTCGGCCAGGGCCACCAGGTACTGGAGATCGCGCAGGTTCATGGATCGTCCCGGCTCGGCAATAGCCATACGCTATGACAGGGATGGTAACAATCAATTGGAGCAATGCAAGCGGGCGCCTTACGCTGCACCGGCGATCCCCCGCGCGTCGGAGTTCCCTCCCTCTTCCCCCGCGGCGCGCGGGCTTTCCGGCCGGCGATGAAGTTCGCTTCATCGCCGGTTTTCTTTGGGTGCTGTCGCAGACGGCGCCGGCCGCGTGGCGGGCATGCCTTCTGGCACTGGGTCGGAGGTCATGCCGGCTCTAGCTTGAGGTTTTCCCCACGCCAGAGAAATCCTCATGCGACGACTCGCCCGCCCTCTCCTGCTTACCGCGCTGGCCACCTGCTGCGGCGCCGCGTTCGCCGCCACCGCCGACCAGGCGCCGCAGGGCCGGCTGCCGGGCTGGGCGGTGCCGCAGTCGTACCAGCTCGCGTTCAAGGTCGATCCGGCGCAGCAGGATTTCTCCGGCACCACCACGATCAAGGTCAAGCTAACCCAGGCCTCCGACCACCTGTGGCTGGACGGTGCGGGGCTGAAGGTGTCGAAGGTGACCGTCACCGACGCCGCCGGCAAGGCGCACGCCGGCAAGTACGTGGCGGTGGACCCGAAGGCCGGCGTGGCGCGGGTGGATTTCGGCCGCACGCTGAAGCCGCAGCAGCTGACGGTGAAGGTCGAGTACACCGCGCCGCTCAACCAGCAGTTGCAGGGCCTGTACAAGGTCACCGCGAAGGGCCAGCCGTATGCGATGACGCAGATGGAACCGATCAGCGCGCGCTTCGCCTTCCCCGGCTTCGACGAGCCGGGCTTCAAGACGCCGTTCGACCTCAGCATCACCGTGCCCGACCACGAAAACGTGGTGGCGAACACCCAGCAGGTGAGGGAGCAGCCGGCCGGCAGGGGCTGGAAGACGGTGACCTTCGCGCAGACGCTGCCGCTGCCGACCTACCTGGTCGCGTTCGCGGTCGGTCCGTGGGACATCGTCGCCGGCCCGGACATCTCGCCGACCGCGTATCGCGTCAAGCCGCTGCAGCTGCGCGGTATCGCCGCCAAGGGCGAGGGACAGCGCATGCAGCACGTGCTGGGCGAAACGCCGAGCATCATCCACGCGCTGGAGAACTACTACGGCTTCGGCTACCCGTTCGACAAGCTGGACCTGCTGGCCGCGCCGGATTTCGAGGCCGGCGCGATGGAGAACCCCGGCCTGGTCACCTTCCGCGACTGGCTGCTGCTGATCGACAAGGATTCGCCCGCGCGCAACGTGCGGGGCTCGTTCAACGTCAACGCGCATGAGCTCGCGCACCAGTGGACCGGCGACACGGTCACCACCGAATGGTGGAACGACATCTGGCTCAACGAGGCGTTCGCCACCTGGATGCAGCAGAAGGTGACCATGCAGGTGCACCCGGAATACCGCGCCGACCTCGACCGCGTGCGCGGCGGCCAGGGCGCGATGAACAACGACAGCCTGGTCAGCGCGCGCAGCATCCGCCAGCCGATCACCGGCAACGGCGACATCATGACCGCGTTCGACGGCATCACCTACCAGAAGGGTGCCAGCGTCATCGGCATGTTCGAGAACTACGTGGGCGAGCCGACCTACCAGAAGGGCATGCGCGCGTACATCCAGAGCCAGAAGTACGGCAACGCCACCGCCGACGACCTGGTCTCGGCGATCGCCACCGCGGCGGACAAGGGCGATGCATTCAAGCATGCGTTCAAGAGCTTCCTCGACCAGTCCGGCGTGCCGTACGTGGCGACGAAGCTGGAACAGAAAAACGGCCAGGCCGTGCTGCAGCTGAGCCAGAGCCGCTACCTGCCGCTCGGCAGCAGCGGCGATCCGCAGCGCATCTGGGGCGTGCCGGTATGCGTGCGCTACGGCACTGCCGCCAGCGGCAAAGATGGAGCACCATCCAGCAAGGTCGCTTGCAAGATGCTCGACAAGGCGACCGGCTCGATGGTGCTGGCCGGCGCCAGCCAGCCGACCTGGATCATGCCGAACGCGAACGCCAGCGGCTATTACCGCTTCAGCCTCGACAAGTCGGAGCTGGGCGGGCTGGTCAAGCAGATCGGCAAGCTCAGCGATGCCGAGCAACTCGCCTACGCCGACGCGATCGGCGCCAGCTTCCGCCATGGCGACATCGATGCCGGCGACATGCTGGCTGCATTGCAGCCGTTGGCCGGTTCGAAAATCCGCGAAGTGGCCACCGTGCCGCTGGACCAGGCGGCGCAGCTCTACCATCGCATCGCCGCCAACAATGCGCAGCGCGCCCGTCTGGCCGAGTGGGCAAAGGCGGCCTACCTGCCGCGGCTGGAGCAGCTCGGCTACCAGCGCAAGGCGAACGAGCCGGAAGACGATGCGCTGATGCGCAGCAGCCTGGCCGGCGCGCTGGCGTTCGACTTCAAGCTGCCGCAGGTGCGTGCGGCCCTGCTCAAGCAAGGTGAGGCCGCGCTCAAGCCGGGCGCCGATGGCCGTCTGAACCTGGCTGCCGCCGATCCCGACCTGCTCGGCGATGCGCTGGGCGTGGCGGTGCATGAACACGGCAAGAGCGTGGTCGATGCGCTGATCGCCGAGCTGCCGAAGACCAGCGATCCGGCCCTGCGCAACGGCATCCTCGGCGGCCTGGCCAGCGTGGAAGATCCTGCGCTGGCCGAGCAGGTGCGCAACTTCGCATTGACCAAGCCAGTGAAGGTCGGCGAGATGGGCATGCTGCTGCGCGGCGGCCGCGACACGCTGGCCCAGCGCGATGCGATGTGGACGTGGTTCACTGGACACTACCAGCAGATCCTCGATCGCACCGGCAGCTTCTCCGCCGGCCGCCTGCCGTCGCTGGCGGCCGGCGGTGGCTGCTCCAGCGCCGAGTACGATCGCCTGCAGGCGTTCTTCAAGACCCGCGAAAAGGACGCCGCCGGCATCGGCCGCGGCCTGGCGCAGACCGGCGAGTCGATCCAGCTGTGCGGCGCGCTGAAGGCGAAGCAGGATCCTGCCGCGATCCTGCGCTGAAGCAGCCGCGTCGCCCGGATGAAAAGCCCCGCTGCGGCGTAATGCCAGTCAGTTAAGACAGACTGGCATTTTTCGTGGGGTATTTGTGGGGTCGGCGTTTGACTTCACGGGGGCAAGATCGTTGTCGTCGTGCGGGCAACAGATAGATGTGGGCTTGCTGTCGGAGGCGGGCGAGTCGTTTGGGAAAGGCGCCGGGTGTTTCCAGCGGGGCGTATCGCAACTCGGCCACGATGGCGCGCGTGAACCCCTGGAAGCTGAGCCGGGTCGGTGGCACGCCCAGCTCACCAGCGGTTTGGTGCATTTCCCAGCGCAGCAGGTTGTAGGCGATCAGCAGCCCCCAGATTTCCTGCCGCACCAGCTCCGGTCGCTTGCTGCGCAAGACGGTGTCGTTGGCTTGCATGGCTT
>NZ_AXBJ01000019.1:0-78581 GCF_000473345.1 Rhodanobacter sp. OR87
ACCAAAGCCCCCGAGCGTTGCCGTTGGGGGAGTGAGGCTGATAAAGACGAAGGCCTCCCCGGATGGGGAGGCCTTCTAAGGATAAAGCCCCTGGCGGTGACCTACTCTTGCATGGCAAAGCCACACTACCATCGGCGCATGCGCGTTTCACTTCTGAGTTCGGGATGGGATCAGGTGGGACCACGCCGCTATGGCCGCCAGGGAAGGGGTGGGAGCAGCGCTGACGCGCCGGCTCCGCATTTTTGAAGAGTCCGCCACGGATGGCGGGGTTTTGACTCTTCTTTTCGTGAGAGGGATCTCACGTGAGATAAATCGTAAACGAGTGACAAGCGTCGAGGTGAATTCGATATTTGGCAAGTGCCTTGGAACGATCGCTCTTTCGAAGGCTCCGGCCATGGATGGCCGGTAGCTTCGCAGAGGGACCTGCGTAAAACAAAGCCACTTGGGGTTATATGGTCAAGCCGCACGGCTCATTAGTATCAGTTAGCTGAACGCATTGCTGCGCTTCCACACCTGACCTATCAACCACCTGGTCTTGATGGTGCCTTAAGGAGAGTCAAGCTCTCGGGAGATCTCATCTTGGGGCGTGCTTCCCGCTTAGATGCTTTCAGCGGTTATCACTTCCGTTCATAGCTACCGGGCAATGCCTCTGGCGAGACAACCCGAACACCAGCGGAACGTCCACTCCGGTCCTCTCGTACTAGGAGCAGCCCCCCTCAAATCTCCAACGCCCACGACAGATAGGGACCGAACTGTCTCACGACGTTCTGAACCCAGCTCGCGTACCACTTTAAATGGCGAACAGCCATACCCTTGGGACCGGCTACAGCCCCAGGATGTGATGAGCCGACATCGAGGTGCCAAACACCGCCGTCGATATGAACTCTTGGGCGGTATCAGCCTGTTATCCCCGGAGTACCTTTTATCCGTTGAGCGATGGCCCTTCCATACAGAACCACCGGATCACTAAGACCTACTTTCGTACCTGCTTGATCCGTCGATCTCGCAGTCAAGCACGCTTATGCCTTTGCACACAGTGCGCGATGTCCGACCGCGCTGAGCGTACCTTCGTGCTCCTCCGTTACTCTTTGGGAGGAGACCGCCCCAGTCAAACTACCCACCATACACGGTCCCTGACCCGGATTACGGGCCGAGGTTAGAACGTCAAGCACTTCAGGGTGGTATTTCAAGGATGGCTCCATGCAAACTGGCGTCTGCACTTCAAAGCCTCCCACCTATCCTACACAGAAGAACTCAACGTTCAGTGTAAAGCTATAGTAAAGGTTCACGGGGTCTTTCCGTCTTGCCGCGGGAACGCTGCATCTTCACAGCGAATTCAATTTCACTGAGTCTCGGGTGGAGACAGCGCCGCTGTCGTTACGCCATTCGTGCAGGTCGGAACTTACCCGACAAGGAATTTCGCTACCTTAGGACCGTTATAGTTACGGCCGCCGTTTACTGGGGCTTCGATCAAGAGCTTCGCCTTGCGGCTGACCCCATCAATTAACCTTCCAGCACCGGGCAGGCGTCACACCCTATACGTCCACTTTCGTGTTTGCAGAGTGCTGTGTTTTTGATAAACAGTCGCAGCGGCCAGGTTACTGCGACCCTTCAATGCTCAGTCACGCACGTGACCACATCGAAGGGCGCACCTTCTCCCGAAGTTACGGTGCCATTTTGCCTAGTTCCTTCACCCGAGTTCTCTCAAGCGCCTTGGGATTCTCACCCTGCCTACCAGTGTCGGTTTACGGTACGGTTTTTCTACAGCTGAAGCTTAGTGGCTTTTCCTGGAAGCGTAGTATCGGTCACTTCGCCCAAAAGGGCTCGTCTCGGTGCTCGGCATAAAGGATCCCGGATTTGCCTAAGATCCATGCCTACCGCCTTTCCCCGGGACAACCAACGCCCGGTAGACCTAACTTTCTCCGTCCCCACATCGCACTGTAGAAAAGTGCTGGAATATTAACCAGCTTCCCATCGACTACGCATTTCTGCCTCGCCTTAGGGGCCGACTCACCCTGCGCCGATGAACGTTGCGCGAGGAAACCTTGGGCTTTCGGCGTGGGGGCTTTTCACCCCCATTATCGTTACTCATGTCAGCATTCGCACTTCCGATACCTCCAGCAGACTTTACAATCCACCTTCACAGGCTTACGGAACGCTCCTCTACCGCGTGCACTTGCGTGCACACCCCGAGCTTCGGTGCATAGCTTAGCCCCGTTAAATCTTCCGCGCAGACCGACTCGACCAGTGAGCTATTACGCTTTCTTTAAAGGATGGCTGCTTCTAAGCCAACCTCCTGGCTGTCTATGCCTTTCCACATCGTTTTCCACTTAGCTATGACTTTGGGACCTTAGCTGCGGGTCTGGGTTGTTTCCCTTTTCACGACGGACGTTAGCACCCGCCGTGTGTCTCCCGGATAGTCTGTCCTGGTATTCGGAGTTTGCCATGGTTTGGTAAGTCGCGATGACCCCCTAGCCATAACAGTGCTCTACCCCCAGGAAGATTCGTCCGAGGCGCTACCTAAATAGCTTTCGAGGAGAACCAGCTATCTCCGAGTTTGTTTAGCCTTTCACTCCTATCCTCAGCTCATCCCCATCTATTGCAACAGATGTGGGTTCGGTCCTCCAGTGCGTGTTACCGCACCTTCAACCTGGCCAAGGATAGATCACTCGGTTTCGGGTCTACTGCCAGAGACTATGCGCCCTATTCAGACTCGATTTCTCTTCGCCTCCCCTATACGGTTAAGCTTGCCACTGACAGTAAGTCGCTGACCCATTATACAAAAGGTACGCAGTCACCCTTGCGGGCTTCCACTGCTTGTACGTATACGGTTTCAGGGTCTATTTCACTCCCCTCTCCGGGGTTCTTTTCGCCTTTCCCTCACGGTACTAGTTCGCTATCGGTCAGTCAGGAGTATTTAGCCTTGGAGGATGGTCCCCCCATGTTCAGACAAGGTTTCACGTGCCCCGCCTTACTCAATTTCACACAAAGTGCCCTTTCGTCGACTGGGCTATCACCATCTATGGCCGGCCTTTCCATGCCGTTTGACTAGAACACAATGTGCTTTTGGGCTAGTCCCCGTTCGCTCGTCGCTACTCAGGGAATCTCGGTTGATTTCTTTTCCTCCGGGTACTTAGATATTTCAGTTCCCCGGGTTCGCCCTGCATGGCTATGTATTCACCATGCAGTACTCCTTGCGGAGTGGGTTTCCCCATTCGGACATTGCCGGATCAAAGCTTGTTGCCAGCTCCCCGACACTTTTCGCAGGCTGCCACGTCCTTCATCGCCTCTGACTGCCAAGGCATCCACCGTATACGCTTAGTCGCTTGACCATATAACCCCAAGTCGCCTCGGGGCATGCACCCTCCTCAGGTGCAGCCAAGTTACTTCGTTTTCGTGCCTTAACACTTGCCTCGGTTCGGTTCGAACCAAGACGCTTGTCACTCGTTTACTTGTTTTCAAAGAACGTCACACCGGCCTCAATGCCGGATGACTTCAAATCTTGTGTGTGCTGATACTTCACGCGGCGCTTGAGTGGTGGAGCCAGTCGGGATCGAACCGACGACCCCCTGCTTGCAAAGCAGGTGCTCTCCCAGCTGAGCTATGGCCCCATGGTGGGTCTGGGTGGACTCGAACCACCGGCCTCACCCTTATCAGGGGTGCGCTCTAACCACCTGAGCTACAGACCCATGAAAGGTGAACCCCAGAACCCGCGAGCCAAGCTACCTGGTCCCGCTTGACGTGGCCGTAAGCCTCGTTCGAAGCGGCTGTTGTGAAGAGTCCGGCCATGGATGGCCGGTCTTGATGTCTGCTCTTCGCAACAGGGACGTTGCGTAAAGCAAACCCTTCGCGTGAAGTACAGGTGTCTTGTGTGGACGTCTTGCGTGAAGACTCACGCCGTCGTTTCTTGAAAGGAGGTGATCCAGCCGCACCTTCCGATACGGCTACCTTGTTACGACTTCACCCCAGTCATGGACCACTCCGTGGGCGTCGTCCCCCTTGCGGTTAGACTAACGCCTTCTGGAGCAACCCACTCCCATGGTGTGACGGGCGGTGTGTACAAGGCCCGGGAACGTATTCACCGCGGCATAGCTGATCCGCGATTACTAGCGATTCCGACTTCATGGAGTCGAGTTGCAGACTCCAATCCGGACTGGGATCGGCTTTCTGGGATTGGCTCCACCTCGCGGTCTTGCAACCCTCTGTACCGACCATTGTAGTACGTGTGTAGCCCTGGCCGTAAGGGCCATGATGACTTGACGTCATCCCCACCTTCCTCCGGTTTGTCACCGGCAGTCTCCTTAGAGTTCCCACCATTACGTGCTGGCAACTAAGGACAAGGGTTGCGCTCGTTGCGGGACTTAACCCAACATCTCACGACACGAGCTGACGACAGCCATGCAGCACCTGTGTTCCGATTCCCGAAGGCACTCCCGCATCTCTGCAGGATTCCGGACATGTCAAGGCCAGGTAAGGTTCTTCGCGTTGCATCGAATTAAACCACATACTCCACCGCTTGTGCGGGCCCCCGTCAATTCCTTTGAGTTTCAGTCTTGCGACCGTACTCCCCAGGCGGCGAACTTAACGCGTTAGCTTCGACACTGATCTCCGAGTTGAGACCAACATCCAGTTCGCATCGTTTAGGGCGTGGACTACCAGGGTATCTAATCCTGTTTGCTCCCCACGCTTTCGTGCTTCAGCGTCAGTGTTGTCCCAGATGGCCGCCTTCGCCACTGATGTTCCTCCCGATCTCTACGCATTTCACCGCTACACCGGGAATTCCACCATCCTCTGACACACTCTAGCCACCCAGTATCCATCGCCATTCCCAGGTTGAGCCCGGGGATTTCACGACAGACTTAAGTAACCGCCTACGCACCCTTTACGCCCAGTAATTCCGATTAACGCTTGCACCCTTCGTATTACCGCGGCTGCTGGCACGAAGTTAGCCGGTGCTTATTCCTCAGGTACCGTCAGCCCCATAGGGTATTAACCCGTGGTATTTCGCTCCTGATAAAAGTGCTTTACAACCCGAAGGCCTTCTTCACACACGCGGCATTGCTGGATCAGGCTTGCGCCCATTGTCCAATATTCCCCACTGCTGCCTCCCGTAGGAGTCTGGGCCGTGTCTCAGTCCCAGTGTGGCTGATCATCCTCTCAGACCAGCTAGCGATCGTCGCCTTGGTGGGCCATTACCCCGCCAACTAGCTAATCGCACATCGGTTCGTCCTGCCGCGCGAGGCCCGAAGGTCCCCCGCTTTCTCCCGTAGGACGTATGCGGTATTAGTCCCGGTTTCCCGAGGTTATCCCCCACGTCAGGGTAGATCCCGATGCATTACTCACCCGTCCGCCACTCGCCACCCAAGGAGCAAGCTCCTCTGTGCTGCCGTTCGACTTGCATGTGTTAGGCATGCCGCCAGCGTTCAATCTGAGCCAGGATCAAACTCTTCACTTAAGTTTTCGATCAACCGAAGTCGATCTATCTTTCTGAAGCGTATGTTCCCAACCAATCAAAACTCATTACTGACTTTTTACTTGGTGGGACGCTTGCATTGCTTGGACAGGTCGCAACCCTCCAGCACAAGACGTCCACACAATTCACCTGCGCACACTGTCAAAGATCTTCACCTTGCCGACCACCGTTTCGGTGATCGCCCCGTGACCTTTCGTCCCGGGTGAGCCGCCCATTCTACATCGCTTTTTACGACCGTCAACACCTACGAGAAAGCTACTTCGAGGTCTCCGGCAGTCCGTCTTGCGACGTTGGGCGACTGCGGGCCGCGAATAATACGGGCTGTGTTTTATTTGGCAAGTGTTTCTTGAGAAAAATTTCATGGAATCTTCGCAAGCCACTGCAGCAGCGCGAAATTTTCTTTCCCGGACACACTCGCTGCACGCCCCCGCTGGCGGGAACGCAGCGGATCAGGCGAGCACGAGCCTCACGCGGACAAAGTTGCGTTTGCCGACCTGCAGTACGCCCTCGAAACCGGCGTGGAAGACGCGCTGCGCGTCCTCCGCCACGTCGGCATCGATGCGCACGGCACGCTCCTTCAACTTGCGATTCGCCTCGGAGTTGCTCGCAGTGAGCCCGGCAGCGGTCAGCAGGGCGGCCAGGCGCATCCCCTCGGCCGGCACCGCGACATCGGACTGCGGCAGCAGCGAAGTATCGCCCTCGCCGCGCACGACCGCATGCCAGCCGGCGATGGCCTGCTCGGCAGCGGCTGCGTCATGAAAGCGCGTGGCCAGCTCGCGCGCGAGACGCAGCTTGGCGTCGCGCGGGTTGAGGGCGCCGCTGGCGATGTCTTGCCTCATGCGTGCCAGCTCGTCCAGCGACACGTCGAAGCTGAGCAGTTCGAACCAGCGCCACATCAGCTCGTCGCCGATCTTCATGGTCTTGGTGACGATGTCGATCGCCGGCTCGCTGATGCCGATGTAGTTGCCCAGCGACTTGGACATCTTGTTGACGCCGTCCAAGCCTTCGAGCAAGGGCATGGTCAGCACGATCTGCGGCGGCTGGCCATGGTGCTCCTGCAGCGCGCGCCCCATCAGCAGGTTGAACTTCTGGTCGGTGCCGCCCAGCTCCACGTCCGCCTTCAACGCCACCGAATCGTAGCCCTGCACCAGCGGATAGAGGAATTCGTGGATCGCGATCGGCTGCTGCGCCGCGTAACGCTTGGTGAAGTCATCACGCTCGAGCATGCGCGCCACGGTGTGCTGTGCGGCCAGCCTGATCATGTCGGCCGCGCTCATCTTGCCGAACCACTCCGAATTGAAGCGCAGTTCGGTCTTCTCGCGATCGAGCACCTTGTAGACCTGCTCGGCATAGGTCTCGGCGTTGACCAGCACGTCGTCGCGGCTGAGCGGCTTGCGGGTGACGTTCTTGCCGGTGGGGTCCCCGATCATGCCGGTGAAGTCGCCGATCAGGAAAATCACCTGGTGACCTAGGTCCTGGAATTGGCGCATCTTGTTCAGCAGCACCGTATGGCCCAGGTGCAGATCCGGTGCGGTCGGATCGAAGCCGGCCTTGATCCGCAACGGGCGACCCTGCTTCAGGCGCTCGGCCAGGTCTTCCCGCTTGATGATTTCGTCAGCGCCACGCGCCATCGTGGCCAACGCCCGTTCAAGCTCGCTCATTCAAGGTTTCTCAGTCGATGTCAGTGGAAGTAGGCCGTGGTCCGCTGTGTGACCGTGCCGTCAACGTTAATTGTGTGTTAACAACAAATGCGTTGCAAACCCTTGATGCGAAAGGCGTTGACGCCCTTTGCACATGACAGTTATGGTACGCGCAGTTTGTTACTTTGTAGCGCGGGCGTGCACAGCATGGCAGAAGAAAAGCAGGGGGCGCGGCAAACCCGCAAGCAGGCGATCTGTCGCAAGGCACAGCGTCGGCACTCCCATTTCTACGCGCGCTGCGCTCACTGGTCATTCAATCGCTCCGGCGAAGTCGAGCCGATCCGCTGGCACCGCGAGCGCCTGGTGCTCGCCGGCACGGCGCTGCTGATCACCCTGCTGTCCGGTTTCATCATGCCCGCCTGGGCCAGCGCGATGCGGCCGGCACCCACGCCGGAAGTGCATTCACTGCTGCCGCTGGCACTGCCGAAGATCGCGCCGGTCAGCGCCACCGCCGCGACCGTGGACGACTGGCAGGTGGTGCGAGTGCAGCCTGGCCAGACGCTGTCGGACATCTTCACCGCCCGCGGTCTCGGCATGGCCGACCTGCAGAAGGTGATGGACGCCGCCGGGGGCGCCAAGACCGCCCTGCACAGCATTCGCCCGGGCCAGGAGTTCGACTTCCTGCTCGGCAGCGACGGCAGCCTCAAGGGCTTCCGCTTCGACCAGGACCAGGCCAGCCGCGCCACTGTCCGCCTCGACGGCGCGCAGCCCACCGTCGCCATCCAGCAGCGCGATATGGACCTGCGCGAACAGGTGGCGCATGGCGTGATCCGCAGCAGCCTGTACGCCGCCGGCGACCAGGCCGGCATGGATGCGGCAATGGTCGGCAAGCTGGCCGACCTGTTCAAGTACGACATCGACTTCGTGCAGGATCTGCGTGTCGGCGACAGCTTCACGGTGATCTACGACGACATCTACCGCGACGGCGTGCGTTACGGCCAGGGCAACATCATCGCGGCCGAGTTCATCAACCAGGGCCAGCGCTACACCGCCTACCGCTTCAAGAAAGCCGATGGCAGCTACGGCTGGTACAGCGAGGACGGACGGCCGATCCAGAAGTCGTTCCTGCGCATCCCGGTCGACTTCACCCGCATTTCCTCGCAATTCACTGCGGCGCGCATGCACCCGATCCTCGGCCGCATGCGCGCGCACAAGGGCGTCGACTACGCCGCCCCCAGCGGCACCCCGATCCACGCCGCGGGCGACGGCGTGATCAAGTACCACGGCTGGGAGCGCGGCTACGGCAACTTCGTGGTGATCCAGCACGACAGGAGCATCAGCACCGCCTACGGTCACATGTCGCGTTTCGTGAAGGGCCAGCATGTGGGCGAGCGCGTGCGCCAAGGCGAAGTGATCGGCTACGTCGGCATGACCGGCCTGGCTACCGGCCCGCATCTGCATTACGAGTTCCGCGTCAACGGCGTGCAGCGCAATCCGCAGACGGTGACGCTGCCGAAGCCCGAACCGCTGCCGGCCGTGCAGATGGCACGTTTCAAGGCCGAGGTGGTGAAGCCGCAGCTGGCGCGGCTGACCGAGCTGGACGCGCGCATCAAGCTGGCGCGCGCCAACGCCCCCGCCAATCACGACAGTTGAGCACCCGCCGCGCGTGGACGACGCCTCGGCGCTCTATATCGGGCTGATCTCCGGCACCAGCGCCGACGGCATCGACGCCGTACTGGCCGGCTTCAAGCGTGGCGTACCGCAGCTGCACGCCAGTCACTCGCATCCCTGGCCGGAGGATCTGCGCAAGCGGATGCTCGCCCTGGCCCAAGGCGAAGCCACGCTCGACCTGGATGCATTTGGACGGCTGGACGTCCAGATTGGCCACTGCTTCGCCGACGCCGCGCTGCAACTGCTCGAACGCAGCAGCACGCCCGCGACGCGCGTCCGCGCGATCGGCTCGCACGGCCAGACGCTGCGCCACCGGCCCGCCGGCGCCTACCCGTTCACCCTGCAGCTGGGCGACCCCAGCGTGATCGCCGAACGCTGCGGCATCGACGTGGTGGCGGACTTCCGCCGCACCGACGTCGCCGCCGGCGGGCAGGGTGCGCCGCTGCTGCCGGCGCTGCACGCGATGCTGCTGGCGCGGCCGGGACACACCCGGGTGGTGCTCAACCTGGGCGGCATCGCCAACATCACCGTGCTCGGCGTCGACGGCCGCGTGCTCGGTTTCGATACCGGTCCGGCCAACGGCCTGCTCGACGCCTGGTGCTTGCGCCAGCGCGGCGAGCCGTTCGACCGCGATGGTGCCTATGCCGCCGCCGGCCGCCTCGACCCCAACCTGCTCGACACCCTGCTGGCCGATCCCTATTTCGCGCTGCCGCCGCCGAAGAGTACCGGCCGCGAATATTTCCACCTGGACTGGCTGAGCGCACATGCACCACTCGCCGCGCTGGACCCCGCCGACGTACAGGCGACCCTGCTGGAACTCACCGCACGCAGTGTTGCCTTGGCGATCGCGCAGCACGCGCCGGATGCGAACGAAGTGCTGGCCTGCGGCGGCGGCGTGCACAACACCGCGCTGATGCGGCGGCTGAGCGTGCTGCTGGCGCCGCGCGTGCTGCAGGGCACCTCGCGTTACGGCATCGACCCGGACTTCCTCGAAGCCACCGCGTTCGCCTGGCTGGCACGGCAGCGTCTGCTCGGCCTGCCCGGCAACCTGCCGGCGGTCACCGGCGCGCGTGGCCCGCGGGTGCTGGGCGCGATCTATTCCGCGCCGACCGTGCGCCCGGCATAGCCGATGCTTTCCGGAGCCAGCTGGGTCGGCCGGGTCTGCGCCAGCGCACGCAGCGCCTCCTGGAACACCCCCTGTTCCGCGGCTTCCCACTGACCTTCGAGCACGGTCAGCGCCTCCGGGTCGCGCAAACTTTCGCTGAATTGCTGCGCGGCCGAAATGCCCAAGCCGCTGCGCAGGGCGTGCAGCATGATTTCATTGATCGAGCACTGGCGATCCCTGGCCAGCGACCGGATGCGTTCGACGAGCAGGCTGTCGACATGTTGCAGGACCATGTCCGGCATAAGCATCACTCCATGTTACACATGCCCTGTGCCGTGGATGCTTGCATAACCGCCGCCACCGTACACGTCGCGATGACGATTTCGTGGCCGACTTGGCAATTCCGCTGTGAACGCAACCACGCCTGCCGATCAACAGCCTAGGTGGCGCCTTCTGCCGCCGCGCGTGCACGCTCCTCGCCGCGGAAGCAGCGCCACAGGCCGGCGAACAACAGCATCGACGGCAACACCGCCAGCACCGTGATGACGAAGTAGCCGCCGTAACCGGTGGCGCTGGCGATGCCGCCGGCAAAAAAACCGAGCAGCTTGCCTGGCAGGTTGACCAGCGAGCTCAGCAGCGCGTACTGGGTCGCGGTGTGCTGGCGGTTGACCAGCGAGGACAGGAACGCCACGGTCGGCGGCCCCAGCATGCCGAGCGTGAGGTTCTCGCCGGAGATCACCAGGGTCAGCACCAGCAGGTTGCCGGGATGGGCGATCAGCAGCAGGTACAGCAGGTTGCTGCAGCCGCACAGCACGATGGTGACGCCAAGCGGGCGCCATGCGCCCCAGCGCGCCACCGCCGCGCCACCGAGGAACACGCCGACGATGCCGATCCAGATCCCGTAGATCTTGGTGATCGTGCCGATCTCGGTCTTGGAGAAGCCCATGTCGCGGTAGAACGGGCTCATGATGCCGCCGATCGTGGCCTGCTCCGGCATCTTGAACAGCAGCAGGAACAGCAGCGTCACCCCGGCCAGTGCCCAGCCGTAGCGGCGGAAGAAATCGGCGAACGGATCGAGCACGCTCTCGCGCATCGCGTCGCGCCAGCCCGCGGCACGTATCCGCAGCGCCTCCGGCTCGCGCGCGACCAGCGTGGTCGCCAACGGCACCGCCATCGCCAGCGCCATCAACGCGTAGACCAGCCGCCACGGCAGGTGGTCGGCCAGGATCAGCGCCACCGCGCCGGCCAGCAGCAGGCCGATGCGGTAGCCGAGCGAGTAGGTGGCGACCAGCGCGCCCTGCGCCTCGATCGGCGCGATCTCGATGCGGTAGGCGTCCACCGCGATGTCCTGGGTGGCGCCGAAGAACGCCACCATCAGCGTGGCGGCCACGAACGGCACCAGCTGTACCGGGGTCAGCGCGGCCATCGCCAGCAGCCCGAGCACCACACCCAGCTGCGCGAACAGCAGCCAGCCGCGGCGCTGGCCAAGGCGGGCGAAGCCGGGGAGCCGCCAATGGTCGAGCAGCGGCGCCCACACGAACTTGAACGCGTAGGTCATGCCGGCGCTGGCGATCATGGTGATGTCCGCCAGCTTGATGCCGTTTTCCTTCAACCAGTACGCCAGCGTGCCGGCCACCAGCAGGAACGGCAGGCCGGAAGAGAAGCCGAACAGGAACATCGTCCACGCCGCCGGCTGGGCGAATGCCCGCCATACCGACGGCTTGGCCGGCCGGCGCGCCGGTTCAGTCGGCATAGTCGACGGTGTACGGCGCGTGGTCGGAAAAGCGTTCGTCGCGATAGATCGAGCAGGCCTTCAGGCGTTCGCGCAGGCCCGGCGAGACCACCTGGTAGTCGATCCGCCACCCGACATTGTTTTCGCGGGCGCGGCCGCGGTTGGACCACCAGGTGTATTCGACCGCATCCGGCTTGATCGCGCGAAAGCTGTCCACCCAGCCGCGCTCGTGGAACAGCAGGTCCAGCCAGGCGCGCTCGTCCGGCAGACAGCCGGAATTCTTCTGGTTCGAGCTCCAGTTCTTGATGTCGTTCTTCGTGTGCACGATGTTCCAGTCGCCGCAGATCACGTAGTCGCGGCCGCTCTTCAGCCACTTGTCGAAGATCGGCGTGATCCACTCCATCGCCTTGAATTTGAACTGCTGGCGCTCGTCACCGGAGGAACCGGACGGGAAGTACAGCGAGACCACGCTGAGCTTGCCGAAACGTGCCTCGATGTAGCGGCCCTCGTCGTCGAACTCGCCCCAGCCCAGTTCGGTCAGCACCTGATCGGGCTCGCGCCTGGCATAGATCGCCACGCCGCTGTAGCCCTTCTTGCTGCTGGCGTCGCGGTAGAAGCAGTGATGGCCGTCGGGGCGGAACATCGGGTCGGCGAGCTGGTCTTCCTGCGCCTTGGTTTCCTGCAGGCAGACCACGTCGGCTCGCTGCCGGCGCAACCAGTCGAACACGCCCTTGGTCGCGGCCGAACGGATGCCGTTGGCATTGAGACTGATGATGCGCATGCGAACTCCTCGGGCGGCGGGTCATCATAGCAACCCTGCCGGCCCGCTCCGTCGTCCACGCCCCGGCCAGGCCCATGGCAGGGCTGTACCATGGGTGCGTGCCGACCCGCGGCGCCCGCTCCGCGGCCCCGACTTCCACCGTTTGCGAGACGATCCGTGCACGACTACCAGCGCGACTTCATCGAACTGACCCTGCAGCGCGAGGTGCTGCGCTTCGGCGAGTTCACCCTGAAATCCGGCCGTCAGAGCCCGTACTTCTTCAACATGGGGCGGATCGACTCCGGCGCCGCACTGGCCCGGCTCGGCCGTGCCTATGCCGCCGCCATGGTGAACGCCGGCATCGCCGTCGACATGCTGTTCGGCCCTGCCTACAAGGGCATCGCGCTGGCCGCCGCCACCGCCATCGCGCTGGCCGACGGCCACGGCCGCGACCTGCCGTGGGCATACAACCGCAAGGAGGCGAAGGATCATGGCGAGGGCGGCGTGCTGGTCGGCGCCCCGCTCCGGGGTCGGGTGCTGATCGTCGATGACGTGATGACTGCCGGCACCGCGGTACGCGAATCGCTGGAGCTGATCCGTGCCCACGGCGCCACGCCGGCCGGGGTGCTGATCGCGCTGGACCGGCAGGAGCGCGGCCAGGGCGAACGCTCCGCCGCACAGGAAGTGACCGCCGACTACGGCATCCCGGTGATCGCGATCACCGGCCTCGACGACGTGCTGGCGTATGCCGGCGAGCAGCCGCGTCTGGCCGCCGAACACGCCCGCCTGCTGACCTACCGCGAGCGCTACGGGGTCCGGCGCTGAGTTCAGCGTCCGGTCGATAGACTCAGGCGAACCCGGTCACACTGGCGACGACTGCCGCCGCCACCGAGCTAGGCAGCGCGGCGGCGCTGGCTATACTGGGCAACGAGAGAGGTATCCATGCGCAAATCATTGCTCGTCATCGCTGCTGTCGTGCTGGCCGCGAGCCTGTCGGCGTACGCCCAGAACACCGGCAACATCCGCTACAAATGGTACGACGCTCAAGGCCTGGTGCACTTCAGCGACAGCCTGACCGCCGAAGCGATGAAGTACGGTTACGACCTGGTCAACGACCGCGGCCTGGTGGTGCAGCGCGTGCCGCGCCAGCTGACCGCTGCCGAACGCGTCGCCGCCAACAAGCTGGCGGCCGAACAGGCGGCCCAGAAGCGCGCCGCGCAGGAGCGTGCAAACGCCGATGCGCAGATGCTGGCAGCCTACCCGGACGAGGAGTCCTACCGGATTTCGCTGCAGCAGATGCTGGACACCATCGACCAGCAGATCCATACCTCCCAGATCAACCTGCGCAGCCAGGAGAAGGCGCTGACCGACCTGCTCGGCCGGGCGGCCGACCTCGAGAACGCCAAGAACCCGGTGCCGAAGTTTCTGGCCGACAGCATCGCGCAGCAGCGCAACGTGGTGGCCACGCTGCGCGACACGCTGAGCCGCCAGCAGACCCTGCGCAGCGATACCGAGCGGCAGCAGGTCGGCCAACTGGCGCACTACCGCGAGGTCAGGACGGCGCAGGGGCAGGCGGCGGAGTAGGGCGGCGCCGGTGGCGCCCACCCTGCGCGCGGCTTGCCGCGCGGGGTGCCGCCGTCAGCCGATCACCGCGGCTAGAAGGGCAGCTTCAAGCCCGGATTGACGGCCAGCAACTGCCGGCGGAACAGCTGCTGGATCCGCTTCAACGCCACCGGGTCGTCCGCCTCGAAGCGCAACACCAGCACTGGCGTGGTGTTCGACGCGCGCACCAGCCCCCAGCCGTCCGGCCAGTCCGCGCGTACGCCGTCGATGGTGATCAGGCTGGCGTCCTCGAAGCTGGCTTGCTGACGCAGCTGGTCCATGAAGCGATAGTGCTCGCCCTCGGCCAGTTCCACTTTCAGCTCCGGCGTGGAGACGCTCTTCGGCAGGGTGGCGAAGATCTGCTCGGCGCTGCGCCCCTGCAGGTCGCCGGCGAGGATCTCCAGCAGCCGCGCGGCGGCGTAGATGCCGTCGTCGAAGCCGTACCAGCGCTCCTTGAAGAAGAAGTGCCCGCTCATCTCGCCGGCCAGCTCGGCCTGGGTCTCGCGCATCTTCGCCTTGATCAGCGAGTGCCCGGTGCGCCACATTAGCGGGCTGCCGCCGGCGTCCAGGATCTGCCCCTTCAGGTGGCTGGTGCATTTCACGTCGTAGATCACCGTAGCGCCGGGCTGGCGCGACAGCACGTCGCGCGCGAACAGCATCAGCAGGCGGTCCGGGTAGACGATTTCACCGCTGCGGGTGACCACGCCGAGGCGGTCGCCATCGCCGTCGAAGGCCAGGCCCAGGTCGGCGCCGGTCTGCCGCACGGCGAGGATCAGGTCCTCCAGGTTGTGCGGGTCGGACGGGTCCGGGTGATGGTTCGGGAAGCTGCCATCGACGTCGCAGTACAGCGGCACCACCTCGCAGCCGACACCTTCCAGCACCTGTGGCGCGATCGCGCCGGGAATGCCGTTGCCGCAGTCGACCACCACCTTCAGGCGGCGCTCGGCGAGCACGTCCGCGATGATCTTCTCGATGTAGTCCGGGGCCACGTCGACCTGGCGCAGGCCACCGCCGCCGCCGCTGGCCAGCGCACCGCCGGCGATGCGCTGGTACAGGTCCTGGATCGCGCCTTCGGCCAGCGTCTGCCCGCCGACCACGATCTTGAAGCCGTTGTAGTCCGGCGGGTTGTGGCTGCCGGTGACCGCCACGCCGCAGCCGGTGTTGAAGCGATAGGTGGCGTAGTACACCACCGGCGTCGGCACCGCACCGATGTCGATCACGTCGACGCCGGCTTCGCGCAGCCCATCGGCCAGCGCCGCAGCCAGCTCCGGCCCGGACAGCCGGCCGTCGCGACCGACCACGATCTCGCGCAGGCCCTTTTCGACCATCAGCGTGCCGATCGACTGGCCGAGCGCATGCGCCACCTCCTTGTTCAGCGTCTTGCCGACCACGCCGCGCACGTCGTAGGCGCGGAAGATGCTCGGGTCCACGCCGACCACCGGCGCGGCCGCGGGCGGCTCCGGCGGCTCCGGCGGCTTGGCCCGGGCCGGAGCGGTCTGCCGCGCGGGCAGCGGCACCTCCGGTTCCTCGACCTCCGGCAGCGCTTTCCAGCGCTGGCGCAGGCGCAGCAGATAGCCGCCGCCGCCGAGGCCGAGCAGGGCCAGCAGGCCGCTGAGCAGCCACCAGCGCGGCAGCACGATGAAGGCGCCGGGCAGGCCGGCACCGACACTGAACACGCTGCCGGCGACCGGCTTGCCGGTGGCTTCGGCTTCGGCCGAACGGGTGCCGTGCGAGAGCAATTGCACGTAGCCGCGATCGTCGCCCTGGCGCAGGTCGAGCCGGCCGCCGGCCGGCGAGATCGCGTCGAAGCGCTGCCGCAGCGGCGCGAACGGCAATTCGACCCAGGCCCACGCCTGGGCCCGCTGCGGCGGCCCCAGCGGGATCACCAGGCTCAGCCGGCGATCGCCGTTGCCGTAAGAGACGCTCTGCGCCAGCGGCAACCCCTCCGCGCTCTGCGCAGCCATCAACTGGGCCGCCTTGGCGTAGCCGAACTCCCGGTAATTGGCCTTGAGCACCTCGGTGAGTTCGCCGCTGTACAACTCCAGCTTCTTCGCCTGCGGCAACTGCCGCCGCAGCGCCGCGGCAGATTGCGCCGGGTCGCTCATCAAGGTCGCCGGATCGACGCCGGCCAGCACCTTTTCGACCGCGCCGCGCTGGCTGGCGATTTCTGCGGCCAGCGCGCGGACGGCCTCATCCTGGGCCAGGTGCACGCGGCGGACCGCATTGCCCTCGTCGGCAATCAGCCAGGTCTGCCAGGCGCAGAACAGTCCCAGCAGCAGCAGCGCGGTGCCGCCAGCCAGCGGCAGCAAGTCCCGCCAGTCGACGCGCAGGTTGCGCAGCCGTTCGTTCGCGATGTTCAACGCCATACCCGCCCCCACGGCAGTCACTGCGTGCCGGCCCGGGTGCCCGGGTCGACCTTGCTGGTCATTCGATACCGGTCGAGCCGAACCCGCCACCGCCGCGCTCGCTCGGCGCGAAATCGACCACCACGTTCCATCGTGCCTGCGCCACCGGCACCAGCAGCAGCTGGGCGATGCGGTCGCCCACCGCGATGGTGTGCGGCTGGCTGCCGCGGTTCCAGCACGAAATCATCAGCGGGCCCTGGTAGTCGGCGTCGATCACCCCGACCAGGTTGCCCATCACCAGGCCATGCTTGTGGCCCAGCCCGGAGCGCGGCACCACCAGCGCACACCAGCCCGGATCGCCGATGTGGATCGCCATTCCGCTGGGCACCAGTGCGCTTTCGCCCGGCGCCAGGGTCAGCGGCTGCGCCAGCGCGGCGCGCAGGTCCATACCGGCGCTGCCGGGC
Source organism: Rhodanobacter sp. OR87 (assembly GCF_000473345.1). Taxonomy (NCBI): domain Bacteria; kingdom Pseudomonadati; phylum Pseudomonadota; class Gammaproteobacteria; order Lysobacterales; family Rhodanobacteraceae; genus Rhodanobacter; species Rhodanobacter sp. OR87. The sequence continues at coordinate 16,793 of NZ_AXBJ01000019.1, forward strand.
GTGGCGGCCTGTGGCAGCGGAATGCTGTCACCCAGGCGCGGGTCGAGGATCTTCAGCTCGACGTCGATCATCCGCGCGCCGTCCGATAGCGTTCGGCCACGCGGGCGACCAGCTGTCGCGCCAGTTCGGCTTTCGACGTACGCGGTAGTTCGGCCGCGCCGTCGGCCCAATACAGCGTCAGCGCATTGTCGGCCGCCTCGAAACCGAGGCCGCCGCCCACCTGGTTTGCCGCAATCATGTCCAGCCCCTTGTGCCGCAGCTTGCCCTGCGCATAGCTCGCCACATCATGCGTCTCCGCGGCGAATCCGACCAGGAACGGGTGCGCGGTTTGCGCCGACAGGCTGGCCAGGATGTCGGGATTTTCGGCCAGATGCAGCACCAGCTCGCCGCCGTCGCGCTTCTTCAGCTTCTGCGCGGACACCTCCTGCGGGCGATAGTCGCCGACCGCCGCCGCGCCGATGTAGATGTCCGCCTGCGCCGCGGCGGCCAGCACCGCCGCATGCATCTGCGCCGCACTGCGCACGTCGATGCGCCTGGCCACGCCGGCCGGCGTGGCCAGGCCCACCGGCCCGGCGACCAGGGTCACCTCGGCGCCGGCCTGCGCGGCGGCTTCGGCCACCGCGAAGCCCATCTTCCCCGAGCTGCGGTTGCCGATGAAGCGCACCGGGTCGATGTCCTCGTAGGTCGGGCCGGCGCTGACCAGCACACGTCGCCCGGCCAGCAACGGTTCGCCGAACGAGGCCGCCAGCGCGTCGCGCAGCTCGTGCGGTTCCAGCATGCGGCCACTGCCGACGTCGCCGCAGGCCTGTTCGCCGGCGGCCGGGCCGAGGAAGCGCGCGCCGTGCCGGTGCAGCGTGGCGATGTTCGCCTGTACCGCCGGGTGCGCCCACATCTGCTGGTTCATCGCCGGCGCCAGATACAGCGGCGCGGCACTGGCCAGGCACAGCGTGCTCAGCAGATCGTCGGCCAGGCCGTGCGCCAGCCGCGCCAGCAGGTCGGCGCTGGCCGGCGCCACCAGGATGCGTTCCGCCCAGCGCGCCAGTTCGATATGTCCCATCGCCGCCTCGGCCTGCGCGTCCCACAGGCTGACCCGCACCGGCTGGCCGGACAGCGCCTGGAACGTGGTCGGGCTGACGAAACGGGTGGCGCCCTCGGTCATCACCACGCGCACTTCGGCGTCCAGATCGCGCAGGCGGCGAACCAGTTCGCAGGACTTGTAGGCGGCGATGCCGCCGGACACTCCCAGCAGGATGCGGCGTTGGGCAAGACTCATGTAAGGCGGGCCTGACAACCGGGCAGAGGCCTAGCTTACCGGATTCACTCGCACGCACCGCTGCCCGGCAAGGGCACCGTGCGGCAAGTTGAGGGCATGAGCATCCGCGACTGGCCCGAGGGCGAACGCCCCCGTGAAAAACTGCTGGCGCGCGGCAGCGCCGCGCTGTCCGACGCCGAATTGCTGGCGGTACTGCTGGGCAGCGGCAGCCGCGGCAAGGACGCGCTGGCGCTGGGTCGCGAGCTGATCGCCGGCGCCGGCAGCCTGGGCGCGCTGCTCGGTCGCAGCGAGCCGCACGTCCACGTCGGCGGGCTCGGCCCGGCCAAGCGCGCGCGGATCGCCGCCGCGCTGGAACTGGCCCGGCGCAGCCTGGCCGAGCAACTGCGCGAGCAGCCCAGCCTGGGCAACCCGCGCGACAGCGGCGACTACCTGCGCGCACGCCTGCGCCACCTGCCGTACGAGGTGTTCGGTTGTCTCTACCTGGACAACCGCCACCGCGTGCTGGCGTTCGAGGAGCTGTTCCGCGGCACCGTCGACGGCGCCAGCGTGCACCCGCGCGAAGTGGTGCGGGCCTGCCTCAGGCACAACGCCTGCGCGGTGATCTTCGCCCACAACCACCCCTCCGGCGTGGCCGAACCCAGCGCCGCGGACCGGGCGATCACCCACGAGTTGCGCGACGCGCTGCAGCTGGTCGGCGTGCGCGTGCTCGACCACCTGGTGATCGGCAGCGGCGAGCCGGTGTCGATGGCGGCGCGCGGCCTGATCTGAGCGCCGACTCGCGGGCAAAAAAAGCGGCGTGGCACAAGCCACGCCGCGAGGCCGATTGGGGAGGTGGGGAGAGCGGCATCCCCGGGCGCCATGTCATGGAGGGGAGTTCATGTTCTGGCCCGTTCAGTATCGCAGTGCCGCATGACAAAACCGTGACGCGAACCTCGGCGGGAGATGCCGCGCAAGCGGCCGGCACTTATACACAAAACGGTGATACCGGCACTTGCCGTGCCTATCCGGCGCCGGCTCGAGCTTTACTTTACAACTCATTGATCTTGAAACTTAATTTCTTGCGGTGGATAGATGTATGGCGGGCTGCAGGCCGGGCCAGCCCGCCCGCTCCCGCTTTCCCCACAGACTTATCCACAGATTGCCTCGCCGCGGTGCGTCAAAATTCCGGCGCATGCCGAGCTGTCATCGCCCCGTGCGGCAGGCACTCCATACCGCGCGTTTCGGCGTCAAGGCGGTCTGTTAGGATTACCGGTTCCATCACGAAACTGATCCCACACGTGAAAGAACAGCTGCGCGAACTGGTGCTGCAGGCGATCCAGACCCTGCAAGAGGCCGCCACCCTGCCTGCCGATCTCGGCCAGCCCGGCTTCGTGATCGAGCGGGCGCGCAGCCGCGAGCATGGCGATTTCGCCAGCAACGTGGCAATGCTGCTGGCCAAGCCGGCGCGCGCCAGGCCGCGCGAGCTGGCCGAGAAGCTGGTCGCCGCGCTACCGGCCAACACGCTGGTAGACAAAGTCGAGATCGCCGGCCCCGGCTTCATCAACTTCTTCCTCGGCGCCGGCGCCTATCACGCCGAAGTGCGCCGGATCCTGGCCGACGGCGATGCCTACGGGCGCAGCGCCAGCGGCAACGGCAGGACCGTCGGCGTGGAATTCGTCTCGGCCAACCCGACTGGCCCGCTGCACGTGGGTCATGGCCGCGCCGCGGCGATCGGCGACTGCCTGAGCCGGCTGCTCGCCGCCACCGGCTGGAACGTCAAGCGCGAGTTCTACTACAACGACGCCGGCGTGCAGATCGCCAACCTGGCGATCTCGGTGCAGGCGCGCGCCCGCGGCATCACCCCGGACGACAGCAGCTGGCCGGAGAACGGCTACCGCGGCGACTACATCGCCGACGTGGCGCGCGCCTATCTCGATCGCGAGTCGGTCGTCGCCGACGGCGAAACGGTGACCGCGGCCGGCGACGTCGACGACCTCGAGGCGATCCGCCGCTTCGCCGTGGCCAGCCTGCGCCGCGAGCAGGACCTGGACCTGCAGGCGTTCGGCGTGGGCTTCGATACCTATTTCCTCGAATCGTCGCTGTACACCGATGGCAAGGTCGAGGAGACCGTGCGCGAGCTGGTCGCGCACGGCCACACCTACGAGGAAGGCGGCGCGCTGTGGCTGCGCACCACCGAGTTCGGTGACGACAAGGACCGCGTGATGCGCAAGTCCGACGGCACCTACACCTACTTCCTGCCCGACGTGGCCTACCACCTGAGCAAGTGGCAGCGCGGCTACCAGCGCGCGATCACCGAGCTGGGTTCGGACCACCACGGCTCGCTGGCGCGGGTAAAGGCCGGCCTGCAGGCGCTCGATTGCGGCATCCCGAAGGGTTGGCCGGAATACGTGCTGCACCAGATGGTGACGGTGATGAAGGGCGGCGAGGAGGTGAAGATCTCCAAGCGCGCCGGCAGCTACGTCACCCTGCGCGACCTGATCGACGAAGTCGGCAAGGACGCCACGCGCTATTTCCTGATCTCGCGCAAGTCCGACTCACAGCTGGTGTTCGACATCGACCTGGCGCGCTCGCAGTCGAACGACAACCCGGTCTACTACATCCAGTACGCGCATGCCCGCGTCTGCAGCGTGCTGCGCCAGGCGCCGGAGAAGGGCTTCACGGTCGACCTCGCCGACGGCCTCGCCCACTTGGCGCGGCTGGACACCGAACACGAGCAGATCCTGCTCACCGAACTGTCGAAGTACCCTGAACTGGTCGAGGCGGCGGCGGCGAACCTGGAGCCGCACCTGGTCGCGGCATGGCTGCGTGAACTGGCCAACGCGTTCCATACCTATTACAACTCGTACCAGTTCCTGGTCGAGGACGCCGAGCTGCGCAACGCGCGCCTGGCGCTGGTGGTGGCGACCCGCCAGGTATTGAAGAATGGGCTGGATTTGTTGGGCCTCGGCGCCCCGGAGAAGATGTAATGGCAGCACGCAAGGGCAGGGGCCGGCAGGCCGTGCGCAACGGCAGCAACGGCTTCCCGGGCTGGGGCTACGCGATCGTCGGCCTGGTCGCCGGCGCGATCCTGATGGCCGTGATGATGCGCGGCAGCCTGCTGACCGGCCTGCGCAAGGCCGACGGCCCGCAGGCGAATCCGCAGGCCACGGCCGAGCGCGGCAGCGCGCCGGGCGTGCTCGAATCGACCGGCGACAGCGCACCGAAAAAGCCGCAGTTCGACTTCTACTCGGTGCTGTCGGAAAAAGAAGTGCGCATTCCCGACGCCGAGATCAGCGCACAGGCGCGCGTCGAGCAGCAGCAGAAACAGCAGGCGGCGCAGCTGCAAGCGCAGCAGGCAGCCCAGGCGCCCGCCGCGGCACCGGCCAACGCACCGGCCGCGGTCAGCCAGGACGTCACCGCCGCCCCGGCCAGCGCGGTGCCGCAACCGGCCGTCGGCAGCGGCTACCTGCTGCAGGTCGGCGCCTTCCCGAACGCCGCCGACGCGGAAACGCTGAAGGCGAAACTCGCGCTGCAAGGCTTCGTGGCGAACGTGCAGTCGGTCAGCATCGGCGGGCAGACCTACAACCGCGTGCGGCTGGGGCCGTTCCGCTCGGCCACCGAGCTGGAATCGACCAAGCAGCGCCTGGCCGGCGCCGGCATCAACGCGATCGCGCTGAAGGAAGGCCGCTAGGCCACCCGACTCTTCCCCCGACTTTTCCCATCACGCGTGCCGCTCATGACGACCAAGACTGCCTGGATCACCGGCGCCAGCTCCGGCTTCGGCGCCGCCGCCGTGGAACGCTTCGTGGCCGGCGGCTGGCGGGTGATCGCCAGCGGTCGCCGCATGGAACGGCTGCAGCCGCTGGTGGCGCGGCACGGCGCCGGGCGCGTGCATGCGGCGGCGTTCGACGTGCGCGACGAGGCGGCGATGCGCGCGGCACATGCGGCGCTGCCATCCGCGTTCGCCGACATCGACCTGCTGGTCAACAACGCCGGCCTGGCGCTGGGCACCGCGCCGGCGCAGCAGGCGAGCCTCGAACAGTGGAAGCAGATGATCGACACCAACGTCACCGCGCTGGTGTCGCTGACCCACCTGCTGCTGCCGCAACTGATCGCGCGCCGCGGCGCGATCGTCAACGTCAGCTCGATCGCGGGCAGCTACGCCTATCGCGGCGGCAACGTGTACGGCGGCACCAAGGCCTTCGTCACCCAGTTCTCGCAGAACCTGCGCACCGACCTGCATGGCACCGGCGTGCGTGTCACTTCCATCGAGCCGGGCATGGCCGAGACCGAGTTCACCCTGGTGCGCACCGGCGGCGACCAGGCCGCCTCCGATCAGCTCTACGCCGGCGCCCAGCCGATCACCGCGACCGACATCGCCGACACGATCTGGTGGATCGCCAACCTGCCGCCGCACCTCAACATCAACCGCATCGAGGTGATGCCGGTCAGCCAGTCGGCGGCCGGGCTGCAGGTGCACCGCAACTAGCGCGACATCATGCCTACTGCATGAACCAGCCGTGGCTGACCACGATCGACTGCCCGGTCAGCGCCGCGGACGGGAAGGTGGCCAGGTACAGCGCGGTCTGCGCGATGTCCTCGACGGTAGTGAAGGTGGCATCGACGGTGTCCTTCAGCATCACGTTCCTGATCACCTCGTCCTCGCTGATGCCCAGCTCCTTCGCCTGCTCGGGGATCTGCTTCTCCACCAGCGGCGTGCGCACGAAGCCCGGGCAGATCACGTGCGAGCGCACGTGGTGCGGCGCGCCTTCCTTGGCCAGCGTGCGGGCCAGGCCGAGCAGGCCGTGCTTGGCGGTGACGTAGGCGGACTTCAGCTTCGACGCCTCGTGCGAGTGCACCGAGCCCATGTAGATCACGATGCCGCCGCGGCTCTTGCCGGTACCGTCATCTTTGTACATGTGCTGCAGCGCGGCCCTGGTGGTGAGGAAGCCGCCGTCGAGATGGATCGCCAGCATCTTCTTCCAGTCGGCGTAGCTGAACTGATCGATCGGGTTGATGATCTGCACGCCGGCGTTGGAGACCAGGATGTCCAGCGCGCCGAACGCGGCGACCACCTGGTCGGTGCCCTCGTTCACCGCCGCCTCGCTGGTCACGTCCATCGCCAGGCCGAGCGCCTTGCCGCCGGCGGCATTGATCTGCGCGGCCACGGCATCGGCGGCCTGCTGGTTGATGTCGGCGATCGCCACGCTGGCACCGTGCATCGCGTACAGCTCGGCGATCGCCTTGCCGAGGCCGCTGGCCGCGCCGGTGATCAGGGCGACCTTGCCTTCAAGACTGTTCATGCTTTGCTCCTTCAGGATGGCGGGGAGGCGCGGCCTCACCGCCGCGCCCATTCCGCAAATTGTAGGTGCTGCCGCGCAAGGCGCCATTGGACCTTGGAGCAGAAGCTCAGTCGGCGTCTTCGGCCAGATAGGTGTACGCGGTGAGCCCGCCGTCGAGCGCGTCGTACAACTGCGCGGCCTCGGCGCCACCGAGGCCGGCGGCGGCGATGCGCTCGCGATAACTGGCGCGCAGCGCCTCCAGGTCGTAGCCGACGTAGTCGAGCATCAGGTCGGTGGTGTCGCCGCGGCGCACGTGGGCGAAGGTGTAGCCGTCGCCATCCACGCGCACGTTGACCGCGTCGGTGTCGCCGAACAGGTTGTGGATGTCGCCCAGGGTCTCCTGGTAGGCGCCGACCATGAAGATGCCGAGGCGGTAGCTTTCGCCCGCCCTCAGCGCGTGCAGCGGCAGGCTGACGTCGACGCCCTCGGCGTCGACGTAGTGGTCGATGCGGCCGTCCGAATCGCAGGTGAGGTCGACGATGACGCCGCGGCGCGTGGGCTGTTCACCGAGCCGGGCGATCGGCGCGATCGGGAAGATCTGGCCGATCGCCCACACGTCGGGGATCGACTCGAACACCGAGAAGTTGACGAAGTACTTGTCGACCAGCTTCTCGTCCAGCTCGTCCAGCGCCTGCCGGTGCGAGCGTTCGGCCGGCAGCAGGCGCGCACGCACGGCGTTGGCGATCGCGTAGTACATCTCGTCCAGCCGCGCGCGGTCGGCCAGCGCCAGCTGGCCCAGCGCGTACAGCGCCTGGCCTTCGCTCAGGTGATGCTGCGCCTCGTGGAACAGCTCCAGCGCGGGGCGCCGGTCCAGTTCCTCCCAGGTCTCGCGCAGCCGGCGCAGCACCGCGGGCTCGTCCGCGCACGGCGGCGGGATCGCGCCGGCCGGCACCTCCTCGACCTCGGTCACGTTGACCACCATCACCGCGTGGTGCGCGGTCATCGCGCGGCCGGCCTCGGTGAGGATGTGCGGCGCGGCCAGGCCCTCGGCCTCGACCGCCTCGGCCAGCGACTGCACGATGGTGGCGGCGTACTGTTCGATCGAGTAGTTGATCGAGTTGTGGCTGCGCGAGCGCGAGCCCTCGTAGTCCACGCCGAGGCCGCCGCCGACGTCGACGATCTCCAGCGGCACGCCCATCCGCTTCAGCTCGACGAAGTAACGGGTCGCCTCGCGCATGCCGTTGGCGATGTCGCGCACGTTGGAGATCTGCGAGCCCATGTGGAAGTGCTGCAGCTTCAGCGTGTGCTTGAGGCCGGCCGCGTCGAGTCGCTCGATCAGCGTGAGCACCTGCTGCGGCGACAGCCCGAACTTGCCCTTGTCGCCGCCGGTGTTCTGCCACTTGCCGGCGCCGATCGAGGCCAGCCGTACGCGCACGCCGAGCAGCGGCTCCACGCCCAGCGCCTTCGCCTCGGCGAACACGTGGTCCAGCTCGGACAGCTTCTCGATCACGATGTGCACGCGCAGGCCGAGTTTCCTGCCGATCAGCGCCAGGCGGATGTATTCGCGATCCTTGTAGCCGTTGCAGATCACGATGGAACCGGGCCTCGCCATCGCCAGCACCGCCATCAGCTCGGGCTTGGAACCGGCTTCCAGGCCGAAACCGCGGGTGCCGGCAGCGACCAGCTCGCCGGCCACGCCGCGCTGCTGGTTGACCTTGATCGGGTAGATCGCGGTGTAGCCGCCGGCGTAGCGCCACTCGTCGATCGCCTTGGCGAACGCGCCCTGCAGCCGCGCCAGGCGGTCGGCCAGGATGTCGGGGAAACGCACCAGCAGCGGCAGCCGCAGGCCGTCGGCACGGGCACGTTCGACGATCGCCGGCAGCGACAGGCTGGGGCCGCGGGTGCCGCGCGGGCGCATCACGATGTCGCCGGCGTCGTCCACGTCGACGTAGCCGTCGCTCCAGTGGGGTACGGCGTAGGTGTGACGGGCAGCGTCGGTGTTCCAAGGGTTCGCCATGCAGAGATCTCCTCGATGGAAAAGGATGATGTCGTCGCAGCGGCGAGCCTTGACGTCTTGCCCGATGACAGCAGCACGAGCCCGAACGACCGGAAGCCTCGCACGCCGCGGGGCCGATCGGGCTGGTCGGCCGCCGGCGAAGGGTCCCGGCAGGCCAACCGTCATTGTAATGGGCCGCTGTGACGATATGCGCAAGACGTGGCCGGTCCCGCCGGGACGTTCACGGCGGTTGTCGCTACAATGGACAGTCTTGCTTTTCCCCTCCGGCACGTCAGGAACGTCCACCATGTCGCAGCAACCCACCTCGAATGAAACCAGCTGGTTCACCGAAGCCCACCAGGCCTCCGGTTCCTCCATCGGTTTCCGCACCGAGCAACTGCTGCATGCGGAGAAGACCCCGTTCCAGACCATCGAGATCCACCAGACCACCGACTGGGGCAAGCTGATGGTGATCGACGGCTGCGTGATGCTGACCAGCCGCGACAACTTCCTCTACCACGAGATGATGACCCACCCGGCGCTGTTCACCCATGCGCGCGCCAAGCGCGTGGTGATCATCGGCGGCGGCGACTGCGGCACGCTGCGCGAGGTGCTCAAGCACGAGGAAGTCGAACACGCGGTGCAGGTGGAGATCGACGAGCGCGTTACCCGCCTGGCCGAGCAGTACTTCCCGGAGCTGTGCGAGGCGAACGGCGACCCGCGCGCCGAACTGCGGTTCATCGACGGCATCAAGTACATGGCCGAGGCCGAGCCCGACTCGCTGGACCTGATCATCGTCGACTCGACCGACCCGGTCGGCCCGGCCGAGGGCCTGTTCAACGCCGCGTTCTATGCCAGCTGCTACAAGGCGCTGCGCCACGGCGGCCTGCTGGTGCAGCAGAGCGAATCGCCGCTGGCCCACCTGGAACTGATCAAGTCGATGCGCTCGGCGATGCGCACCTCGGGCTTCAGCGCGGTGAAGACGCTGCCGTTCCCGCAGCCGTGCTACCCGACCGGCTGGTGGAGCTGCACCATGGCACGCAAGGGCGGCGACCTGAGCGGCTTCCGCGAGCGCGGCGCCAGCGCCAAGAACTTCCCGACCCGCTACTACAACGCCGAGATCCACAAGGCCGCGCTGGCGCAGCCGGAGTTCATGCGCGAGGCGCTGGGGGACTGAGGCGGGAACGGCCGACGGGATTCGGCAAAGCCAGCGGCTGCGACACCGCCGCTCTTTCGAACCCGAATCCCCCATCCCGTCGCTCAAAACATCTTCGAGCGCACCTTCGGCAGCAGCACCAGCAGCAGCGTGGCAAGCGGGCCGGCCAGCAGCGACAGCAGGAACCACAGCAGGCCGCTGCGGTTCTTGCCTTGCGCCAGCGCGGCATTGATCAGGGCCAGCGTGCCCCAGCCGACAAACCAGGGTGCGCCGCCGGCGAACGTCGACAGATGATCCACTACGCGTCTCCCGAACGATGATCGTGGGGGCGCGGCCCTGCGCCGGGGACACCCATCCTAGCAAGCCACGCCGTGACGGCACCGCTTCGCCGCCTTCCCGATCAGCCGCGCTTAATCCGCAAACGGTATGCTGCGCGCTTTGGATTGCGGAGCCCGGCCCATGATGCGTGGATGGCATTGCCTCGCCCTGGCCTGCGCGTTGTCGCTGGCGGTCGCGCCGGCGGTCGCCGGCAAGTCCCCCGCGAGCAACAGCCGCAGCACGCCGGGTCGGGCCGCGCAAGCCCGCGACAAGGCCCAGCTCGCGTTCCAGCGTGACCTGGTCAGCGTGCTGGCCCCCGGTGGTGACCCGCTGCGACTGCTCGGCGCGGCCCTGCTGGCGCGACCGCTGTTCAACCAGCCGCCGGAGAACAGCTTCCACCGCCTGATCGAGCGGGCCGCGCAGGTCGACGGTGCCGGCGCAGCGGTCGACTGGATGCGCCTGGCCGATTGCGATGCCGCCGCCGGCACCTGCCCGAACGGCGAGGCGCTGCAGCGCCTGCTGGTGCGGGCACCGGACAACGCCGCGGTGTGGCTGCTCAAGCTCGGCGCCGACGCGCGCGGCATGAAACAGGACGCCGCCCGCGACGACCTGGGCCAGGCCGCCGCGGCAAAGCGCTACGACGATTACGCCGGCGCCAGCCTGCAGGCCCTGGCCAACGCGGCCGGCGCGCTGCCGCCGCCGCCGGACACGCTGGACCCGGCCCACGCCGGCGGTGCCGTCGGCATGCAGACCGTGCTGGTGTTCGGCCTGGCCGGCACCCAGCCGCAGCCGAGCCTGCAACTGGTCGCCAAGCTGTGCGAGAACGCCGGCGAGGACGCCTCGATCAAGACCGACTGCCTGGCCCTGGGCAAGACCCTGGAATGGGGCTCCAGCCCGCTGGCCCGCTCGCTCGGCCTGCACCTGCGCGAAGTGTTGGCCGACGATCCGGCGCAGCGGCAGGAAGCGAAGGACGCCCGTCGCAACCTGGTCTGGCAGGTGCAGAGCTTCGCCCGCCTGCTGGCCCGGGCACAGGACGACGCAGCGCTGGCCCAGCGCCTGCTCACGCTGGCGCGCCACGGCGGCACCGAGATGAGCCTGCAGCTGGCCGCCCTGCGCGACAACGGCCTCCCGGTCGAGGCACCCGCCGACTGGCAGCCGGGAACAGCGAATCGGGAATAGGGAATCGCAAGAGCGGGCCCTGCCGCTCGATCCGGCGCATCCCGTTGGCCATTCCCGATTCCCGGCTATTCCCCATTGGCGCCCCGCCCGCTAGGCTTGGGCCACCTTCCGTGGCAGGGGTGATCCGATGCTTACGACGCTGGTGGCGAGCAGCAAGGGTGGTTGCGGCAAGAGCACGCTGGTGACGCAACTGGCATCGCACTGGGCCCAGGCCGGGCAGCACACCGCGATCATCGACGCCGACCGGCAGCACTCCAGCTTCCACTGGGCCGAGCTCAGACCCGACAACGTCCCCGGCGTGCTCGCCTTCGACAGCGGCCGGCGCAACCTGCAACGCGTGCCGGCGGACACCCAGCAGTTGCTGATCGACACCCCCGCCGGCTCCGGCGAGCGCGAGCTGGAACCCTACCTCGAGGTGGCCGACGTGCTGCTGGTACCGGTGCTGCCGTCCTCGTTCGACCTCGACGCCACGCTGCGCTTCCTCGGCGAGTTGCAGGCGATCCGACGCATCCGCAGCGGCAAGCTGCCGGTGGCGCTGGTGGCCAACCGGCTCAAGCCGTGGACCCACGCCAGCCAGGATGCGATCACCCAACTGGCCGGGCAATCGCCGTTCCCGATCGCCGCACAACTGCGCGACAGCCAGGCCTACGTGCTGCTCGCCGGCCTCGGCAAGGGCATCTTCGACTACCAGTCCGAACAGGTCCGCAGCCACCAGCAGGACTGGAAGGCCCTGCTGCGCTGGATCAAGCGCCAGCACTGAAGCGCGCCCTTCCCGATGTTCACCGCGCGCCTTGCGCCACCACCCCCGGAGTCTTCCATGCACGAACTGATCCTGTTGCGACACGCCGAAGCGGTGCCGATGGAAACCACCGGCGACGACCCGCAGCGTCCGCTCAGCGTGCGCGGCGAACGGGAAGCGCAGGCCGCCGGGCTGTGGCTGGCCGCGCACGGCCTGCGCCCCGACCGGGTGCTGTGCTCGCCGAGCCGGCGCACCGACGAGACCACCCGCCTGGCGCTGGCCGCGATCGACAACGCGCCGGTGCCGCAGCAGGCCGACGAGATCTACGACGCCTCGCCCGGCGAACTGCTGGCCCTGCTCGACCAGCACGCCGATGCCGGCACCGTGCTGCTGGTCGGCCACAACCCCGGCATGGAGCGGCTGGTCGCGCTGCTGGTCGAGGGCCGCTCCGACGAATTCCGCGGCATGCCGCCCGGTGCGCTGGCGGTGCTGCACCTGGACGGCGCGCTGGAACCGGGCAACGCCCGGCTGGACGCGTTCTGGTCGCCCTGACCCGCGCGGCGACCGTGCGTTGCCGCGGCCCGGCGGCGGCCGCCGCTTCCTCACGACCACGGCACGCGCCAACCGTATGATTTGCCCATGTCCGTCTTGCGCCGATTCGCCCTACCGCTGCTGCTTGCGCTGCTGTCGCTGCAGGGCTGCACCGTATCGCGCGCGCAGATCCGCCGTGCCGACGCCATCGTCGCCGCCAGCGCCGACCGCAGCAGCAGCTGTGCGCAGGCCGACCATTGTGCGCTGCCGTCGCCGCTGCTGGCCGCCGCCACCGAGGCGCTCGCCGCCTCCACCCCGGAGCGGCCGGTGCACGTGGTCACCCTGCTCGACGACTCCGTGCCGGCGATGGCCGCGCGGATCAACCTGGTGCGCGCGGCGCGGCACTCGATCGACGTGCAGACCTACATCTGGGACCAGGACGATGCCGGCCAGCTGATGCTGGACGAGCTGGTGCAGGCGGCGCGGCGCGGCGTGCGCGTGCGCATCCTGGCCGACCAGCTGTTCTCCTTCGGCGACCTCGACCTGCTCGACCGGCTGACGCGGGTCAGCCCGAACCTCGAAGTGCGGCTGTACAACCCGACCTTCCACAAGGCACGCACGCAGCCGCTGGAATTCGCCGCCGGCGTGCTGTGCTGCTTCATGCAGTTCAACCAGCGCATGCACAACAAGCTGCTGCTGGTGGACGACCGCATCGGCATCACCGGCGGGCGCAACTACCAGAACCGCTACTTCAACTGGGACGACAGCTTCAACTACGTCGACCGCGACGCGATGGTCGGCGGCCCCGCCGCGCTGCAGATGGCGGCCAGCTTCGAGCGGTTCTGGAACCACCCGCGCGCGCTGCCGCTGACCCATCTGCGCGACGTCAACCGGCGCATCCTGTCCGACCACACGCCGCCAACCTGGCCGGCCCCGCACTACCGCCGTCCGGCGCGCGTGGCGCGCGTGCAGCAGGCCGCCGAGGACCCGGCCTGGCTGCAGACCTGGCTGGTCGACGCCTCGCGGCGGGTGGGTCGGGTGGAGTACTTCAGCGACCTGCCGGCGAAGACCGACAAGCCGGACAAGCGCCGCGCGCTCGATTTCACCCACCACATCATGCGCATGATCGGCGAGGCGAAACGCGAGGTACTGCTGCAGACGCCGTACCTGGTGATGAGCAAGCGCGCGCAGCACATCTTCCGCACGCTGCACCGGCGCGCCGACCCGCCGCTAGTGATCGTCTCCACCAATTCGCTGGCCTCGACCGACGCGTTCGCGGTGTACGCGATGTCGTACAAACATCGCAAGCGCTACCTGAAGAAGTTCGGCTTCGAGATCCACGAGCTGAAGCCGCACGCGCCCAGCGCCGCGGTGGACAACGAACTGGCCAACCTCGACCTGGACACGACCGCGCTGCCGCCGCCGGAAGCCGCCGGCCCGGCTCACGTTCCCGCGGCGCGCTTCCGCCTGCTCGGCAGCCGCGGCAGCAGCAATCGCCCGGCACCGCTGCACAGCACCGGCCTGCGCTTCGGCCTGCATGCGAAGTCGATCGTGGTCGACGACGTCTTCGCGATGGTCGGCTCGCACAATTTCGATCCGCGCTCGGACCACTACAACACCGAGTCGGGCGTGATCGTCTACGACCACGACTTCGCCGACCAGCTGCGCCACAGCATCCTGCGCAGCACGCAGCCGGAAAACGCGTGGGTGATCGCGCCGCGGCGGTCGAAGGTACCGGTGCTGACCGACATCAACCGGGTGATCGGCACGGTCTCCGAGCAGTTGCCGCTGTTCGACCTGTGGCCGTTCCGCTACGCCACCAGCTTCGACCTCAAGCCCGGCTGCCAGCCGCTGCGCGCCACCGACCCGAACTTCTACGCCTGCTACGAACCGGTCGGCGACTTCCCCGACGTGGCGCTCTCGCCGAAGCTGATCATCACGCGGATGGTTACCGCGTTCGGGGTGGGCGCCAAGGGCATCCTGTGAGCGCCATTCACCACCGTGAGCGCTGCTCCACGAGAACCACTTTCGCCACCTGTTGCCTCGTGTGAAGCTCTTGCTTCTGATGTTCTTCGCCCTGAATGCAGCAAGCACGACAGCATCGCGCTCAAAGTGGGCTCCTGCAGGTTGCAGAAAGCGCACGCCTTTTGCGCAGGCTTGATAAAACGCGAAGCACCAACGCGCCCGGACAAAACCCTACGGCAACTGCGCGACGCGATCGCCCCGCGAGGTGAAGCGCATCGGCAGCTCGCCGCTGAGGCCGTCGGAGTGGTCCGGCGGTACCGCGAAGCGCCAGCCGCGCACGCTGCGCAGGGCGTGCTGGTCGAGCACCGGGTCGCCGCTGGATTCGCTCAGGCTGGCGGTGGTGACCCGGCCGTTGCCGTCGATGTCGACGTGCAGCAGCACGCGGCCGTCGAGATGGCCGCGCAACTCGTCCCACGATTGCGAGGTGTCGGCGGGGGTGGCCAGCGGCACCAGCTCCGGCGCGGGTGCAGCGATGGCGGCCTGTGCTTCGTCAGCGACCACCGCCGACGGCAGCATGCGCCTTGCCGGCGCGACGCGCGGCGAGCGGCGCGGGCGGTGCGGCGACGGGCGGGCGCGCAGCGCGGTCGGCGTGTCGACCTGCGCGGTGTAGCGCGTCGGTGGGCCGGACCAGACGCTGGTCTGCGCGCTGAGCCAGCCGGTGCCGGCGACGCCGACGGCCAGTGCGAGCAGGCTGAGGGAGGCGGTGGTGCGCAGGCGGAACATGGCGGCCTTTATGCACCCGCCCGGACGAATCGAGGCTGAAGCGGCCGCCCGGTCACCGCTCGAGGATCGCGGTGACGCCCATGCCGCCGGCGGTGCAGATCGAGATCAGCCCGCGGCCGGCGCCCTTCTGCTCCAGCAGCTTCGCCAGCGTGGCGATGATGCGCGCGCCGGTGGCGGCAAACGGGTGGCCGACGGCAAGGCTGGAGCCGTGCACGTTGAGCTTCGCCGGATCGATCGCGCCGAGCGGCGCGTCGAGGCCGAGCCGGTTCCTGCAGTAGTCGGCCGACTCCCACGCGCGCAGCGTGCACAGCACCTGTGCCGCGAACGCCTCGTGGATCTCGTAGTAGTCGAAGTCCTGCAGGCGCAGGCCGTGGCGCGCCAGCATGCGCGGCACCGCGATGGTCGGCGCCATCAGCAGGCCTTCGCCGTGCACGAAATCCACCGCGGCGACTTCGGCATCGCGCAGCCAGGCCTGGATTTTCAGCCCGCGCTGCGCGGCCCACGCCTCGCTGCCCAGCAGCACCGCGGCGGCGCCGTCGGACAGGCCGGTGGAATTGCCGGCGGTGAGCGTGCCGTGGCCGGAGCTCTTGTCGAACGCCGGCTTCAGCGAAGCCAGCTTGTCCATGGTCGAGTCCGGGCGCAGGAAACCGTCGCGCTTCAGGCCGCGGAACGGCACCAGCAGGCCCTCGAAGAAACCCGCGTCGTAGGCGGCGGCCAGCTTGCGGTGGCTGTCCAGCGCCAGCTGGTCCTGCGCCTCGCGGCTGACCTGCCACTCCTTCGCCATCTGCTCGCAGTGGTCGCCCATCGACTTGCCGGTGCGCGGCTCGGCCACGCCGGGGAACGAGGGCTTCAGCTCGCCGAGCGAGAAGCCGCGCAGCGCCGTCTTCAGCTTGTCCAGCGGCGTCTTCGCGCGGTTCATCGCCAGCAGGCGCTTGCGCAGGCGGGTGCCGTAGACGATCGGCACGTCGGAGGTGGTGTCCGAACCGCCGGCGATGCCGGCCTCGATCTGCCCGGCGGCGATCTTGTTGGCGATGATGATGGCGTTGTCCAGCGAGGTGCCGCAGGCGCGCGCGGTGGTGATGCCCGGCGTGGTCGGCGCCAGCCCGGAACTGAGCAGCGCCTCGCGCGCCAGGTTCCAGTCGGACGCGTGCTTGATCACCGCGCCCATCGCCACTTCGCCCAGTTCCACCCCGTGCAGGCCGAAGCGCTCGACCAGCGCGCCGAGCACCTTCACCGACATGCCGAAGTTGCCGACGTCGGCGTAGGCCGTGTTGTTGCGGCAGAACGGGATGCGCACACCGCCGATCACCCCGACGCGCTTCTGCGTGTTTTCCATGCTCGGAACAGTCCACCACTCAAGTCGGTCAAGGCTAACCCGCCATGCCGCGCGGCGAAAGCCCAAAACGCTGAATGGTAGAATCCCGTCTCCTCCCGTCTTCCGGACCCTCGCTCGTGGAAACGCAAACGCTGTTCGCCCTGCCGGTGGTGCTGGCCCTGGAACCGGTCGCGGGCGAGCCGCCGGCGCGGCTTACGTTCACCCGCGACGAGGCTGCCGCGCTGGCGGCGCTGATCGCCGCCGACCTGCACGCGCTGGTGCCGCAGGTCGACGCCGCGCGGCTGGCGCTGGCCGGCGCGCTGTTCGACCAGGTCGAGTTGCTGCGACCGGGCTTCCCGGTCTGGGCCGCGCTGGACGAGCTGGCGCGACGCGTGCCGCGCAGCCAGCTGGAGAACGTGGTGGCGTTCGGCAGCCATCAAGGGCAGATGCCGGCGCAACCGCTGGAACCCTCACCGACCTATGCTGAAGGCCCGATGCGGCTGCTGCCGATGAGTCTGCTGGCGCCGGCGGGGCAGGCCGAGGAGCTGTCCGAGCAGCTGGAGATCCAGCTGGTCGGGCGCGGTGAGGCCGGCGCGCTGACCGCCGACTGGCTGATGCGCACGCTCGGCATCCGGCTGGAGCACGTGCGCTACCTCAGCCGCAACGACCTGCTGGCGCTGACTTGCGTGCAGTACGAGCACGTCAACCTGGCGCCGCTGTGGGCGCTGCTGGAGACGGCACTGCTGACCCCGTACCGCGAGGAGGCGACGATGAGCGCGCGCGGGCTGGCCGTGCGCTACGCCGACGGCAAGGTGCTGGCGCAGTCGCCGTCGCAGTGGCTGGCCGTGCAGACCGGCGATGCCGGGCAGCGCGCGCACGATTTTGCCGGCATCGTGTTCGAGCTGCGCCAGTACGCCGCACTGCTCGACGCGCACCAGCTGCCGCTGCAGCTGCAGCCCGACGCGGCACAGCCGGCGGCGGCCGCCGACGGCTACCTGCTGGAAACCTTGGCCGCGGTCGAACCCGGCTACGATCCGCCGACGCTGTTCGCGCACGAGGCCCCCGGCCTCGGCGTGGTGGCGATCACCGTGGCCCAGCGCGGCGACGGCGGCCATGCGCGCGCGCTGGCGCACGGCTACCCGCTGCAGCCGCAGGCGCTGGGCTCGCTGCTGGCGCGACTGACCGACCAGTACGGCATCGTCGCCGAACTGCACGCATCGGGCCGGATCGTGCTGGACGCCGCCGGCCGGCTCGGCGCCCCGGCCGCCGCCCTGCATTGATCGTCGCCGGGTGGTTCGCCCGGCCCGCTGGGCAGCGGCGAAAACTCGGCGCATGATGAAGCGGCGCCGACAGGGGGCGCCATGCTGACGGAATGACCATGCGGCCGCACAAGCCTGCCGAGGTATCGCCTTCGCTTCCGGATGCATCCGACTGGCCGGCACGGGTGGCGCACGGCACGCCTGCGCTGCTCGCCTACCTCGACCTCGAGCAGCGCTTCCGCTTCGTCAACGACACCCATCGCCGCTGGCTCGGCCTCGACCCGCAGCAGCTGCTCGGCCAGCGCCTGGTCGACGTGGTCGGCCGGCGCAACCACGCGCTGGCCGAGGCGGCGCTGGCGCG
This sequence comes from Rhodanobacter sp. OR87, assembly GCF_000473345.1. Classification (NCBI taxonomy): domain Bacteria; kingdom Pseudomonadati; phylum Pseudomonadota; class Gammaproteobacteria; order Lysobacterales; family Rhodanobacteraceae; genus Rhodanobacter; species Rhodanobacter sp. OR87. The sequence goes on from NZ_AXBJ01000019.1 coordinate 34,929, forward strand.
CGCCTACGCCGGGCAGATGGCCAGCTACGAGGGCGAGCTGCACGACGGCCACCGGCCGCGCTACGCGCACGGCAACTTCCAGCCCGACTTCGACGCCGACGGCCGCGTCCGCGGCATCTTCACCGCGCTGGTCGACATCACCGAGCGGCGCACGCTGGAGCTCAAGCTGCACGAGAGCGAGCAGCGCTTCTTCGCCGCGTTCCAGCACGCCGCGATCGGCATGGCGCTGACCCGCCCGGACGGCCGGTTCGTGCGCGTCAATGCGGCGGTCTGCCAGATGCTCGGCTACCGCGAGGAGGAGCTGCTGCAGCTGGACATCGCCGCGGTCACCCATCCGGACGACCTGGCGGCCGACGCGGAACTGATGGCGCAGCTGCTGGCCGGCCAGCGCGAGTCCTATCAGCTGGAGAAGCGCAACTTCCACAAGGACGGTCGCGTGGTGCACATCCAGCTCAGCGTGTCGCTGGTGCGCGACGAGCAGGGCGCGCCGCTGTACTTCGTCTCGCAGGTGCAGAACATCAGCCAGCGCAAGGCGTTCGAGGATGCGCTGCACCGCGAGCGCGAGCTGGCCGAGGTGACCCTGCGCTCGATCGGCGACGCGGTGATCACCACCGACCCGCAGCTGCGCATCACCTCGCTCAACCCGATTGCCGAGGCGATGACGGGCTGGACCGGCATCGAGGCGGCGGGCCGGCCGATCGAGGAGATCTTCCAGCTGTTCGACGCACGCAGCGGCGACGCCGTGGCCAATCCGCTGCGCGCGGCGATCGGCCACAACAGCATCGTCGACCTGGCCGGCCGCACCCTGCTGCGCCACCGCCACGGCTTCGACACGCCGGTGGAGGATTCCTCCGCGCCGATCCACGACCACGCCGGCAACGTGATCGGCGGCGTGCTGGTGTTCCACGACGTCAGCGAGACCCGCGCGCTGGCGCTGAAGATGATCCACCTGACCCAGCACGACACGCTGACCGGCCTGCCCAACCGCAGCCAGCTGCACGAGCACATCGGCCAGGCGATCGCCACCGCGAACCGGCGCCAGCAGCGCGCCGCGCTGCTCTACGTCGACATCGACAACTTCAAGCAGGTCAACCAACTGCACGGCCACGCCGCCGGCGACCGGGTGCTGCGCGCGTTCGCCGCCCAGCTGCAGCACTGCCTGTCCGGCGACGACCTGCTGAGCCGCTACGGCGGCGACGAGTTCGTGGCGGTGCTGCCGCACCTGGAAAGCGCGGGCGAGGCGGCCAGCCTGTGCCAGCGGCTGATCAACCACGGCGAGCAGACCCGCGTCGACGGCCTGCCCGAACTCGGCCTGCGGCTCAGCATCGGCATCAGCGTGTACCCGGACGATGCGGTCGAGCCGGACGGCCTGCTGCAGCATGCGGAGACCGCGCTGGTCGCGGTGAAGGCGCAGGGCCTGCACGGCTACCGCTTCTTCACCGCGTCGATGAACGAACGCGCGCAGGCGCGGCGGCGGATCGAGGCCGCGCTGCGCCAGGCGCAGCCGCGGCACGAACTGGAGCTGCACTACCAGCCCAAGGTGGACGCGCACAGCGGCCGCATCGTCGGCGCCGAGGCGCTGCTGCGCTGGCAGGCGGACGGGCACGAGGCGTACGCGCCGGACCAGTTCATCCCGGTCGCCGAGGACACCGGGCTGATCCTGCCGATCGGCGCCTGGGCGCTGCGCCGCGCCTGCCGGCAGGCGCGGCGGTGGCAGGACCTCGGCCACGCCATTCCGGTCTCGGTGAACGTGTCGCCGCTGCAGTTCCAGCATGCCGAGTTCTACAACTGGCTGGACGAGGTGCTGGAGGAGAGCGGCCTCGCGACCGGCCTGCTCGAACTGGAACTGACCGAGCGCATGGTGATGTCCGGCGGCGACGCCACCACCGGGCTGCTGCAGCGGATCAAGCGACGCGGCGTGCGGCTGTCGCTGGACGACTTCGGCACCGGCTACTGCAGTCTGTCCTACCTGAAGCATTTCCCGATCGACGCACTGAAGATCGACCGCGTGTTCGTACGCGACATCACCAGCGACCGCGACACCGCCACCATCACCAGCGCGATCATCGCGATGGCGCGCAGCCTCAACAAGGACGTGATCGCCGAAGGCGTGGAAACGTACGAGCAGGGCGCCTTCCTGCGCCACGCCGGCTGCTCGCAGCTGCAGGGTTTCCTGTACGGCGCCGCGATGCCGGCGGCGGCATTCGAGCAGCGGCTGGCCGAACCTACCTGAGCGTCCGCTCCTGCGCGGCCGGCGCCGCCGGCAGCGCCTCGTACATGAAGTAGTGGCAACGCTGCATGCCAAGCCCTTCGTAGGTCGCCTGCGCGCGCCGGTTTTCGGTTTCCACGTACAGGCGCAGGCCGACCGCGCCGGCCGCCGCGGCGCGTTGCGCCACATCGGCGTACAACGCGCGGAACGCACCGGCGCGGCGCGCGGCGGGCACCACATAGACGCTCTGGATCCACCAGAAATCGCCGCCGCGCCAGTCGCTCCATTCGTAGGTGACCAGCAGGCAGCCGACCGCCGCGCCGTCATGCTCGGCCACCAGGTAGAAGCCGCGCCGCGGCTGCTCGAACACGCCGCGCACGCCGCGCTCCAGCGTCGCCGGATCGAGCCGCTTGTGCTCGGTTTCCCAAGCCATCGCCGCATTCCAGGCGGCCAGGTCGGAAACGTCGGCGAGAGTGGCGGCGCGGATCTGCAATGGCACGGCGTGGCTCCGGTAGCGGCGGGCGCCCATCGTAGCGCGCGCCATCTTCACATGCCGCCGCGTAAGGTCGGGCCGAGCCGGCGGTCGCAGCCCTCGCACGGGTTCCCGTCGGCGCTCCGCCCGCATGGACGCCTCGTGGCCGATCCCGCGAGGCCCAAGGAAATCGTCTTGAACATTGGCAACCTGCTCGACCTGCTCAAGCTGCGCCGCCTGCAAGCGTTCCGCCGGCGGCGCGCAGCGGCGCGCACCCGGCCGGAGCAGGAGCCGGCGCTGCGCGCGGAACTGTTCAGCGCCGAACAGATGGAACGCCACGGCCGCGCACTGGCCGGGCTGCATCGGCTCAGCGCCCGCACCAGCATGGATTCGCTGCTGGCGCGGCTGGACGACAACGAGGCGGTGCTGACCCACACCTGCGAACGGCTGACCGACGCCACCCGCAAGCGGCGGCGGATCACCCCGGCCGCCGAGTGGCTGCTGGACAACTTCTACCTGGTCGAGGAGCAGGTGCGGATCGCCCGCCGGCACCTGCCGAAGGGCTACAGCCGCGAATTGCCGCGGCTGGCCAGCGGGCCGTCGGCCGGGCTGCCGCGGGTGTACGACATCGCGCTGGAGATCATCTCGCACGGCGACGGGCGGGTCGACACGCACATCCTGCAGCACTTCGTCGACGCCTACCAGGAAGTGAGCCCGCTGAAGCTGGGCGAACTGTGGGCGATCCCGATCATGCTGCGACTGGCGCTGATCGAGAACCTGCGCCGGGTCGCCGCGCGGGTGATGGCCGACTGGCGCGACCGCGGCAAGGCCGCGCGCTGGGCCGACGCGATGACCGCCATCGCCGGGCGCGAGCCGAACTCGGTGGTGCTGGTGGTGGCCGACATGGCGCGCTCGGACCCGCCGATGAACGGCCCGTTCGTGGCCGAGATGGCGCGCCGGCTGCAGGGCCAGAGCCCGGCGCTGGCGCTGCCGCTGAGCTGGATCGAACAGCGCCTGGCCGCGTCGGGGCAGAGCATCGAGCGCCTGGTGCAGCTCGAGGCGCAGCAGCAGGCCGCCAACCAGGTCTCGATCAGCAACAGCATCGGCAGCCTGCGCACGCTGTCGGCGATCGACTGGCGCGACTTCGTCGAGCGCTGCAGCCTGGTCGAGCAATGCCTGCGCGAGGACCCGGCCGGCGTCTACGCGGCGATGGATTTCGCCACCCGCGACCGCTACCGCCACGTGGTCGAGGCGATGGCGCGGCGGCACCGGCTGACCGAGCTGCAGGTGGCCGAGGCGGCGATCGCGCTGAGCCAGGCCGCGGCCCCCACCGACAGCAGCGTGCCGCTGCCGCAGCACGTCGGCTACTACCTGATCGACCGCGGTCGGCTGCAGCTGGAACGGCAACTGGGCATCCGCCCGCCGCTGCGCGAAACGCTGCGCCGCGGCTTCGACCGCGCGCCGCTGCCGATCTACCTGGGCCTGCTGGCGCTAGTCACGTTCGCCTTCGCGCAGCCGCTGGTCACCGCCGCCGCGCACGATCGCTGGCCGAGCTGGGCGCTGGTTGCGCTGGCGGTTCCCGCCGCGATCTTGGCCAGCCAGCTGGGACTGAGCCTGCTCAACTGGATCGCCACGCTGTCGATCGCGCCGCGGCAGCTGCCGCGCATGGATTACTCGCACGGCATTCCGGCCGCCGCGCGCACGCTGGTGGCGATCCCCAGCCTGATCGCCAGCGCGCAGGACGTCGACGAACTGGCCGAAGCGCTGGAGGTGCGCTTCCTCGGCAACCGCGACGAGCACCTGCATTTCGCCCTGCTTACCGACTTCACCGACGCGGACCACGAGAGCCTGCCCGGCGACGAGGCGCTGTTGCGGCGGGCACAGCGGCGCATCGAGGCGCTCAACGACCGCTACGCCAGCGCCAAGGCCGACCGCTTCTTCCTGTTCCATCGACCGCGCCGCTGGAATCCGGGCGAGCAGTGCTGGATGGGCCACGAGCGCAAGCGCGGCAAGCTGGCCGACCTCAACGCGCTGCTGCGCGGCAACGCGCACGATCGCTTCATGCGGGTGGTGGGCGATGTCGCCGCGCTCGGACCGGTGCAGTACGTGATCACCCTGGACACCGACACCGAGCTGCCGCGCGACGCGGCGCAGGCCTTCGTCGGCACCATCGACCACCCGCTCAACCGCGCCGTGTACGACCCCGAACGGCGGCGCGTGGTCAGCGGCTACGCGATCCTGCAGCCGCGCGTGGGGATCAGCCTGCCGAGCACCGCGCGCTCGCACTACGCCCAGCTGTACGGCAGCGACGCCGGCATCGACCCGTACACGCGGATGGTCTCGGACGTCTACCAGGACGTGTTCGGCGAAGGCTCGTTCGTCGGCAAGGGCATCTACGCGATCGACCCGTTCGAGCGCACGCTGGACGGGCGCTTCCCGGACAACCGCATCCTCAGCCACGACCTGGTCGAAGGCTGCCACGCGCGCTCGGGCCTGCTCAGCGACGTGCAGCTGTTCGAGACTTACCCGGCCCGCTACGGCGCCGACGTGAAGCGCCGCCACCGCTGGATCCGCGGCGACTGGCAGCTGCTGCCGTGGCTGCTGCCGTGGGCGCCGACCGCGCACGCCGGCTGGCGCCGCAACGCGCTGACCGCGCTGTCGCGCTGGAAGATCCTCGACAACCTGCGCCGCAGCCTGGTGCCGCCGGCGCTGCTGGCGCTGCTGGTGAGCGGCTGGCTGCTGATGTCGCCGGTGCTCTCGTGGACCGTGGCGGTGCTGTCGATGGTGCTGCTGCCGCCGCTGCTGGCGGCGCTGTTGGAACTGGTGCAGAAGCCGCGCGAGGTACAGCTCGACCAGCACCTGCGCGCCGCCTTCCGCGCCAGCCTGCAGCACTTCGCGCGGATGGCGCTGGGGCTGGCATGGCTGCCGCACGAGGCGCTGTACCACCTCGACGCGATCGTGTGCACGCTGTGGCGGGTGACCGTCAGCCAGCGCCACCTGCTGCAGTGGCAGCCCTCCGGCGAGGTCGAACGGCACGGCGGCCATGCGCCGGCCGTGCTGTGGCGGCTGATGTGGATCGGCCCGGTGCTGGCGCTGGCGCTGGGCGTGGCGCTGGCGCTCGAACGCCCGCTGGCGCTGTGGCTGGCGACGCCGCTGCTGCTGCTGTGGCTGGGCTCGCCTGCCCTCGCGTGGTGGATCAGCCAGCCGCGCACGCCGGTCGCGTTCGCGCCGAACGCGGCGCAGCAGCGCTTCCTGCGCACGCTGGCGCGGCAGACCTGGGCGTTCTTCGACGTCCACGTCGGCGCCACCGGGCACTGGCTGCCGCCGGACAACCTGCAGGAGCGGCCCGACCCGACAGTCGCCCACCGCACCTCGCCGACCAACATCGGCCTGGCGCTGCTGGCGAACCTGGCCGCGCACGACTTCGGCTTCCTCGGTACCGGCCGCCTGCTCGAACGCACCCGGCTGACCCTGGCCACCATGCAGGGGCTGCCGCGCCACCGCGGCCACTTCTACAACTGGTACGACACGCAGAGCCTGCAGCCGCTGGCGCCGCTGTACGTCTCGGCGGTGGACAGCGGCAACCTTGCCGGCCACCTGCTGACCCTGCGCCCCGGGCTGGAGGAACTGGCCGACCAGCCGGTGTTCCGCCCCGACCTGCTGCACGGCCTGCACGACACGCTGGCGCTGCTGCGCGACACCCTGGATCCCGACCTCGCGCACGCGCTAGACCCGCTCGACCGGCATCTGCAGGAGGGCGCGGCCGCGCCGCCGGCAAGCACCGGCGCAGCCAGCGCGCTGCTGCGCCAGCTGCGCGGCCACGCGCAGGCGCTGCTGCCGCGACTGGACGCCGAACCCGGCAGCGAGGCGCAGTTCTGGCTCGACGCGCTGCTCGCGCAGTGCGACGAGCTGTGCGACGAGGCCGCCGCGTTCGGCCTCGACCCGCCGGCGGACGACGAGACCAGCTTCGAGGGCATCCCCACGCTGCGCCAGCTGGCGCGGATCGAACCGCTGGCCTGGCCCGCCGTGGCCGACGCCGAAGGCGTGCGCGAACGCGCGCGCGCGCGCCTCGCCGCGATCGAGCAGCTGGCGCAGCAGGCCGGCGAGCTGGCGCTGGTGGACTACCGCTTCCTGTACGACGGCGCGCGCGACCTGCTGGCGATCGGCTACAACGTCGACCAGCGCCGGCTCGACGCCGGCTACTACGACCTGCTGGCGTCGGAGGCGCGGCTGGCCAGCTTCGTCGGCATCGCGCAGGGCCAGCTGCCGCAGGACAACTGGTTCGCACTGGGCCGCCTGCTCACCACCGTCGGCGGCGAGCCGGTACTGCTGTCGTGGACCGGCTCGATGTTCGAGTACCTGATGCCGATGCTGGTGATGCCGAGTTACGAAGGCACCTTGCTCGACCAGACCTGCCGCGCCGCGGTGGCGCGGCAGGTCGAATACGGCAACCAGCTCGGCGTGCCATGGGGCGTGTCCGAATCCGGCTACAACATGCTGGACGCGCACTTCACCTACCAGTACCGCGCATTCGGCGTGCCCGGGCTGGGCCTGAAGCGCGGGCTGGGCGACGACGTGGTGGTGGCGCCGTATGCCAGCGCACTGGCGCTAATGGTGGTGCCGGCCGCGGCCACCAAGAACCTGCAGCGGCTGGCCGAGGCCGGCGCACGCGGCCGCTACGGCCTGTACGAGGCGATCGACTACACCCCGGCGCGACTGCCGCTGGGCCAGGACTCGGCGCTGGTGCGGCAGTTCATGGCGCACCACCAGGGCATGAGCCTGCTGGCACTGGGCCATGCGCTGCTGGATCGGCCGATGCAGCGGCGCTTCGAATCCGACCCGCAGTTCCAGGCCACCAGCCTGCTGTTGCAGGAACGCGTGCCGAAGACCGCGGCGGAATACCTGCACGCCTCCGGCTTCCCCGAATCGGACGGCGCATCGCGACCGGCCGAGGCGCGGCTGCGCGTGTTCGCCGATCCCGACCGCCCGCGCCCGGCCGTGCAGTTGCTCTCCAACGGCCATTACCACGTGATGCTGAGCAGCGCCGGCGGCGGCTACAGCCGGTGTGGCGAACTGGCGCTGACGCGCTGGCACGAGGACATCACCTGCGACGCCTGGGGCATGTTCTGCTACCTGCGCGACGTGGCCAGCGGCGAGTACTGGTCCACCGCCTACCAGCCCACGCGGAGGAAGACCGAACAGTTCGAGGCGATCTTCTCCGACGCACGCGCCGAATTCCGCGTGCGCGAACGCGAGTTCGACGCGCACACCGAGATCGTGGTGTCGCCGGAAGACGACATCGAGCTGCGCCGCACGCGCATCACCAACCGCAGCCGCACGCGGCGCACGATCGAGCTGACCAGCTACGCCGAGGTGGTGCTGGCGCCGCCGGCCGCCGACGCGGCGCACCCGGCCTTCAGCAAGCTGTTCGTGCAGACCGAGCTGGTGCCCTCGCTGCAGGCGATCGTGTGCACGCGGCGGCCGCGCTCGGCCGGCGAGCAGGTGCCGTGGCTGTTCCACCTGCTGGCGGTACACGACGCCGACATCGACGCGATCTCCTACGAGACCGACCGCGCCCGCTTCATCGGCCGCGGCCGCAGCACGGCCGAGCCGCAGGCGCTCGACCGCGAGCAGGCGAGGCTGTCCGACAGCGCCGGCCCGGTGCTCGACCCGATCGTGGCGATCCGCTGCCGCCTCACGCTGGAGCCGGAGCAATCGGCCACCATCGACTTCGTCACCGGCTACGCCGCGCAACGCGACGGCTGCCTGCAGCTGATCGGCAAGTACCGCGACCGCCACCTCGCCGACCGCGTGTTCGACCTGGCCTGGACGCACAGCCAGGTGCTGCTGCGCCAGCTCAACGCCAGCCTCGCCGACGCGCAGCTGTACGAACACATGGCCACCGGCATCCTGTACCCGAACGCCGGCCTGCGCGCCGAGCCGGCGGTGCTGCGCGGCAACCGGCGCGGGCAGAGCGGGCTGTGGGGGCAGTCGGTGTCCGGCGACCTGCCGATCGTGCTGCTGCAGATCGCCAGCCCGGCACGGATCGAGCTGGTGCGCCAGCTGGTGCAGGCGCACGCGTACTGGCGGCAGAAGGGACTGGCGGTGGACCTGGTGATCTGGAACGAGGACCGCGTCGGCTACCGGCAGGAACTGCACGACCTGATCATGGGCCTGATCGCCTCCGGCAGCGAGGCCAGCCTGCTCGACCGTCCCGGCGGCATCTTCGTGCGCCCGGGGCAGCAACTGTCCGGCGAGGACCGATTGGTGATGCTGGCCAGCGCGCGGATCATCCTGGGCGACGGCCGCGGCAGCCTGGCCGAGCAGATCGGCCGGCGCCAGGTGGAGACCCACGCGCCGCGCTTCGAGCCGAGCCGGCCCCGGCGCATCGCCAGCGCCACGCTCGCCGGCGGCGCCGGCGCGGCGCCGGCGCTGCAGCTGGCCAACCCGCACGGCGGCTTCAGCCACGACGGCCGCGAGTACGTGATCACCCTGGCCGCCGGCGACAGCACGCCGGCGCCGTGGGCGAACGTGCTGGCCAACCCGCGCTTCGGCACGGTGATCTCCGAGAGCGGCAGCGCCTACAGCTGGGGCGAGAACGCACACGAATTCCGGCTCAGCCCGTGGCACGACGACCCGGTCGGCGACGGCAGCGGCGAGGCGCTGTACCTGCGCGACGAGGACACCGGACAGCTGTGGTCGCCCACGCCACTGCCGTGCCGCGGCAGCGGCAGCTACGTCACCCGCCACGGCTTCGGCTACAGCGTGTTCGAGCACCACGAGGACGGCATCCACTCCGAGCTGTGGGTCTACGTGGCGCTGGACGCGTCGGTGAAGTTCTCGGTGCTGAAGCTGCGCAACGACTCCGGCCAGCCGCGTCGGCTCAGCGTCACCGGCTACGTCGAATGGCTGCTCGGCGACCTGCGCGCGAAGACCGCGATGCACGTGGTCACCGAGTCGGACCCGGCCAGCGGCGCGCTGTTCGCGCGCAACGCCTACAACAGCGAGTTCCCGAACCGCGTAGCGTTCTTCGACGTGGACGACCCCGCGCGCGGCATCGGCGGCGACCGCAGCGAATTCCTCGGCCGCAACGGCAGCCTGCGCGCGCCGGCCGGGCTGGGCCGCGCACACCTGTCCGGCCGGCTCGGTGCCGGGTTGGACCCGTGTGCGGCGCTGCAGTCGATGGTGAGCCTGGGCGACGGCGAGCAGCGCCAGCTGATCTTCCGCCTCGGCCTGGGTCGCGACGCCGCCGAGGCCAGTGCGCTGGTGCAGCGCTTCCGCGGCAGCGGCAGCGCCGCCGACGCACTGGACCAGGTGCGCGCACACTGGGCGCGCGTACTCGGCGCGGTGCAGGTGCACACGCCGGAGCCCGCGCTCGACGTGCTCGCCAACGGCTGGCTGCTGTACCAGACCATCGCCTGCCGGCTGTGGGCGCGCAGCGGCTACTACCAGAGCGGCGGCGCGTTCGGCTTCCGCGACCAGCTGCAGGACTCGATGGCGACCGTGCACGCCGCGCCGGAACTGTCGCGCGCGCAGCTGCTGTTGTGCGCCGCGCACCAGTTCGCCGAAGGCGACGTGCAGCACTGGTGGCACCCGCCGCGGGACCGCGGCGTGCGCACCACCTGTTCCGACGACTACCTGTGGCTGCCGCTGGCCATCGCGCGCTACGTGCTGGCCAGCGCCGACCGCGGCGTGCTGGACGAATGCGTCGGCTACATCGAGGGCCGTCCGCTGCACGAGGGCGAGGAGTCGCACTACGACCTGCCGCAGCCCTCGGCCCTGCGCGAGACGCTGTACCAGCATGGCGTGCGCGCCATCGAGCGCAGCCTTGCCCTGCGCGGCGCGCACGGCCTGCCGCTGATCGGCGGCGGCGACTGGAACGACGGCATGAACCGGGTCGGCGAACACGGCCGCGGCGAAAGCGTGTGGCTGGGCTTCTTCTCCTGCGAAGTGCTGCAGCGCTTCGCCGAGGTGGCCCGGCTGCACGACGACGAGCCGTTCGCGCAACACTGCGAAGGCGAAGTGGCCAGGTTGCGCACCGCGCTGGAACAGCACGGTTGGGATGGCGCCTGGTATCGCCGCGCCTACTTTGACGACGGCACGCCGCTCGGCTCCGCCAGCAACGACGAATGCCGCATCGACTCGATCGCGCAGAGCTGGTCGGTGCTGTCCGGCATCGGCGCGCCCGGGCGCCAGCGGCAGGCGATGGACTCGCTGGACGCCCGCCTGGTGCGCCGCGACGCCGGCCTGGTGCAGCTGCTGGCGCCGCCGTTCGACCAATCCGCGCTCGACCCCGGCTACATCAAGGGCTACCTGCCCGGCGTGCGCGAGAACGGCGGCCAGTACACGCATGCCGCGATCTGGGCCACGATGGCGTTCGCCGAACTCGGCGACAGCGCGCGCGCGTGGGAACTGCTGCGCATGATCAACCCGGTCAACCACGGCCTCGACGCGGCTTCCGTGGACGTCTACAAGGTCGAACCCTACGTGGTCAGCGCCGACGTCTACGCGGTGGCCCCGCACGTCGGCCGCGGCGGCTGGAGCTGGTACACCGGCTCCGCCGGCTGGATGTACCGGCTGATCGTGGAATCGCTGCTGGGCCTGCGCCTGGAAGCCGGCACGCTGCGCTTCGCGCCGGTGCTGCCGCCGGAGTGGGAGGGCTTCTCGGTCGACTACCGCCACCGCGACACGCTCTACCGCATCCGCCTGCACCAGAGCGACGCCGGCACGCCGAGCACGCTGTGGCTGGACGGCGAGATGCAGCCCGACGGCGGCATCCCGCTCGCCGAGGACGGCGCGGAGCACAGCGTGGAGCTGAACTGGCCGCGCCGCCCATGAAGCCGGCCGCGGCGGCGCATGCCTGCGCCCAGCGGTCCCATGGGCTCGGCACGCCGTGGCCGCCGCGGTTCAGAACGTGGGTGCAGATCTTGCCGCACACGGATGTGCCAATGCCGCGGGTGCATGGATGCGCAAGAGCGGCCGTGGTCGCCACGTCCTTGTAACCGGGCAGCTCATCGATCCAGCGGACTCAACACCCCGTGGCCACCGCGGTTCAAAACGTGCGTATAGATCTGCGTGGTTGCGACGTCCTTGTGGCCGAGCAGTTCCTGGATCGTGCGGGCACCGTAAATAGATGGGAAACATAGCGTGACGCCATCAGATCTGGCTGTGTACGATGCGACATGCCTCTTGATGTGTTGCCACAGCACCAAATTGGCGCCTGTCACGACATTCTGGACAGGTGGTGTTGCCAACTTCACAGACACCGACTTTAGGCGTGATGAAGAAGCTGGCGGTGTTTATGACGACAACGCTGATGTCTTGCAGTGAGTTCATGCATGAGGCGATGCGGTTGGTCGCGGATCACGGTGTGTCAGCGTTACGGACTACCCCGCGGCCCGGAGCTGTACGGAGGCGCGCTAGCCAAATGGGTGCGATGCACATCCTGATATTTGCTTATGTTCCATAAAACTGGATGCCCCTGTGGCAGATATCAGGAAGCACTTCATCCGGTGCGAAGAACGCAATGCTCAGGGGAAGATCCATTCGCGGCGACTTAGTTTTGAGGGCTAGCGTCACAAGTTGGAGGAGTCGCTCTTTGGCCGCCGAACCCGCCACTACGCCAAGAAGAATGAATTCCTCCGGCTTGTTGCCTTGGGTGTTCACCTCCACCAGATAGGCGGCCCTAACAGTCCCCTCCCGATCGAACAACTCACGTAGTACCTCGTCAACTTCGCTCGTTGAGACGCTAGGCAGACGTGCAAGCAAGGCTTCGTTGTCAATGGGTTCCTGCTGCGCAAAGTAGCCAAGCTCTCTGCCCTCAAGAATCGCCGTAATTTCCGGTGGATACAGTGCCACTGCATCGATATTTGGATTGAGAATCAAGGTGGCGCCGCGTGTAAGTTCAAACAGACGCCGACCCGACATAGCCACAATCGAAACACCATCGCGCAAAGGCTGCTCTGCCTGGGTGCGGTCACTGAAGAACGGAAGCACCGTTTGACCATTGTCCGGGCGTATGAACTGGAAGAAGCGCATACGCCCTTCAGGCGGTCTTTTCGATGGGACATGCGCGTACACGGTGGCGTCGAGGAGGGCTTGAAACACCGCCTCTTGAGCCTTTGACGGATCCATCCCCGCCGGCGTCGACCTTGCCGTAGCAAGGAGATCATCAAGTTTCGTTGGGGTCATTCCGTTCTACTTGGCGTGGTGGGGGCCAACGTTCCGATGGCTTTCCGTCGACGCTGGTGTCGAAGATCGGCTCCAGAACATAGGCTGGGCTGGCCAACTCATGCCATCCCGCTTGGAACACCTCGTTGGCTGACGGGTAGTGCCGCAGAAGCCACTTGGCTTCACTGCGTACCGAGGCCGGAACTCGACGGTTGCCGAGCAGCTGCGCCAAGAACGCCCTCGTTTCGATGACTGCTCTCGAACGTTCATACGGCAGCGTCATGACTGTTGCACTTGTGCGCTCGTCGAATACTTCCACCGGTGCTCGCGGAACACCGGGGCGTAGCGACTGAGGAACTGCTTCATGGTTCCCTTGTACTTCAGCGCCTCCCCGGGGAGTGATATGGCAAGCGCTTTCGCGATACTGAGGGCATACGAAACCTGGCTCTGGGTTGGTGGCTGGAGATCGTCGTCCAGGATGCTCGCCAGACTGGTGATCAACCGCGATTCGAACGGCGCGTTGGTGCCCGTGCTCAGACAACGCTCCAGCTGGATGCCCAGGGCCTCCCGGGAGCTCCAGCTCATCGCGATGTCCAAAGACAGATCCAGATCATCATCGACCAATCGCAGCGGCATCGTCGTGTCATCCTTCGATACTTATATATAGACTACATCTAAAGGAGTAGTCCTAAAAGTATCGTCTGCTTACGGTCACCGCATGGACAAGGTGACGCTACAGACCAAATTGGGTACCGCCGTGCGTGAGCGTCGACAGGCCCTTGAATACAGCCAGGACACATTCGCCGATGCCATCGGTATGCACCGCGCTTACTACAGCGCCATCGAGCGCGGCGAGCGGAACGTAACGCTGGCCACCCTCGCCAAGGTGGCAGAGGGGCTGGACATGCCGATCGCCGCGTTGATGGCGCAAGCCAAGCTTTAAGCCCTGCCGCCGGCATACCGATTGGCCCAGGACTACCGGGAACAACATCATTGAATATCGAGTTGAGAAAGACCCTCTGGGCCGCCGCCGACAAGCTGCGCTCCAGCATGGACGCGGCCGAGTACAAGCATTTGGTGCTTGGGCTGATCTTCGTGAAGTACATCTCCGATGCGTTCGACGAGTTGCGCAGCGGACTGCGCGTGGCGCTGGCTGATCCGGAATCCGAGTTGTACCTCGAAGATCCCGTGATGCGCGCCGCCGCGGAAGAGGATCGCGACTATTACACCGCCGCCAACGTGTTCTGGGTGCCCGAGCAGGCGCGCTGGGAAAACCTTCGCGCGCACGCCAAGCAGGCGAACATCGGCCGCCGCATCGACGCCGCACTGGACGCGATCGAGGCGGACAACCCGCGCCTGAAGGGCATCCTCGACAAGCGTTTCGGCCGCGCCCAGCTGGAACCGGGCAAGCTCGGCGAGCTGGTCGACCTAGTCTCCACGATCGGTTTCGGCGCGGGCGGCAAGGCCAAGGACGTGCTTGGCGAGGTGTACGAATACTTCCTCGGCCAGTTCGCCAGCGCCGAAGGCAAGAAGGGCGGCCAGTTCTACACGCCCGCCTCGGTGGTCGAGGTGCTGGTGGAAATCCTCGGCCCGCACCAGGGCAAGGTGTATGACCCGTGCTGCGGTTCCGGCGGCATGTTCGTGCAGTCGGAGAAGTTCGTGGAGAGCCACGGCGGCCGCTTCGGCGACCTCAGCATCTACGGCCAGGAAGCGAACCCCACCACCTGGCGACTGGTGGCAATGAACCTCGCCATCCGCGGCATGGATTTCAACCTCGGCAAGGAGCCGGCCGACACCTTCCACCGCGACCAACACCCCGACCTACGCGCCGACTACGTACTGGCCAACCCGCCGTTCAACATCAGCGACTGGGGCGGCGAGCGCCTTGCCGACGATCGCCGCTGGCAGTTCGGCACGCCGCCCGCCGGCAACGCCAACTACGCCTGGCTGCAGCACATCCTGCACCACCTGTCCGCGCGCGGGCAGGCCGGCGTGGTGCTGGCCAACGGCAGCATGAGCTCCAACCAGAACAGCGAAGGCGCGATCCGCCAGGCGATGGTCGAACGCGACGTGGTCGAGGTGATGGTGGCGCTGCCGCCGCAACTGTTCTTCAACACCCAGATTCCCGCCTGCCTGTGGTTCCTGGCGAAAGACAAGACCAAGAACGGCCGCGACCGCCGCGGCGAAGTGCTGTTCATCGACGCCCGCAAACTCGGCCGCATGGAAGGCCGCGTGTTCCGCGTCTTCGACGACGAAGACATCGCCCGCATCGGCGACACCGTGCACCGCTGGCGTCAGGCTTTTCCCCCTCTCCCCCCGGCGACCGAAGGAAGTTCCCGTGGGAGAGAGGGCCGGGGTGAGGGTTTGGCCTACGCCGACGTCCCCGGCTTCTGCCGCAGCGTGCCCCTCGCCGAAATCGCCGAACACGGCTACGTGCTCACCCCTGGCCGCTACGTGGGCGCGGAGGATATCGAGGACGACGACGAGGTGTTCAGCGAGAAGATGGAGCGGCTAACCGCGCAGCTCGCCGAGCAGATGGCGAAGGGTGTGGAGCTGGATGCGCTGATCCGGGAGAAGCTGGGGGCGTTGGGTTATGGCGTCTGAATGGAAGACGCTTCCTCTTGAGGAATGCCTGGACGCGATTATCGACTACCGGGGAAAAACCCCCCGCAAAGTTGACGCTGGCATCCCGTTGATCACTGCAAAGATCGTAAAGAACGGACGCATCCAAGAGCCTACTGAATTCATTTCGCCAGCTGACTTCGATGACTGGATGACCCGGGGACTACCTCGAATCGGTGATGTTGTTTTGACGACAGAAGCTCCACTTGGTGAAGTCGCGCAAATCGGACAATTGCCTGTCGCCTTGGCGCAACGAATCGTGACGCTGCGTGGGAAGCGAGGGTTGGTGGATAACAACTTCCTGCTGTATGCCCTTCAATCGGAGCCGATGCAGACTCAGATGAAAGGACGTTCCTCCGGCACGACCGTACTGGGGATAAAACAGAGCGAATTGCGAAAAGTCGTGCTTGCGATTCCGCCGATGGAGCGGCAACAACTCGCAGCATCAGTACTGAAGGCGTTGGACACTCGAATCTCTCTGCTCGAAGAAACCAACGCCACCCTCGAAGCCATCGCCCAAACCCTGTTCAAATCGTGGTTCGTCGACTTCGATCCGGTGCATGCGAAAGCCGAAGGCCGCGTGCCGGATGGCATGGACGTCGCCACCGCCGCGCTGTTCCCCGACACCTTCGAAGATTCCCCGCTCGGCCCAATCCCGCAGGGTTGGCGCGCGGCCAGTCTTTCCGATTGCATGGAACTCAATCCACAACGTGTGTTGCGCAAAGGCAGCTTGGCGTCGTATCTGGATATGGCCAACGCACCGACCCAAGGTCATCGTCCAGCCGAAATCACGCAGCGCGAATTGGGATCAGGTAGCAAGTTCACCAATGGTGATACCTTGCTTGCGAAGATCACACCGTGCCTGGAAAACGGCAAGACCGCGTTCGTGGATTTCCTGGCCGACAACGAAGTTGGCTGGGGTTCGACGGAATTCATCGTGATGCGGCCCAAGGCTCCACTGCCTCCGTTTTGGGGTTACCTGTTGGCGCGCATGCCGAACTTTCGTGCGTTCGCGATTCAGGCAATGACTGGCACCAGCGGCAGACAACGTGTCGACTTGGGAAGCCTGAAGCAGTTTTCGGTAGTCGTGCCTGACGATGGCGTGGCAGAGGCTTTCGAGAAAATCATCGAGCCTCTGCGCGCGCGCATTGCCGCCGCGTCTAGCCATGCCGATAGCCTTTCCCAACTCCGCGACACCCTGCTCCCCCGCCTGATCTCCGGCAAGCTGCGCCTGCCCGACGCACAGGTCATCGAGAAAGCCATACCATGAAGCCCAAGCTCAGCCAGCTTCAGCGCATCAACCCCGCGAGGCATGGCGACACGAGGCGCTAGAGTTCACGCCGTAGCCTGTGAATCCTTTTGTGAATGAGGACGCATCTGAACGACATGGACAAAACTTCACCTCGAACGGCTATTTTCATCTCGCACGCAACACCGGAAGACAATGCATTCGTGCGTTGGCTTGGTGCCAAGTTGTCTGCTTTGGGCTATGAGGTTTGGGCGGATCTGTTCGCACTGCATGGCGGGTCGGACTGGTCTCGAAAACTGGAAGATGCCCTCCGAAACCGAGCACTCAAGATGCTATTGGTCTGCACGCCAGATGGCTTGGAGAAGCAAGGCGTTCGTAACGAGGTCGAAATTGCAACCGCTGTTAGTAAGTCGATTTCCGATACTGAGTTCATCATCCCGTTGCGGCTGGCTTCCTACGATGCGCCTTTCCGCATCGCCCATCTTCAATACATCGACTTCTCTCATGGGTGGGCTAACGGCTTCGTCGAGCTTTCCGAATTACTTTTGGCAAACAAAGCCATCTCGAGAACTGATGACGGCGACACCTTGAGTGAGTGGCTAACCGATCAAACGAATGGCGCTGCAAAGCTGATCCAACGCACAGAGTATCTCGTCTCGAATTGGCTCCGGATCAAGTCGTTTCCCGAGACACTGTACTACTGCGAACCACCCTTCGGCTTCGATGTCCAGCGATTCCAGATGCGCGACATCGAGACTTACCCGCTCATTCCGTTCAAGAACGGAATCCTCACCTTTGCCTCCCCAAATGCTGCCGGCGAATTACGCCCCGGAGTTCCGGCACATGTTGTCGGGGAGCTTTCGTTATCGAGGTTCCGGTCCGAAGGATGGTCAGAGCAAGGGATCGAGCGATACGTCGCGAGTCGTCACTTCTCTGACCTCGGCAATCAAGCCTTCGATCTACACATGCACCGGCTGGGCATGTCGGCTCTCGCCAATCAGAAAGGCCGACGCACGTGGTGGGCTGACATACGCGTCGTCCCGAAGACGAAAGTTTCGTTCAACTGGAAGCACATGAAGGGATCGCGCCAAATCATGGGCCAGTCGGAGAAGCGAAACGTGTTTTGGCACTACGGTCTGAACGCACAGACCCGCGACTACCCGAAGCCTCATATCCGCCTCTCCCCTCGCTTATTGTTCTCCACGAACGGTATGGACATCATCGATGACCCAAAAAAGGCTCATCGCCTGAGACGATCATTCGCCGCGAGCTGGCGGAACGCGCGTTGGCGCGACATGCTGCTTGCATATCTGTGGTGGGTGTCAGGCGGTACAAACGAAATCGCCTTTCCAGTGTCGCCAACTGAGAATCTCGTCGCCTCGCTTCCGCCCTTTTTGCCGGTTGCGAAGTTCGGCGTGCATGAAGCCGGCGATGTGGATGCCGATGAAGATGACCCCGACATCGACTACGGCGAATGGTACGAAGACGAGGGCGAAAGCGATGAGGAATAGGCGTCCTGCACTCAGCGTATTGCACATTGAGGAACCGGAGCTTGAGTTTCGCTTCGGGCAGCGTGTGACTTATCCCCGAGATGGCCTCTACCTGTTTGGTCCCGTTGATGCTGGCGCGGCTCCTCGTTCGATTCGCTATGGGTTCATCGGAACGCCGCAATCGTTCGAGTGCTTTCAAGAATGGGCATCTCAGGTATCCGGCTACATTCCTATTCCAACGCGCGGAAAGACGTCCAAAGAGAGCATGCCTCACCATGTCCCGTTTCCTGGCTTTGCTGAGACGTTTTTCTCACATTGGTCCGCAACGCCAGCTTTCGCGATCCGCGACCTGTCCGAAGATGATCTAAGGCGCAAGGCACATATCGGAAACCGGCACGAGGCTATCAAGGAATTAGTCGATACCTACGTTGATAGGCTCATTGCCGAGATCAAGCGGCTCGAAGACCCGCCCCAGTTCTGGTACGCGGTTATTCCTGAGTTCGTCTACGAGCTTGGTCGTCCTCAGTCTGCGGTCTCAAAGGCAGATCGAGTGCCTGGAAAGATCCTCGTGAGCGAGAAGCAGGCATCGAAGATGACCTATCAAGCGTCGCTTTTCGCACAGGACGAAAAGGATGCTGAGGTCTACCAGTATGAGAAGAACTTTCGTCGCCAGTTAAAAGCGCGCCTGCTCGATCACAAGATCGTGACTCAGATCGTTCGAGAAACGACGCTCGCGCCGGGGCGATTTCTCAAGGCTGGAACTGATCAGCCGAAGCGTCGCGTGGAAGATCCCGCGACAATTGCTTGGAAGCTCTCGACTGGTTCCTACTACAAGTCTGGCGGACGCCCTTGGCAACTTGCTGGCGTACGTCCGGGTGTGTGCTACGTCGGACTTGTCTATAAGCAGCAGCCGCAAAACGAGGACCATCGCTACGCATGCTGTGCCGCTCAGATGTTCCTTGCGGATGGTGAGGGGGTTGTCTTCCGTGGAGCACTTGGCCCTTGGTATAACCCCGATACAAGGCAGTATCACCTGGATGCGGACGCGGCCTACCGACTGGCGTCCACGGTCATTGCCGAGTACAAGAACAAGCACGATTGTGAGCCGACTGAGCTTTTCATACACGCGCAATCACGCTTTGACGATGCCGAGTGGGAGGGGTTTCACAGTGCCTGCAGTGGCGCGACGAATCCGGTCGGCGTCCAGATTGGAGATGCCTGGGACGACTTAAAGCTGTTCCGTCCCGGCAACTATCCTGTGATCCGGGGAACCGCTCTCATCGTCAGCGCACGCGCGGGCTACCTCTGGACCTCCGGCTATGTTCCACGTCTGGACACCTACATGGGGCCGGACACGCCGAACCCGCTGCATATCGTCATACGTCGAGGCGATGCGTCGATTCAAACAGTGATGGCCGATGTGCTCGCGCTGAGCAAGATCAATTTCAATAGTTGCCTTTTCAATGACCGCCTTCCGGTCACGCTTCGGTTCGCGAATGCTATCGGTGAGATTCTTACCGCCGCACCACTTCATTCAGAGCCGATGTTGCCTTTCAAGCATTACATCTAGGTAGTGTCGCCTACGCGTGGACGCGTTGGCTGCTCCGAGGTATCGGACCTACAATCCAAGCGTTACCGTGAAGTCGACGGTACCCGGCATCGCTCGGTGCGAACCTCCGTCAGTGGTGGCTCTTCCTTGTCACTTTGTCAACCACTGGCCATAGGCTTCGACATCGATCATGGGAACCGTTCCACTGAACTGTAGTTGGGCGATTAATTTGAAGAGGAATGCGGTCGCCGGTTTGTTTCCATCGGTGAAGTTGTATCTGTTCGCGGTTTGGTCAAAGGAAAAATGACCGTGGGCGGCGACACACCCGATGTCCAAACGACCATGTCCGAGATCGGTCGATAGCGCTCGATCAAAAGACGCTCCTAGCGCAGGACTCCATTCACTCTCAAAGGTCAGCAATCCACCAAGAATGGGGACGAGGGGCTTCGGAGGATATGTGCCTCCCGCATGAGGGATCGGAAGGCTCGTCCGATGCAACTTGCGGACACTAGCGACTTTCTCCTGCGCGTATGTCACCAAACCGGCGTTAGCCGTTTGCTTGGCCTCGAATACCGCATACACGCTCTCGGCTGGAATGATGGTTTCGTTCTCGTAGGTAAAAATGAACGGCGAATACTGCCGATCGAAGATCACTACGTCGATCTGCTGACTAAAGTTTCCGAGGCTGTCCACAACATGGGCCTTAGCTGCTTGGTAGCGCTTTGGCAGGTATGTGTCCAGCATGCTGATCCAGACATTCTCGCTCGCATCGCCTTTCGTTCCGGGGTGACCGAACGTCTTTCGAACAGTAGCAAGACGCTGCTGAATGTCTTCGTGCAAAGAAGAAAGTAGCTGGGAGAGTGACCACATGGACATTCAACACCTCAATGCTGTTGATGGCAGGCAATTGCTCGTCGCGGAAGAAGAATTTGGAGCTCAATAATGCGCACCGAAGACGTATTACCTCGCAATTGAAGTCGCTCCAGGCGTATCAGATATCGCGGAAACTCAGGCCTGATCGCGAAACGTTGGAGTCGGCGTCATCTGCTGGGCGATCTGAACTGCACGGTCGCCCTCCACGGCGCGGCTAGGATAAGCATCCAAGACGATCGACGGAATTAGGCGCTGGGTGAGATCGGAGAAGGTGAACCCCACATCATGCCCATTGCGCGCGCCAGTGGCGTTCACCAATCCGTCGAGCTGAGTCTTGGAGAGGCCCAGCGGCCCCAACCGTTGCTGAAGAACGTGACGACGTTGCGGCGAATCGGGTCGGGTGAAGGTAAGAATGTCAGCCGCACGACGACGCACCGCCGGGTCTAGTGCACTCAGGCGGTTGGTGCACATGATGACGGCCGCAGGCACTTTCGTCTGTGCCAGGCGATCGATTCCCCGGATGAAGGCATTGACCCCCGCACGGTCCTCATGGTGCATTTGAGTCGACTCGCGCGATTGGGCAAGTGCATCCGCTTCATCAACAAGGAGGATGATCCCGCCATTGCTCTTCCCATGGCCGGCTTGCAGTTTCTTGGCCTCCGCAAGCGTGTAATCGATCGCGGCCGTCAGCAGCTGGGTCATCTCGCCGACTTGACCCTTGCCGCGCGTGGCCAGGCTCAACGGGAAAAGAGTAATGTCGATCTTCTCTTGCCGCGCGACGGCATCACCGATCGTTTCGGCCAACTCGGTCTTTCCTGATCCAACATCGCCCGCGAGGATGACCAACGGTGGACGCCGCAGGACGGTATCCAGCAACGCTGTGGCACCGGGATGATGCTTGTTCGCCCAAGCTTCGAGTCCAGCTGGGTGAACTAGGAGTCCCAGAATCTTCGACAGGCGCGATTTTTGCTCGTCCAGACCAATCAGACGTTCCAGCCGTGTCCGCGAATCGATGTCGGGATAGGTTTGACGCTGGTCGAACAATTCATCGAGGGTCGGTTTGGTGCTCATTAGTAGGTCCTCACGCTAAAACGATCGAGCGCCTTACCGCCAGCAGAGTAGATGCGGTCAGGGGTCAGGTATCCATCGATGCCCGGCTCAGCAGCGGTACTGCGTTGAAAGGGCAAGCTCTTCTTGAATGCTTCCCGCTGGTCGGGTGTCAGGTTTAGCCACGCCGACGAATAGGTCAGGTAGTTGTAGAAGCTCGCCCCGGAAATGTCCGCGCCTGGACGGACCTTACCCGGGTCGTCGTCGACGCCATCTGCACCAGCCAGGTCTTTGGCGGAGTAGCGCAACGTGGGCTCAATCCATTTGTCGCCGCGTTTGTAGCCGTAAGTCACGGTGCCCAAATAGCCGGCTTTCAAAAGCTCCACTACTTCGGTTTCATAGTCAGCGATATCCAAGTCGCTCGGAGCACCGTAGAAGCGCTGCATGCGTTTGAGGTCGGCTGCGACTTTTGCCGCCATGTGGCGAGCATGAGTAACCGTGAATGTCGTGGTTGCAGAAACAGTGAAGCTGCTTGTCATGGGATCCTCATACCTGGAAGGAGGAACCGAAGACCTTCTGCCAGTAGCGTACGGTCTCCTGTTTGGTGGGGGCTTTCAGCGCGGCGTCGATTGCATCGCCCGCGTCTAGCGCCGCGTCTACGATGGCGTCGGCTTGAGCACGGGTGTACAGCTTCGACACGTTGTTCGCCACGTTGACCGGATCGATGATTTGCACCGGCTCTGAAAAGGTGCCAATGCTCGACAGCGGGTAGTAATCCTTGAAGGCGATTTGCTCGCGCAGACCGCTGCGGGCCGCGTAGGTAAAGAAGTGCTGCAGGGCTTCGGGATAGTCAGAAAATGACAAGCCGTCGTCGCACAACTTGGCAAGAATCATCTCGATCATGAAGGACTTAAATCGGAAGTTGCTGTTTTCCGCCTTCATGCGTCTAGCCCAGAACTTGACGAGGCGTACTACCTGGGCAAAGTGTATTTCTTGGGCTTGCTTCCGCTTCTTGGCGAACTCGAGATGCCGGGGGATGCTGGTGCTCAGGAAGGAGCCGTCATCTTGGCTGACCAGGTTGCCATACCAATTCGGATCTCCGTCGTAGAGGATCGGCACGACGTCGACGTCCAGCCCGGAGCCTTGGAATGAGACCGTGACCGAATAGGTCTGGGGCTTCACCTGCTCGGGTTTGAAATTCGGGTAGGCCTTGCGCAGCCGCGCGGCCAAGTAATCCAGCAATCGGCCAACGTCCTGGGGAGCATCCGCGCCATTTATGTAACAGGCGACATCGATGTCATTGATCGACCGCAGTGCTGTGCCTTTGGCCAAGCTGCCGGACAACAACATCTTCCTCAACGTAAAGTCAGGATGCTCGGCCAAATAAGTTTCTAGCCGCTCGCGCAGCCCGCGCGCCTGTGCGCGAAGCTCATTCGCCTTATCGCGTGGCAGATTAACCCGGTCGTCGGCGAAGCTCGCGATTTCCCTGTGCCCTACGTGCTGCTTTCCCATGCATTGATCCCCTTGCCGGGCCGGTCTGGCCGACCTAGCTAGTCTGTCGTTACTGCGGATACCCTCTGCTGTCAGCTTGCCCATGGTCTGTCGCAACTGTTGCGACAGACGGATCCCCGGCTGATCTTTAAATGTTGTGATGCACATCACAATATTCAAGAGACGAGTTTTGAAGCAGCGGCGCGGTGGTGTCAGCTCTTGGGCAAAGTCGCAGTCAGTGTTCTTGGCGAGCTTTGGCAGTTCCGTTGGCGAAGGCAGGCAGCTGTCTAGCACGTTGCACTCGCCGCTGGATGCGACCGGCGTCGCTGCTCAACCCAGCACCAGTTCCGTCCGCTTGCGCGACAGCCAACGCTCCGTGTAGTTGTCGCGCAAATCACGGCTCAACCGTGCCTTCAAGTGCGCACTCATCGCGCCAAGGGAAACCAACCGATCGATCCAGCTGAGGCCGTGGGCAAAACGCACGGCGGCCATGTCCGGGCTGTTGAGCAGCCAAGCCGGCGCAACTAGGGTTTCCGCGTAGATCAGCAGATCCCGTTCGCCAGCATCGAGAGTGGGATGACCATGCGTCATGTTGAACGTCACCCGCTGTATGTCGGTGATCGATTCGACATGGCTCAATTGCCCGCGCAGCACGGCCTCGTCGATCCAGTGCTCGGGATCGCGGTTCTGGTAGCCGGTCTGGGTTTCCTCGACGACCTTGGCCACCGTGTGTAAGGCAAAGTAGTTGGCCAGCGGTATCCAGCAGCCGGTCTGATGCGCTTCGAGTATGACGTTGGTGTCGACGAGCACGATCTGTTGCTGTTGGAAATCCATTCCGTGCTGACCGGTTACAAATCGAACGGCGTTTTCAGGCCGTGCTCGGTAAACAAGACGGCCAGGTCATCCACGCTGGTGCCGATCACGTCCGCGGCGCGGCGCACCGACAGATAACCCTGTTCGATGCCCCAGCCCAGTGTTGCCACAAAGCGGCGACTGAAACGGGGCGGCAAGACCGCGTCATTCGCGGCAGCATCCATGCGCAGCAGACCATCGTCGATGCGTTGTGCAACGGCGTTCTTCAACAGTCCCAGCACGACCAGGCGCCATTTCATGGCTGGGCCACTGACGCCGAGTTGGGCGGCAGCTTCACGGATACAGCGTGCTTGAGCCTCAGGATCATTCGAAGACAAGGCAGCTTTGTCCATCAGACCGACTATTACGTGCCGCGGCATCAACAGGCCGCCGGAGAAATTGTCCGCGAGCTTCTCGATGCGCTTTTGATCCCTGGAGAGTCTCCCTTCCTCCTCGATATGCGCCGGAGCCATCACGCGCCAGGTGATGAGGTGGAAAAGCTCGTGGCCCATGTCGAACGCGCGGCGTCCGGCGGGTTCATGGCGGTTGATGAGAATGGTGTTGAGTGGCCCTAGCTGGCACGCCGCACCAGACACGCCGACTACGGTATCGACATGCAGGATCAGCGTATCGAGTTTCTGTTCGAGCACTGATGCCAAGTTCGCCGCCGGCACATCGCCCAGACCGAGCGAGCGCGAAACGGCGTCGCCTTCGTCGGCAGCCTCTTCGAACGAGCTCTTCGGGTTCAGGCCGATCTGGGGAAGCAGGGAATTCACCGACTCACCCTTGAGACGGCTCAAGTAGCGATAGGTGGCGATCCAGCCGCCGGCGCGCCGTTCGAAGGATTCGAGATCATCCGCCTTGGCAGCCTGACGCCAAGAGAAGTTGGCTTCGCCGGCGAGTTCGAAGGGGTCGGTGAAATAACCGGTGTCGACACCGAAAAACTCGGCGGCGCGCACCAGATCGACAGGCGCAACCTGACGCTTGCCCAACTCGATGTCGGACAAGGTTTGGCGGTCATTGAAGCCCAGGGCTTGGGCTAGGTCGGTCTGATTGACCTCTCGGCGCTCGCGCAATGCTTGCAGGCGGCGGCGGATCGTTGCTTGGTCCATAGCGGCACCTCCAGTTACGGAATTTTATCTTGCAAAAGTGTCAAATGCAAGAATTCATGTAAGTTGAAGGCGGTGCCGACATCGAGTCGACGTTCATATTTACCCCTCACAGGCGTCCCATTTGGCTAAAGTCTGGGATCACATTTTTTGCGTGCTTCAGCTCACCTGAGCCGCGCATCATCACGGACATGCTTCGGCCCGCCCGGGCCACAGGGGAAGCGATGACACCGATCCTGCTGGAGGACCACCTGGAACAGGCTGCGCTGCAGTGGCTGGCCGGCCTGGGTTGGGAGGTGGCGCACGGCCCGGATATTTCGCCGCCGGATGCGCACACGCCAGGCAGCGAGCGGGACAGTTACCGGCAGGTGGTACTGGAGCATCGGCTGCGCGACGCGATCCGTCGACTGAATCCGCGGATTCCCGCCACGGCACAGGATGAGGCGCTGCGGATAGTGCTGAACCCCAACATCCCGGGCCCGTTGCAGGCGAACCGCCAACTGCATCGCTGGCTGACGGAAGGCGTGCCGGTGCAGTTCCAGCAGGGCAACGAGACGCGTGGCGACCTCGTGCGGCTGGTCGATTTCGACGATGTACGCGGCAACGACTGGGTGGCGGTCAACCAGTTTTCCATCCAGGGGCCGAAACGCACGCGGCGACCGGATCTGCTGCTGTTTCTAAACGGCCTGCCGATCGTACTGCTTGAGCTGAAGAACCCGGGCGACGAGAACGCGGATATCTGGTCGGCGTTCAACCAGGTGCAGGCGTACCGGGAGGACATCCCCGACCTGTTCATCTACAACACGCTGGTGGTGATCTCCGACGGTATTCGCGCGCGGATGGGCTCGCTCAGCGCCGAGCGCGAACGCTACATGGCATGGCGCACGATCGACGGCGCGCAGACCGATCCGCTGGGCGAGATGCGCGAGTTGGAAACGCTGGTGCATGGGGCATTCGACCGCGCGCTGCTGTTGGCATACCTGCGCAACTTCATCTTGTTCGAGGACGACGGTGCCCTGGTCAAGAAGGTGGCCGGATATCACCAGTTCCATGCGGTACGCGCGGTGGTGGAAAGCGTACTGGCGGCATCGAAGCCGGGCGGGTCGCGCAAGGGCGGCGTGGTGTGGCATACGCAGGGCGCGGGCAAGAGCATCGAGATGACCTGCTTGGCCGGCACCTTGATGCAGCACCCGGCGATGGGCAACCCGACCATCGTGGTGGTGACCGACCGCAACGATCTGGACAACCAGTTGTTTGGCGTCTTCGCTGGCGTTGCCGACCTGCTGCGCGAAACACCGGTGCAAGCCGATACGCGGCCACGTCTGCGCGAACTGCTGGGCAACCGTCCGTCCGGCGGCATCATCTTCACCACGATCCAGAAATTCACGCCGGGCGAGGACGAGGATGTGTTTCCGGTGCTGTCCGAGCGGCAGAACATCGTGGTCATCTGCGACGAGGCGCATCGCACGCAGTACGGCTTCGAGGCGAAGCTGACCGGCGATCTCGCCAAGGCGAAGCCCGCGAAGATGGCGGCGGATGCGGCAGGCTCGGTGGCGATGGCGGCGCTGATGTCGCACGAGGCATCCGCCAGTTACGCGAGCAGCGTGCGCTACGGCTACGCCCAGCACCTGCGTGATGCGCTGCCAAACGCCACCTTTGTCGCGTTCACCGGCACGCCGGTGTCGTTGACCGATCGCGACACGCGCGCCGTGTTCGGTGACTACGTGCATGTCTACGACATCGAGCAGGCGGTGAAGGACGGTGCCACCGTACCGATCTACTACGAGTCACGACTGGCGAAGCTCGAACTGAGCGACGGCGACATCGACGCGCTCGACGAGGAAGTCGACGAGTTGAACGAGGGCGCGATCGACGATCCCTCGCATGCAGCGCGCATTCGCCGCTGGGCTGCGCTGGAGAAGGTGGTGGGTGCCGCGCCGCGCATCCAGAAGGTGGCCAGCGACATTGTCGAGCATTTCGAGAATCGCCTGGCCGCGATGGACGGCAAGGCCATGATCGTGGCGATGAGTCGCGAGATCTGCGTGCACCTGTACGACGCCATCGTGGCGTTGCGGCCTGAATGGCACGCCGCCGATCCCGAAAAGGGCGTGATCAAGATCGTGATGACCGGCTCGGCCGCCGACAAGCCGATGCTCAAGCCGCATGTGTATCCGAAGGAAACGCGCAAGCGGCTGGAGCGACGCTACAAGGACTCCGCGGACCCGTTCAAGCTGGTGATCGTGCGCGACATGTGGCTGACCGGCTTCGATGCACCCTGCCTACACACCATGTACATCGACAAGCCGATGCGCGGGCACAACCTGATGCAGGCGATCGCACGGGTGAACCGGGTGTTCAAAGACAAGCCCGGCGGCCTGGTGGTCGACTACATCGGCATTGCCAACGAGTTGAAGCAGGCGCTGGCCGATTACACCCAGGCCAAGGGCAGAGGCAGCCCCACGATCGACGCCGAAGAGGCGCTGGAAGTGCTGGTGGAGCGGATGGAGCTGCTGCACGGCATGCTGCACGGCTACGACTATGCGGCGTTCCGCGCTCAGGCCTGGGCGCTCCTGCCCGGCGCGGCAAACCACGTGTTGGGGCTGGATGACGGCAAGCAGCGTTTTGCCGATCAGGTGTTGGCGGCCACCAAGGCGTTCGCACTGTGCTGCACGCTGGATGCGGCGCTGGCGTATCGTGATGAGCTGGCGTTCCTGCAGGCGATCAAGTCGGCGATCACCAAGCATGCGACCACCGACAAGAAGCTCAGCGACGAGCAGAAGGAACATGCACTGCGCCAGATCATCTCGCGCGCCGTGGTGTCCGATCAGGTCATCGACATCTTTGCCGCCGCCGGCCTGAAGCGACCGGATATCGGCGTGCTGTCGGAGGAGTTCCTGCAGGACATGCGCCATATGAAGGAACGCAACCTCGCAGTGGAGCTCCTGGATCGGCTGCTGAAGGGCGAGATCAAATCGCGCTTCAAGACCAACGTGGTGCAGAGTGCGAAATTCTCGGAGCTGCTGCAGGCATCGTTGACCCGCTACCGCAACCGTGCGATCGAAACGGCGCAGGTGATCGAAGAGCTGATCGCGATGGCGAAGAAGTTCCAGCAAGCCGCCGAACACGGTGACGCGCTGGGACTCAATCGCGATGAGGTCGCCTTCTACGACGCACTAGCGAACAACGAATCCGCCGTGCGTGAGCTCGGCGACGAGACATTGCGCAAGATTGCGGTAGAGCTTACCCAGAAGCTACGCAACTCCGTCACAGTGGATTGGGCGGTCCGTGACTCGGTACGCGCCAAGCTGCGGGTGATGGTGAAGACCTTGCTGCGCCGCTACAAGTATCCGCCGGACAAGCAGGATGAGGCCGTGGAGATCGTATTGCGGCAAGCTGAGACTTTGACAAATACTTGGGCGGGTGCGGAGCAGCTAGGTTGAAAGCCTTTTAGTCTCAGAGTCGAGTTGGAAGTGAGCGTATTTTCCCAACCGAGACACGCTGGCTCCGTAGAGTTAGTGGCCATTTCAGCCACGCCATAAACTTGGGCTGGCCTAGTTGACGACGCGGCGTCTCGGGCTGCAGCTCCGTAAGTAAGTCAGACCATCAGATCGTCTTCGTGGGTAATCGAACGATCTGGCCTTGGGATACTTGCTCCAACAATTTCAAATTTTCAGCCTCTAGCTCATCCACACGGGCCTGCGCCTCTCGAAATTTGTTTTGCAGCGTGACCATCTGCAAGTG
This sequence comes from Rhodanobacter sp. OR87, assembly GCF_000473345.1. NCBI lineage: Bacteria > Pseudomonadati > Pseudomonadota > Gammaproteobacteria > Lysobacterales > Rhodanobacteraceae > Rhodanobacter > Rhodanobacter sp. OR87. Next base: position 63,803 of record NZ_AXBJ01000019.1, read on the forward strand.
GTACAGATTGGAGAAATGCTCTGCACAAAGAGCACGCTCTTTCCAGTCATTCGCACGCTGCGTTACGACTTTCCGCACCGCTTTCTTTCCGACCGCGATACGCGTTCGAATATCGGCCAGCCACTGACGCAACATCGGAAGCGTCGTCTCCCTATGCGCTGCTCCCCCAAGCACTGAGGTGAGAATACGGGCACGTCGGCAGGCTTCAGCGCGATTAAGTTTGCCAGCGTTGTATGGGTAGAGCCCGTCGTTCTTCTCGATGTCTAATTCGATCTGCGCCATGGCCGAACGTAGCTTGGCGACGACCTCTGCGGTCCGGGCCTTCGCATGGGCTCTGAGTGCTTGGGGTTGGTCGCTCATCCAGCTTGCACCACCTGCTTATCCCACCACATGTTCTTTCCCTGTACCAACTTCCTGATCAGTGGGTGTTCCCGCCACTTCTCGTAGACCTCCCGCCAGCGGAACAGGTGATTCATGAGCTTTGCGGTCAGTTCCGCGATCAATAGTTCGTTTTGCTCTTCGTTGGCACGCTCCAGTAGAGGCACAATGGCATCTATTCTGTCGTCGCACATGTTCTTGTGATACGCGAGAATCAACTGATGCGTGCAGCCCGCCTGACAGTTGAGCGGATCACGACGCAATCCTTTGCCCTCTCCGCATGGACCGTGATCGAATCGATCCATTGTGCAGATGACACCTTCCATGACGGGCACCCAATCACGCCCACCGAGCGTCAATTGGTCGGCCAACTCGTACATGTCTTTTGGCTCCAAGGCGTCCGACCCCTTGATACGGCGAAACGCATGCACTTTCTCGCGCACGACATCACCGAATGCTCCTCCCAGGTTGTCCGCATCCTTTATGGCGTCTACCGCCAGGAGAATGACAATCTCTCGCTGCATACGCATCACGTCAGCAACGATGGCCTTGTCGCTTAGCATGTAACCGATTGTCTGATCCGGATCATCATGACCAAAGGTATCCATGAGGACGATCTGTGCGCTGGTCAGCGCAAGCGCAAGAATACGTGCGAGCGTTTTGCGGAAACGGTGCGTGTGCATCACTGAACCATCAAGGTCGAGCAGGTCCTGCAATCCAAAGACACGCGGCAGTTGTTTAAACGAGTGATTGAATCCCGTGAGAGGCGCACCGACCATTCCACGAGCCTGCCCGATCTGCACCCAAAGATGCTTACCCAGTGACTCTGGATCGTCCGGCCTTGCGAGTCGCTTCATCAGCGACGCAAGGAGGATCTGTTGTGTAACTACCTTGACCAACACAGGCGGGAGTGGCCAGTCGCGCCGCTGCCCACCCCGCTCGCGCGTATTTTTCCATTGGGTACCTGCAAGTCGGTAGCCATTAGGTCCCGGGATCAAGCAGGCTGTTGTGTAATCAACGAGTGTCGAGGCTCGTGGCCCCGTCGCCAGGAATAGCAGCCATGCGTGGCACGCTTGGAGAGTCACCACCAACTTAGTAATGTCACCCCAGCTCTGCGGTGGCCACGCAAAATCAAGAAATGATTCTTTGCTTTGAACAAACCCTTTTCTTTGCTTGAAGTTGAGCCTAACTCCTTTGTCGACTGGTAGAGCAAGCGGCGAGCCGTCCTGAGCGGTCCATCGCCAAGACCTTATTAATTCCCCCCTTAACTTAGACAACCCATTGGATTCACTCTTTTTAGCGCGTTGCCCGGGCAGCTTTTGCCACGACAGCGACGCTGCCGGCGGCAGCTTCAGATCAATGCACGCCTCAAAGCACTCCAACAACGATGGCCCGACCTCTTGAGTCATCCACAATACACATCGACCCATTTTGGCAACAAACAAGTCGGGCAACGGCTGCCATTCCTGGCTAGAGTCTTCGGCCTGCTCCTGGGCCCCCTCGCCGTAACGATCACGCTCAGTAGGCGCATCGTCTTGTATTGGTTCCGGTGGCGCATCTGCGACCAGCCCACGTTCGCAAAGCCCAATCAACGCCTTGGCGAAATATCGTTCAGTGTGACTTTTTACGTGGGCCAACCGAAGGCGGCTCCACCAGCGCGCATCGGAGCCCGCTTCCTCGGCAATGACCTTGCCCATGCGGACCGCAATCTCCCCCTTTTGAAGCACTGATGTAGGCATCAGAATTGTGTTTCTTTTCTCATGCCTAGACGGCGTTAGCGTCAAAAGCAAAACGAATTGAATCGCCTCCTTCCAAATTCGATCGCCCTTTGGGGTATTCACAGTCAGGCAACGGAAACGGGTCTTTCCCGATTTTGGTGCCCAGCCTTCGGGGATAATCCAACGCCCCCATTCTCGTCCGTACCCCAATTTCTCCTGGAGTTCGAGCAGCTCATCGCGCCCCATCGATTGAATAGCATGAAGGTCCAGGCCCGTCGCCAATACAATGGCAAGCCGCTGTGCGGCTTCAGGATGCAGCGCGTACCCGGCCTTTGCCATCTGCGCCCCCTAGTTGAAGCTCGACCATGGATCAAGGTGGTATCGAGCGTTGCGAATCTCCTCTTCCCAGAACACACGGTATTCCGCAACCTCATCTGCCGACCATTGTTCCAAGTCGATCCTGAGTTGGTCGAGGTCCGCGCTCAATTGAGATTCGGACCAAATCACGACGCTCACCGAGGCGCGAATTTTTTCCAACTCAACCAGCCGCAGTACCATGCGTCTCGCATCAAACGCATACCCACGAGGGCAACCAGGGCAACGCGTGCCGGCTCGACAAGGGGTTTTTCCGTCTAGCGGGTTGTTTGGATCGATCTCTCGAGGTGGTGTATATGGCGTCGAGCAGACATACCCAGCTGGCGTGGCTTTCATGCGAAAGCGCTCCAGACGAGAAAGTTGTTCCTCATTCGGCACGATTCCCAATTCCAATCGCGCGTGGAGGATGGTGGGGTCACAGCGCCCAGCACCCAATTCCTCGAACAAGACCTCTTGAGCCTGCTGAAGCCGTTTTTCTGAGAACTGTCTCCAGAGCCGGTTCCGAAGGTAATGGCGCGTACTGGTGAGGTGCCTTTGCCCGAGCGCCCACTGAACCATTACCATGCTGTAGCGCGACTCCTGAAAAACATGTGTGGCAAATACGTCTCGCCAATCACTTGGGACAAACGTCAAGGGAATGGCGATGGCGCGCCGACGAATGGTGACCAAAGGCTTAAGCTGTCCGATCGGTAACGTGGCGTTTGTCTTTGCGAGTAGCGCGTTCTTGATAGCCGCGGCGGCGTTGTCCTTATCGATCTCTACATTTCTCTCCTCGGCTTGAGCGTTGTGGGCTACAACCTTCTGACGAAACCAGCTTGATGCTTCATTCGGCTGGGAGCGATTGATAGAAACAACACGACCTGAGAATCTGTTGTTTCCCGCGGCAAGCCAGGGAGATGTTTTGACGAAGGACGATAGACGAGCTGCATCTACGTCGACCGAAGCGTCAGTACTGAGGCGATGAGCCCCAGTTGCAAGCAAGTCTCGCAGCGGTTTCGTCCGATCGATCAGGGCCTGGACGATGTGCAGCGGACCAGTCTGTACGCGTCCGCGGCAGAGCGTGGTTTGCCAGCCTTTCGATCGCTCCTTCCAGCTCTCTATAACCCATATGTCATTGTCTGGTCTTCCGTGGATACGCGCCCAGAGTGGGTTTGAGATATCGATGGAATACACCGTCGAGGGGTTCCACCCAGTACGCGCCATGAACAGTTGCGACAAGCAGTATAAGTCTGAAGGGCTTGGATAGAGGCCATATTGAGCATCATCAAGGTTCAATCCAGTCCGATGCCACCAAGGCGGGACACCTTTTTTCTCCACAAGTCCAAACAAAGCGCAGATTTGCGTACTCCTGGGCAGGGGATCTCCGAGGCGCTGGATGATGGCGCGGTAGGTGGCATGAATATCCGATTCAGTAACGTAGAAATGGAGCATTCGCCCATCTTTACCTTGTTGTTTGCGCGGAATGTCCAGCAAATTGCGTCCCTGCTGGGCTAATTCATCCGCACGCTTCCAACGACGAAATATCTTCTTGGCTTGCTCGGCGAGCAGGTGGAAAGCCGCTCGAGCTTCTTCTTCGGCCGGGATGTCTTTGTCATTTGATATCGAGCGAGGCGCGTTGGGCCAATGAAACTGCGTCGGCCCCAGCGCCATTTTTAATATCTGGGCGACCAGTGAATAGTAGCCTGGGCGTGGCGTGCCGCCACGCACCCCAGGCGGGGGATACAGCCACAACTGCCCCAAGGCGCCTCCCAGCACATCCCGCGTGATTTCACCCTCAAAAACAGCTTCGTAACTATCCAGGAAGCGCCAGAAAGATCGTAGGGCCGCAGCCGCTTGGACCAGACTGCTCTGTCCCCAATCACGGGCTAAGGTCTGTAGCGCAGGCCAGACCAAGTCCGCCAGATCTCTTCGACCTTCAAAGCCGCCGTTCCACGATTTTCGACCCGCCCCGGTTAATTTTTCCGATGCGCCGATCCATAATTCAACAAAATCTATCGGTTTGCACAGATATCCCTTATTAGGATGGAGGATTCTGGAAAAATTAGAAGTAACGCCGTCCCCATCCATCATGGTCCCTCTCTGACGGGAATTGCGTGACTCTTTCGAGTGCTTTGATTCCCCAAAGTTCGAACTTGGCCCGTGTCTTGGGCGTCCTGGTATTTCAACGACGGCACCCCAAGCACGTCCGCTAGCCGCCATATGGCGCCGCGAATATAGAGGTTGGTAGTTTCAAGCGACAGATGGCCCAGTGTAGGGCGGAGAAACGTATCGATCTGGTTTCGCATGACTTGATCTATCCAGCCAAAGTCTACTGGCCCGCTGGTTGCAGATAATCGAAGCGAGGCGGATTCAACGAGCCATTCCACCGCGAAGTACCTTCTTCCAGCGTGCGGGCTCCAGCCAGGCGGACTTCCGGCCACGTCTGACCATACCCGCCGCAGCTGCTGGTTAGCGAATGGTTGGTTGCTGCTTTCACTTAGCCAAAGCCGCGTCGGTTTGGTACGAGCTCGGCGCGCTTGTTCAGCCTTGTCCGTAGGCTCGCGAATCCAGCGACGTATTTGAAGCTCGCGCGCCTCTTCGCGGTACACGTGAATTTTTTCCGCCACGTCAATGGGTAACGATACCGTCCTACCTCTCCGGGCTACGTCACTCGTTGGTGTGGTTTTGCCTCCTTTGACACCTCTTTTGATAAAGAAATGAACGCGCTCGGCGACAATCTTCCAACGCGTGCGTGGAGGAAGGGTATCTACCTCCATCGAGTTCACCTCGTTGATCCTCATTCCACTCGTAGTAATGACCTCAGCCATCAAGGCCTTGATCGGGCTACGATGACGCATGGCGCTTAGCCACGTCTTGACTTCACCGGGAGTAGGTAGAGCCAGCTCCCGACTCGGTACTACATCGAGACTCCCTATCCGCGAAACAACGCTATGCGACCGTTTATGCGCACCATCACCATTGCGGTGCCAAATGGTGGTTTCCCGCGTCATTATCTCAAAAGCAGACCTCATTGGCTTTCCGTCGTCTCGTTCAGGTACTAACGAAAGCCACGTTAGGAAGTAACAAGCTTCTGCCACATAAAGGTTGATCGTAACGTTAGCCAGAGGCCTGCCGCTGCTGGAAAGCACACCGCTCACAAGGCCGTCCTGCCATTTACAAACATCGCCGTACGACATAGTTGCGAGATTTAGGGGCTCCCCTCGAGGAAACCCGCGCTCAACCCAGGCAACAAATTCCCGCATGCGGCGTGCAAGCGCCATGCAACTTGCCTCAGTCTGAAATGCCCTCCTGGGTTCGGCTGGCGTACCGTTCGTTCCCATCCTGAGCGGCCACTCACAAAGCGCGCGGGCTCGAATGTAACGGTTTTCAAGCGCGGGATAGCTACCGTCCTCGCGAACAAGGAACGGAACATGAGCAACTGCCGGGTAGCCAGCTTCTATAAGTCGGTTTGAATTCGGACGGACGACGCGCAAAGGCACGGAGGGATACTCATGTAGTTCTGGCAACTGTAACTTGAGAGAACTGTCAGCGCCCCGTCGCGACACGATTTGATGGGCATGCAGAAAATGTCCTGCCCGGCCTCCAGCAGGTGGGTGGCGAAGGAGTGGCGCAGGGTATGGCAGGTGGCCGGCTTGACGATGCCGGCCTTGAGCCGCGCGTTGCGTACGGCGCGCTGGAGGCCGGCCTCGTCCACGTGATGGCGCCGCCGCTCGCCATCGCGCGGATCGCGCGACAGCTGGTCCGACGGAAACACATACTGCCAGCCCAGCTCGCGCGGCGCCGACGGATACTTGCGCGCCAGCGCATGCGGCAGCCACACCGCGCCCAGGCCCGCCGCCAGATCCTGCTGGTGGACCAGGCGCACCCGCTCCAGCTGCGCCTGCAGTGCTTCACGCAGGCGCCGCGGCAACGGCACATGCCGATCCTTGCCACCCTTGCCGTCGCGCACGCAAATCTGGTTGAGCTCGAAATCCACGTCCTTCACGCGTAACCGCACGCATTCCATCAGCCGCATGCCCGAGCCGTACAACAGCGAGGCCATCAGGCCGAAGCGGCCATCCAGCATCGCCAGCAGCCGGTTCACCTCGTCCCGCGAGAGCACCACCGGCACCCGCTGCGGCCGCTTCGCCCGCACCACCGTCTCCATCCACGGCAACTCGACCGACAACACCTCCTTGTACAGAAACAACAGCGCCGACAGCGCCTGGTTCTGCGTGCCAGCCGCCACCTTGCCCTCGACGGCCAACGTACTCAGAAAGCCCTCGACCTCCGCCACCCCCATGTCGCGCGGATGCCGCTTGCCATGGGCCAGGATGAACCGCCGAATCCAGCCCACATACGCCCGCTCCGTCCGCAAGCTGTAATGCCTCAAGCGCAACCGCGCACGCACCTGATCCAGCAACCGCGGCGTTTTTGCCCCCGTTACACCCTCACTTTCGCCCGGGTAACTCATACACCCTCAAAAGTCGCTGATAACAACGGCAGCATGCCCGCCCACCACGCACAGGGCATCCGTGCAAGGCCATGATCCGATGTAGGAATCCGCTGCTTGTGCGGTCAGGAGCGGCGCCGCATACTCGGCGCAACACCCCACTTTTGGGGTCTACTTAGCGTTAGGCATAAGGGGGGAAGTCCGTGGCACCGGAGACGATCTTTGGCGTCGCTGTCATTGTTGTGGCCGTCTTGGCGTTGGTCGCCAAGCTCGTTCCGAAGCGTCAACCGCCGGAGAAGTTCTTCAAGTGCTCCCGCTGCCATACCCTTACTCGGCACAACAACCGCACCATTGAGGCGTGGCGTAACGGTAAGCCAAAGTTCTTCTGCCAAGCCTGCCACTCAAATTGGTTGCGTTCGCACCCATCGCAAGATAGCGAGCAATTCTCCTCAAGCGGTTCCGCATCCGGCGGTTCGGGCTGCCTCGGTGTTGCAGTCTTGTTCGCGCTGCTACCACTAGGCGGCATGTTGCTGTGGGCTTATGCCTAACAGTTCGTCCAAGCGGACGCGCGAAAAACCGCGCGCCGCTTAACTCTAGCGTTAGTCGGCAGCTCGTGTTGGTTTGCCGTATCGTGTGTTTCGCTCAGCTTCGCGCTGGCTTGTCGTCCGTCGCCGCAGCAGCATTTCGCGCAGTGTCGTCGCAAGCCTGAGCTTTCAGAGCTGGCAGTTTTGGGGTGGTTGGTTGCTCAAGCTTCGCGTTCGTCGTGCGCCCACATCGTCGCCCGAGCGTGCTGCGTCGCAACCGTCTAACTCCTCGTCCAAGCGGACGGCTTCGCCGCCGCTTAACTCAGGCGTTAGGTTGGTCAAGATCACGCAAGTCATGGAGTGACGGAACCAGAACTCCCACTTTGAAGGGGTAGTAGAAATGGAAGATATGGAAGACGACGGGCGTCCGAGCGACATTCTGGTGGAGTCATCGCCGTCCGCTAATAAAATGGGCAAAGTCACTTTTGTTGGCGGAAATTTCGGTACGGGTACAGCCCATCTTGTATCCGGCGCCAAGATAAACCTTCCTGGGTATGGAAGTGGAGCAATTCCACTGCATCGCATCGAGTCCGTGGAGGTAGCAACAGAGCAGTCAGTCAAACGACTCTCGGGTACGCTTGGGTGGGGTGCAGTCGGCGCGGTAGCGCTGGGGCCCATTGGGATGCTGGCTGGGCTTATAGCGGGCGGCAAATCTAAAGAGGTGTCTTTTATAGCGGTCCTCGAAGGGGGATGGGTGTTTGTCGCAACAGCCGATATCAAGACCTTCGGCCTCATAAAGGCGGCCACCGTTCGTCGACGCTAATTTTCCTTCACGCGGCCGACTACGCCGACGCTCAACTCCAGTGATACACGGCTACAGCAGAATCTGAGGTAGGTACAATGTGAGCATGCGAACGAAGTACCCAATGACATGTGTGTGCGGTCACAAAGGCGCATTGTGCCTTCGCGAAAACGATCAGCCTTACTCGTCTATGTGGGAGAGCTACTCACTCGATAACTTCAATGGTGGTAGCCACCGGGTGGAAGGTTTTGCTGATTTGCCAAGCGTCTTCGCTGCCATACGTCCTACTTGCCCATCCTGCGGCGCGAAGCTAGATGCGGGCAACTTCGACAAAAGCTGAGTGGCTTGTTCTGCCGTGCTGCAAGGCAACCTAACCACTCATTCGAGGCGGACGGCTACGCCGCCGCTCAATTCCAGCGTTAGGCATTCAAAATTGGCTCGCATCAATTACATCAAGATCACTGGCTGGTTCTGGTTGTTGCTTGCCGGCTTTTGGTTGCTTCTGTTCGGCCTGTCGGCATCTCAGCATTCCGAGGGGTCACCACCGACCGCCGCGTTGTCTATAGCGTTCCTGTTGTTGTTTTTGCTGAGTGGTTTGGCATTGGTCCGTCGGTGGCGTTTTCTTTGGTGGTGGCAAATTCCCGCAGTGCTAGCCCTCGTTAGCATCTGGTACATTATTTTTGCAAGTGGCCTCGTTTGGCGGCTCGTTGCCTAACCAGTCATTCGAGGCGGACGGCTTCGCCGCCGCTCAATTCCAGCGTTAGGCACGGGGGGAGACTATGAACGAGGTTCGAGAGGCCCAGGCTTTTGACCAAACTCTTGCCGGCAAATGGGGCCTCGTCATCCTGTTCGTCGGGTTCTCCGCACTCGAGATTTGGGCGCTATTTTCTGGCGTCGTCACGCTCGCGCACTGGAAGGGGTGGCTCATCGCGGGTGGCGCGGTGTTCTTTCCAATCATGGCATTGTGGTCAGCCATTGACCTCACCAGAGATAGTCGCCTTATTGGCATCGCTCGGCATCTGGCTACCGCGATCAAGTGGCTTTTGGCACTCCCATTCGTCCTCGTGGCCGTGGCCTTTATTGGCTGGTTGTTGTATCAAGCGGCTGGCTGGCTCGCTACCATTCCAAGTTGGGCAGCGGTTATCATCGTGTTGTTGCTACTTATTTACAGCAAGCGTGACACCCGTGCCTAACAATTCGGTCAAGCGGACGCAAATCCCGCTACGCGGTCTTTGCGCCGCTTACCTCAAGCGTTAGGCGCTGCTAGCGCGCATCAAGGGGAACGGGCGTGCAGAGATTGTTCCAAGTGGTGATTCTAGGGCTCGCCGTGATCGCCGGGTCGGCGCAAGCATCCGATACTGGTGGGGGTTTCTTCATCGCTGGCGGCGTCGGTGGCGTCACGTGTCCAAACTTCGTATCGGTTATGGAAAGGGCTAGGTTGGATGGCATAGGCTCGGCCGCGTACGCAAACGAAACTCAAGGCTTCACGATGTATCTTCTTGGGTTCGAAACGGGATACAACATGGCCGAGCCTCATACCTATGACGTATTTCCAAACGAATCCACTGCGTATCCTCTACTTAACTGGGTCGAGAATTGGTGCAGGGTTCACCCTACCGCGCACTTCGGCGAGGCCGTTGTTGCACTGGCCAAACATAGTTACCCGATGCGCCAACAAATACAACCAGCCGAGCCGGCAGCATCTAATACGTCGCCCAAACCGGTGCGCTGAGGTCCACGTTTCATTCGGCTACACGTCAGTAGCAACAAGAAAGGCAGCGTGTTATGAAGGGCGACGAGTACATCAAAGATAAGTCCATCGAAGATCTTCTTACCGCACTCTACACGGACTCCCAGGTAAACAGTAAGGTCTGGGAACAGCAGCGCGCCGCATTATTTGCCCGGTGCGCGCAAGACGTCGGAAGTTCCATACGCGAGTACACACAGTCAAACAAGGCGCTTTCCGGCCGACTGCTTTGGTTAAATATTATCCTAGGTATTTTCACGGTAATCGGGACGATTCTAGCGGTGTGGTCGCTATTCTTTGATGGCCGCGCCTAACATCTCATTCCAGCGGACGCTCGCCTACGGCTCGCGCCGCTGAATTCGGGCGTTAGAACTCAATGGAGATTGCTGTGCCCGAGAGAGAGGTGATCAAGCAAGACTGCCCCCTATGCGGATCTCCAGCGGACTTTTGCCTCGTCGACTTCAACAAGTGCAAATACTTCGAGTGCCCGAGTTGCAGTTTGTTCCAGATATCGCTGCGAGCCGAGAAGATTCTTCTTCAAGCCCCTCAACAATGGCGCGACGGCTACGCAACCAGGGCTCAGCAGGCACCAGAAGGACATGCATTGGTCATTCGTGTTCCGCCTCCATCACAAGAGATCGGCGCTGCAAGCGCAGCACTTTCTGGCAAGTTCGTTCTTAGGTCAGAACTTCCACAATAATGTCGGCAGTAAGTTCTAACATTTTGTTCAAGGCGGACGGCTTCGCCGCCGCTTAACTCCAGCGTTAGACCTGTCTCAGCAGATGAGACGTCCGGGTGCTTTGATAGCATCGCTGAGATAGTCAGCGTGCAGTGGAGGCAGGAAAGTGACAGATCATCAGATCATGTGCATCAACAAGACCAATCGTCAAAGCGCGCATGAGCGCATTCAAAGTATCGGGGGCATCGGCAACGGTGAGCGCTGGAAAATTTCCCAACAAGACGCAATTGCTGGCATAGAGTCCGGCAAGTGGCGATTCTGGGTTAGCGTCAACGGTCAGTCTGTTTGGGTTGTTGTCGCCGTCAGCGCCGCTGGCAACAAGTACATCAAGACTCAGAATGACGGCGAGCAGCCGAACAACCTATTGAGCCTTCCCGAGTGCCCGTAAACAGGTCTAACATTTCGTCCAAGCGGACGCGCGGAAAACCGCGCGCCGCTTAACTCTAGCGTTAGCACCCACAGATGGACCGCGACTATATTCTGAATCGGCTTGTACCTTACAGCTTGGGCGCTGTCAGCGCACTCGCGCTTGCGCTCAAGTACCGCATGGCTTGGGATGCGCCGAGGCGAATGGAAATTTACTTCGACGGGAAGTTATCGATCGAGGGAAATTCCAACGCATTTATTAACCCGGCAATCGAAGCTGGTCTAATTCACTGCCGAGCCCTCTTGGAGTTTTTAGGTCTCTGTGTTCAAGGCAGCCACTTACAAAACGTCAAGTTGCCACGCCGCCGGCAAGACGACGTAGGCATAGAGTCTTTCTCAAATTCGTCGGGGCCGTTGGGGTTGGTCACACCAACCGTAGCCATTTCTCATTATTCCGGTCCGGCCTTGCAGGCCGAGAGCGCGTTACTCGCCGTGTTCCACGCTGCAAACAAAGGTTTTGCACATTTCACCGACGGCTTCGACGCTTCGCTGGTAGATGGTGATGCAATGGAGGTTGCAAGTCGGGGTGTCCCTTCGCTCGTCATAAGCCATCTCTATACGCCGCTGGGCTTGCCGGCTCCAGACTTCGAGATCAAAGGTCGGCCTCGCAGTGGGTGCTAACATCTCGGTCAACCGGACGCTCACCCCACTACGCGGGGTTCGCGCCGGTTACCTCGGGCGTTAGGGCGCTACCAAATCTGGCACGATCATTGCGTGTGAAAAGTAGGTGCGTGTGTTGTTGCCACGTATCCAATCACTGCGTGGCCGCGCCGTCGGCACGCGGTCCAGACGCCTTGCACAAGGGGAATCGCCGTGAAGCTTTTAATGTTGGGAGCCGTTGCGCTCGTTCTTTGTAGCCTACAGGGTTGCGCCACCTACGGTTCACTGACCGCCGTGCCATCCCGTGGTGAGCGGTCTGTCTTTCAAGACGGCCAAAACACGATCATATCCACACAGCTAAACACGGTTGCCGTGACGCCGCGTAGCAACAGGATTAAAAGTGGGGATCAGGGTGCATTCGTAATCGCCGTACACAACGGGCTGACAAATGACTTGGTCTTCTCAACGGAAAACGTATCTGCGTCCGATACGGTAAATGGGCGAGTGGAAGCACTACACGTTTATACCTACGACCAGCTAGTAGCACAAGAAAAGCGGCGTCAAGCATGGGCGGCATTTGCCGTCGCGCTCGCTGGCGCTACGGACTCAATAAACGCAGCGAATGCTGGGTATTCACATACCTACGGAACCTATTCGGGGTCCGCATATGCCAGCAATGGTGTAAGCGCCTACGGGTATGGAAATTATTCGAGCACCACATACAATTATGCCGCAGCGCAGGCGGCGCAAAATGTAGCAAATGCCAACACTAGCGCACGATTTGCAGCATTGGCAGAACAAGGGCAGGAGAACTTACGGGCCTTATCGTCAACGATACTCAAGAAGCAAACCGTGTTTCCTGGGACGTGGTACGGTGGCGTTGTGATGGTGTCGTTACCGAGTGTTACCAGCACACGGCAGCAGGTCCGATTGGACGTGGAAGTCGGTGGCGAGCATCACGAGTTTCTGTACAACCTCGAAAAGGCGAGCAACTAATGCGCGCCTAACTATTCGCTCAACCGGACGCAAACCCGCTGCGCGGGTTCGCGCCGGTTAGCTCAAGCGTTAGGCCAATCTCAAAACCCTCGTGAGCACCAAGCAATGAGCATTGAAAAAGACACGGAGTCACGCTGGATCCAGCTCAACGACTATGAGCTTAGCTCTAACGCCAAAAGGGACGCTCGGCCAGAGCGCGACTTAGATTCATATCCTTGGACCGTCGAGGATCACGAAAATATTCGTCGTATGGTGCAGGAAATGACCGGCCGTCTTGACCGCGTTGAGCAGCGCCAATCTGTCTTATATCGCATCACGCATGCCACACTTTCCTCGGTAAACGGCTTGCGTTACACACTCATCTTGGTTGCAATTTTTGCGTTTCTAGCGAGCCTCTGGCAAAAATGGTTTTCGTGATCGCTGGGGGCTGCTAGCCTAACAACTCATTCGAGGCGGACGGCTCCGCCGCCGCTCAATTCCAGCGTTAGGCTTCAAATGCGAAATACGCTCCGTAAGCCACAGACCATCTACACAGCTACCACATGTTTGTGGCTCGTTGGCATGTTGGCTCACTGCGTTTGGCGTACCCACGCAGCCCTTTCTGGGCCACCCAGCCCCGACCTTTACGCAAACCACGTATCCTTCCAGCTCGTCACGTTCTTAGTTTTCTGGATGCCTGCATGGCTCATCGGGCTGCTGCTAATACTAGTCGGTGAGTTTGCGGTCTTTGGGCGCAAGCCTAACCAGTCGTCCAAGCGGACGCGCGAAAAGCCGCGCGCCGCTTAACTCAAGCGTTAGGCTTCAAGAGCTTTCCGGGTCAGTGGCAAGTCAACGCCAGCGTCCAGGTCGCGCTCCGCATCACCTTGGTTTCTTCGTTCGGCGTCGGGCTGGCCTGCGCGTGTTGCGCGCGTGCGCTGGGGCAGTTCTTCGCAACTTGCGCGCGTGTTCGTTTGCGCATCCATCGCGTCTTCCGCACGCGCGGTGCGTAGCAACGTCACCATCTCGTCAGCAGCTTGTCTGTCGTACGCAGGCCCTCACCATTTCGCGTTCTTGTAGTGCGTTTGGTGTGGCGCTATCGTCCATCAAAGGTCGCGCCTCGGGGCCGCCTAACAGTTCGTTCAAGGCGGACGGCTTCGCCGCCGCTTAACTCTAGCGTTAGGCCTTTCAAGGAATATCCGTGAATTCCGAGCAAGCTAATTCCATGACATCTGCGCCTCAGTCCGTTTCCGCCCGTCGCTACGCAGCGGTCTACGGCCTCATCGGTCTAGTCCTCGGCGCGCTGGCAGGCTACTTTGTCTTCCCTAGCGTTTTTTCAGCTGCCGTCATTGGCTTGGGGCTCGGCTGGATTATCGGTCGCTTTCGCTGGTTCGTCGGGCGTAAGGCCTAACCAGTCATTCGAGGCGGACGGCTTCGCCGCCGCTCAATTCCAGCGTTAGACACCTCACGGAGTGTTTCGGTGACCGATGAAGAAATCTGCAAGATCGAAGCTCGTTGCAATGCTGCAACGGCTGCACCATGGCAATCCTTCATCGAGGGTCGCGACCACGCGTCCGGCTCAGACTTCATTCGCACCGGCGGCTTGGATGGCGCGAGCCCTGACATCTATCTCACGGATGCAACTCACGCAGACCAAGATTTCATCGCCCATGCTCGCCAAGACATTCCCTTACTTATCGCCGAGGTTCGGCGTCTCAAGGCACTCGTCGGTTAGCATTGCGTGGTCGGTGTCTAACATTTCGTTCAAGGCGGACGGCTACGCCGCCGCTTAACTCCAGCGTTAGGTGCCACATGGAGAGTGTCGCAATTTTGCTCAATCACTATCGGCAAGAGTTACAGCATGCTGCCGCCTCCGCACCGGAGCGGGAACGGGGCCTATGCTTACTACTGCTCCAAGAACTGGTGGCACTGGAAACCGCGGTAGCGGCCAACGAGCAGTCGGCTATCAGCGCTCACATCATCAATCAGCAGCAACTCTTTGGTCGCAGCTTCTTGTCCGGGCAAGCAGGTGAGTCCGCTGAGTTAGCATTCAATCGGGTGGCACG